>CAVDWI010000011.1:0-24266 GCA_963612485.1 Barnesiella intestinihominis
CGGCTTCACTCGCCGCAACCCCTTTATTTATTGGGCTAAAAAACATCACTGATGTTTGACCCAAAGTGCACTGATGTTTGACCCAAACATCAGTGATGTTTACCCCAAACATCAGTGATGTTTATTTCAACCATCAGAACCCGCATCAAATTCCGCGGCGGTTGTCTATACGGAACTCGACGCGGCGAAGGAAGCGGATCTGGAGATAAGTGAAGCCGATAAGGGCCACACCCAAGAACCACGCCATCGTCGTTGCCGTCGAAAAGCGGAGATTATTGTAGGCTTCCTTCCAAATCTGAAGCGAAAGAACCTGCGTCGCGTCGCCGGGGCCGCCAAAGGTGAGCAGAAAGATCGATCCCATCCCCTGAAACGCCGCGATGAACGCCCCGACGAAGTTGATGACCATGAGTGGCGCAAGCTGGGGGAAGGTGACGTGGCGGAAGCGGCTGAGGATGCCCGCGCCGTCAATCGCCGCCGCCTCGTAGTAGTCCTGCGGCAATGAGCCGAGCGCGGCAATGTAGATGAGCGAACTGATGCCCGCCCCCGCCCACACGCCCGGCAGGATGCAGCAGACCATCGCCCAGGCGGGGTCGAGAAGCCACGAATGCCGCGCAATCCCGAACGCGGCAAGAACCTGGTTGAGGATTCCGTTCTCCGTCGGGTCGAACATGAGTTTCCAGAGAAGCGTGACGACGAGTGCGCTCGTCAGATGTGGCAGGAAGTAGAGAAAGCGGAAGAAGACCTTGCCGCGTGGAATCTCGCACAGCATCACCGCCAAAAGAATCGGCGAGATGAACCCGAGGAGAAGCGTGATTACAACATATTCAAGCGTCCGCAGCCACGCCAGCCAGAAACCTGAATCCGTCGCCACGCGGATGAAGTTGTCAAGCCCGACCCAATCCGCCGCGCCGACGATGCGGTAATCCTGAAACGCCATCACCGCACCGCGAACGAGCGGATAATAACTCCACAGGAGGATGGAGAGAATCGCCGGGGCAAGGAAAAGCCACGGGGCGACGCGGTGCTTTCCTTCCGTCGTCTGCGCGGCGGATTGCGTCGGACGCTTCCGCCGAACGGCGCGCCGGAGAAGTGCCGCGCAAATCAGGAGGCAGGCCAGGAACGCGCCGAGGATGATTCGCGCACACGGTCGCGCCCGCTCGATGCGTGACGTGTCGCTGTCGAACATCAGCCCTCGGTTCGCGTCCCGCGTAATGGATGCGAGAGCCGCCGCGCAGTCGAAGTCCCTGCCCGAATCCGAAAGGAGAATGCCCAGGAAACGCCGCTGCATCAGGTCGCTCGCCGCCTGCCAGAAACCGACCCACGGTTCGGTGACGGCGCGAATGCGCCCCGCTTCGAGGTCGGCATACATCTCGCGGATTCCCGGCGGGATGGCGTTCAGTTCGTCCTTAAAGCCCAGTCGCGCAAGGTCTTTCGGATTGCACCACATCGTGCGCCCCTCCGCCACGTTCCGCCGCGTTTCCTCGTCCGCCAGTGCGGGATCGGCAAGAGCCTGAAGGCACCGGAAGATCAGGTCGCGGTCGGCCTTCGGACGCCGCCCGGCGGAGTCGCTCATGGCATAGAAGTGGCGGTGCGCCTGAAGGACGCGGATGCCGCCGTCGTCCGCCGCCGGGAACGGCATGAGTCCGATCAGGTCGGGCGGAAAGGCGAGCGTCTCGGTAAGCCGCCGCACGAGGTCGTCGCCACCGAAAACCGCCGCGATTTCGCCCGAGACGAAAAGCCGCCCGACATCATCGGCGACGGAAAGCGTCGGCAAGCCGCGCACGACCTCCAGTCGCACGAGATCCTGAAGGAAACCCGCCGCACGCAACGCCGCCGGACTGTCGAAACACGCCTCGTATGCGCCGTTCGTACCGATTTCGCGGATGACATCGCCCCCGGCGGACTGCACCCACGGCAGGAATCCCCAGGGACGATTCTCAATCGCAAAGGCGCGGCAGCCCGGCCGCGTCAGTTTCACGCACCAGTCCCTGAACGCGCTCCACGTGCGCGGCGGCGATTCGGGGTCAAGCCCCGCCGCACGCACGAGATCCTTGCGATAGACGATGCCGTAATAGGCGGCGGCGGGCGTCGGGAGCGCCCACACGTGACCGTCCGACGTGCGCACCCGATCCCACAGATCCTTCGGCGGTTCGGGCGAGACCCACTCGTCAAGCGGATAGACGAAGCCCTGCGAAACGTCGTGCCGGAGAATGTGAAACCACACTTTGTAAACATCGGGGGCCGTTCCGCCGGCGAGGGCCAGCATCAGCGCGGCGCGTCCGCCCGCCCCCGGCAGGACAAGTCCGCCCCACTTCACGGGCTCAAGTTCCCGCTCGCTCTTCGCGAGGTCGAGAATGCGCCGCGTCGAGGGATCTTCGGGATGGTCGGGGTCGTATGAAAAAAGGAAACTGACCTCCGTCTTGGCGAAGGTCAGCAGTGGCGCAAGCGCGAGAATCGCCGCGCAAAGCCTCATTCGAGAACGTCCGTCACGAGTCCCCGCGCGACCTTGCCCGCAACCGAGGCTCCCATCAGCGCCTGAAGGACGACAAGGGAGAACAGCATCGCCGATCCCGGGGCCTGCCCCGTAATCACGTCACCATCCGCCACGACCGGCACGTTTGAACTCGTGCGGTCAAGCCCCATCATGCACGTCGGGTAGCACGTGACGTGCAACCCGACGTCAACGACGCCCGCTTCCGTCAGGATGGTCGGCGCGGCACATATCGCACACAGCAACTGCCCCTCGGCCTTCTGACGGTGAAGGCGCGCAATCACGGCCTCGCACGTGCGGAGGTTCTCCGTCCCTTCGCCGCCGCCGGGAAGGAGCATCGCGTCATACGACTCCTTCTCGGCCTCGGCGAAAAGTGCATCGGCCCGCATCGTGATTCCGTGGGCGCTCACGACGTCCAGACGGTCGTGGATCGACGCCGTGACGACAGTCACGCCGCCGCGACGGAGAACGTCAATCGCCGTCACGGCCTCAACGTCTTCAAATCCGTCGGCAAGGGGAATCAAAACGTTGGCCATCGCACTCACTCCTTGTTTTGGCCAACGCTTAACCGACGTTCTTCGCCTCGTTGCACTTCAGCTTGCGGCCGAGAATCTCCTTCTCGTCCAAAGCCTTGATCGCCGCTTCGGCTTCCGCACGGTTGGGCATCTGCACGAAACCAAAGCCCTTGGAGCGGTTGTTGTAGCGGTTCGTGACAACGCGGACGGCATTCACACGACCGTACTTCTCAAACTCCTTGCGGAGCTGGTCTTCGGTCATGTCGTAGCTCAGGTTGCCGACGTAGAGTTCGACGCTGCCATCCGCCGGGGCGGGATGACGCTTCTCGAACTTCGGTTCGGGACGGCGCGGCGGACGGGACTTGCCGTGGCAACCGCAGCCGCCGTTCTTCTTGCCGCAGCGGCAGAACAGTTTGCACAGGGCCACGGCGACAATCGCACCGACGATGGCCGCGCCGACCGCAAGGGTAATCGCGGCGCACTGGGTTTGCCCCTTGAACAGGGCGAGGACTTCATTCATGCATTGCATTGTGGTACTCTTCTCTCTTTCTTCTTGTTTTTGTTAGTTGTTCCGATAATCTCCGAGCGATTTCATCCGGCTCGGATGGCGGAGTTTCCGGAGCGCCTTCGCCTCAATCTGGCGAATTCGCTCACGGGTTACATTGAACAGCCGCCCGACCTCCTCGAGGGTACGGCTGTACCCGTCGGTAAGACCGAAGCGGAAATCGACGACCTGCCTCTCGCGGTCGGTCAGCGTCCCGAGAATCTCACGCAGACGCTCCTTCAGTAGATGGCCTTCCGTGACCTCGAACGGATTCTCGCTCGACAGGTCGGGGATGAAGTCGCCGTAGTGCGCGTCGTCATTGTCGCCGACCTTGGACTGCAGCGAAATCGGCTGCTGGGCCATGCGGCGGACGCTTCGCACCTGGTCGACGGGCATCCCCATTTCGGCGGCGAGCTCCATTTCGGCGGGCTCGCGCCCGAGTTTCTGGATGAGTTTCTTCTGGGTGCGGACAAGCTTGTTGATCGTCTCGATCATGTGGACGGGGATGCGAATCGTGCGGGCCTGGTCGGCAATCGCACGGGTCGCCGCCTGACGAATCCACCACGTCGCATACGTCGAGAACTTGTAGCCGCGCTTGTATTCGAACTTCTCCACGGCCTTCATCAGGCCGGTGTTGCCCTCCTGAATCAAGTCAAGGAAGGAAAGCCCTCGATTCATGTATTTCTTGACGATCGAAATCACGAGCCGGAGGTTCGCCTCAACCATCTTCGTCCGGGCAATCTGACCCTCCTTCAGGACGCGGCGCAGTTCGGAGAAGCAATCCATGAACTCCTGCGGTGGCATGCCGAACAGAGCCTCGAGCTTCTCCATTTTCTCGCGGAGAACCTTCAGGTCGCGGTCGCGCTTCTTCGAGGCCTTCGTTGTCAGCAGCTGAGCCTGCTTGGCGACGCACTGGCGATAGGGCAGGTAGATCCGCTCGTCCGCCTCGGCGCAGAGCGTCTCAAGGACTTTCTGCTTGAAACTCATCTCGTCGAAGCACTTGCGCACCGCCTTGCGGGCATTCTGAAGCGCCTTCTCCGCCGAGCGCACCACGGCCGGCTGGGGACGCTTTTTCGAAATCGTCTCGAGATAATTCCCGCTCGCCTCACGAAGCCGCGCCTCGACTTCGCGCAGTTCCTTGCGGAAGCCCGGGATCAGCGCCATGTAGGCGTCGCGGTTCTCGTCGAACTTGTCCGTCACGATGCGGTCGAAGCGTTCGCTCTGCCCTTCCAGCTTGTTCAGGAGCCCCGCATACATCGGCGGCGCGAAGAGAAAGCGGTTGAACATATCCCGCGTCTTCACCTCGGCCTCCTCGATCGTCTTGCAAATCGACGTCTCCTGGTCTCGCGAGAGAAGGTCAACCTGCCCCATCTGGTGGAGGTACATGCGAATCGGGTCTTCGATCATCTCGGCCGCACGGGCCTTCGGATCCGCCGTCTTCGAGTTCTTCGCCTCCATGTACTTCTTCACGTCCTCCTCGCGGATGACGTGAACGCCCAGTGCCTCCAGAATCTTCAGGTAGCGGTCGGACTGAATCGCATCGACGATGTTCTGCGGCAGGATCTGGTTCAGTTCCTCGTAGGTGACGTACCCGCCGTTCACCTCGCTCCGACGCTTCACGTCGTTGATGACGTCGTTCAGTTCGGTTTCGCGGAGAATGGACATCCCCTCCATCGAGGGAAGCACCGAATCCACGTCGCCCGCCGCCTCGTCCTCGTCGGCAATCGCCGGCAGCGGCGGAGCGGGGGGCAGCCCCGAATCCGCCTCGTCCTCGCTTTCGGGTGCGTGTTCTTCCTGCCGTTCGACCTCCGCCGCAAGCGAGTCGGCGTCAATCAGCCCGACGTCAGCCTCTTCGACATCCTCGTCTTCAGGGGGAAGATCGTCATCATCCTCCGCAGAAGACTTGCGCTTGCGGGACTTTTTCACCAATGCCGCAGACTCGGCGATTTCTTCCGCCGATTTCCGTGCCCTCGTCGACTTTCGTCCGGGCTTCTTATCCGTATCTTTCAACGGTTTCTTAGGTCTTGCCATCGCAACTCCAGTATACAATTCGCCCACTCGCACTTTGTCAAGTGTTCGCGTATTATACCATATTTTGGCGTACGCTGGGAAGAGGCGTGCCGTCAAGTGTCACGGGTGATAAGACAAGGTGAATGCGACTGCCCGCGAAGCGGGGAGTCGCATTCACCTTGTCTTATCACCGTGCGACGATGTGACGGACGTTGCGACCGTCAAGTGTCGCCCCATATGGTATAATATGCCGCGAATGCGTGAAAAACCAGAGATTCTTTCCCCGGCGGGGGACTTCACCTGTCTGCAGGCGGCGCTCGACGCCGGGGCGGATGCGGTCTACTTCGGACTCGGCACGTTCAACATGCGCGCCCGAAGCGGCGTGAACTTTACCGTCGCCGACCTGCCCGAAATCGCGCGGCGATGCCGCGAACGCGGCGTTCGCGCCTACCTTGCCCTGAACGCCATCATGTTCGAGGGCGAGACGGCGTCCGTCGAGCGCACGATCCTCGCGGCGAAACCGTATGTGGATGCGTTCATCGTCTCGGACTGGGGAGTCGCCGCGCTCTGCAAGAAGCACGGCGTTCCCTTCCACGCCTCGACGCAGATGTCGATTTCCAATTCCGCCGCCGTCGAGTTTCTCGCCGCCCAGGGGGCGGAGCGCGTCGTCCTGGCGCGGGAATGCACACTTCTCGAAGTCGCGCAGATCGTCCGCAAGTCGGGCGTCGAAATCGAGTGCTTCGTGCACGGGGCGCAGTGCGTCGCCGAATCGGGACGCTGCTTCATGAGCCACGACGCATTCGGCAAGAGCGCGTGTCGCGGCGAATGCGTCCAGCCGTGCCGCCGCCGCTTCCTCGTGAAGGCGGTCGATCTCTACGAGGACGAGAACGGCAACCCCGTGCACGAGTCGGACACCGCCTTCGAGGTCGAGCCGCACACCGTCCTCTCCGCCCGCGACCTCTGTTCGCTCGGCTTCGTCGATCAACTTATGCGGGCGGGCATTGCGAGTTTCAAGATCGAGGGGCGAGCGCGGAACGCCGAATACGTGAAGACCGTGACGGCCGCCTATCGCCGCGCCGTGGACGCCGTTGCGGAGGGAACCTACACGCCCCAGCTCGTCGCCGAACTCACGGAGTCGGTGAAGCGCGTCTTCCACCGCGAATTCGCGCCGGGGCTCTACTTCGGCCGTCCCGGGGCGAACCAGTTCACGGACAGCGAGGACTCGCTCGCGACGACGGTCAAGCGGCACGTCGGCATCGTGATCGACTATTTTCTCAAGGCGGGCATTGCACAGGTGAAGATCCAAGACCACCCGCTCGCCGTCGGGGACGAGATCCAGATCCACGGCTCGACGACGGGCGTCGTCGAGATGAGGGTCGGCGAACTCCGCCGCGACGAGGAATCGCCCGCCGTCGCCGCAAAAGGCACGTGGATTACCTTCAAGGCGCCGCGCTGCCGCGTGGGCGACAAGGTGTTCTTCATCGAGAGGAGAACATTCGACAATGCTTGAGATTGACATCATCAGCGTCCAGCCGGGAATGTTCCGAGGATTCCTCGAGCAGTCGATGGTGGCGCGCGCCGTAAGGAAAGGCGTGTGTCAGATCAACGTAATCGATCTCAGGGACTACGCGCACGACAGGCGGCGCACGGTGGACGACCGCCCCTACGGCGGCGGACCCGGCATGCTCATGAAGTGCGAACCGTGGTTCGAGGCGGTTGAAAGCCGCGTTGGCGCGGTGCGTCCCCTTCCCCCCGACGTGCGCGTCGTAATGACCGCCCCCTCGGGTCGCCGCTTCGACCAGCGGCTTGCGGAGGAGTTTGCCGCGATGCGCAAACTCGTCTTCATGTGCGGTCACTACGAGGGCTTCGACGCGCGGATTCGCACGCTCGCGACGGACGAGGTGTCGCTCGGCGACTTCGTGATGACGGGCGGCGAACTCGCCGCCGCCGCCATGGTCGATGCCGCCGTGCGGCTGATTCCCGGCGTACTCGGCGGCGGACCCGCCGCGACGGCGAGCGAGAGCTTCGGTCGCGAGGGGCTGCTCGAAGCCCCCCAGTATACGCGCCCGCCAGTCTTTCGCGGCATGGCCGTGCCACAAGTCCTGATTGACGGCGACCACCGCCGGGCAGACGCCTGGAAACGGAGCGAGGCGCGGAAACTGACGGAAGAAGTCCGTCCCGATTTACTTCAAACCAACCCAACTCAAAGGAACTGAACGTATTATGTTTTTCATCAACAAGATTGTCTTCATCTTTCTCAACCCGCTGATGCTCGGTCTGCTCGGACTGCTCGCCGGCGCAATCCTCACCCGAATCGGCTGGCGGAAGTGCGCGACCGCCGCGAAGGTCGCGGCGGTCGTCTGGCTGTGGTTCTGGTTCTCGATCTTCCCAAGCCGCTGGATTGGCTGTCCGCTCGAATCTCACTATCCGCCGCGTCCGATGAGCGAGCTGCCGACGGCGGACGCCATCGTCGTGCTGGGCGGCGGCATGGCCGGGCACGTCCTGCCGGGCTACGGGGCGGAAATGTTCGCAAGCGCCGACCGCGCGTGGTGCGCCGCTCGGCTCTGGAAGGCGGGCAAGGCTCCCGCCGTCATCCCGACGGGAACGGGCGTCGCCGAAAGCGAAGCCGTGTTCCTGGCGAACTACGGAATCCCCAATGCGGCAATCTGGTCGGAGAATGTCTCGCGGAACACCGAGGAAAACATCAAGTTCACCGCGAAACTCCTGCATACGAAACTAAAGGCGGAAAAGCCTCGCATCCTGCTCGTCACGAGCGCGTGGCACATGAGGCGGGCGATGCTCTTCTTCGCGAAATATGCGCCGGAGGTCGAGGTCGTTCCCGTCGCCACCGATTACGAGCACACGCTCGCGAACGAGCGGCGTTTTTCGGGACGCGACTTCCTGCCGGATGCGGACGCATTCGCCCGCAACACGGCGCTCTTCAAGGAACTCCTCGGATACTGGGGCTACCGCCTGTTACGATAGCCCTTTTGCAGACCGAGGGCAAATTCACTTGAGTTCCAGAAGGTGCTCAAAGCCCGGCGGAACGTGGTCGGCGCGGTGGGCGATGCAAATCGCCGTCGTCTTCGGATGGGCGCGAAGCCAAGTCGAGACGCGCCGCAGAAGTCGCCGCGATTCCGCCGCGTTCAAATTCAGGCACGGCTCATCCAACAAGAGCAAGTCCGGCTCGGTTGCCAGCGCTTCCTCCAGAAGAGTCTCGGGCGACTTGCCGAGATACGTCTGCATTTCGGGGCTGACCATGCCAATCCGACGGCGAATCTTGCGCAGTTCCTCGCCGGGTTGGCGACGCTGACCGAGCACGGTGACGTCGTTCGCGTAGCCGAGCGGACTATCCCCCGTGATGAGCGCGAAGAGCGTCGTCTTGCCGCTGCCGTTCCGCCCCCTCAGCACCCAGTGTTCGCCGCGACGGACTGTCCAGTTGAAATCCCTGAAGAGCCACCGCTTGCCGAAACGGATGCGGAGATTCCGGAGTTCCACGACGGGCGGGGCCGCCTTGGACGAGTGGAGCACAATTCTGTCGGCACGGCGCGGCGCGGTCACCTTCGCGCCCGAATCGGACTTCCCCTTCCCGCCGAACGAGACGGGAAGTTCGTCGCGGTTGCGGACACGCAAAACCACCTCAACGCCATCCCGCGAAAGTGCGCTCACGATCTTCTTGAAGCGTTCGCGGCGTTCGGGGTCAAGTCCCGCCATGGGGTCGTCGAGAACGAGTTTCCTCGGGCCTTTCAGGAGGGCGCGGGCGAAGAGGACGCGGCGCATTTCGCCATTCGAGAGCGAAACAAACGGACGCGGCAGAAGTTCCTCAAGTTCCAGAAGACGCACGACCTTCCCGAAGCGAACCTTGTAGTCTCTGCGTTCCGCCGTGTGGTTCACCCCGACCTCAAACGGACAGATGTCGAACACCTCCTTGAAGGAAAGGTGCTCACGAACGCTCGTGCCGTCCTCCGAATAGTAGCGACACTGCAGCCAGCCTTCACCGCTTGAAGCCGCCTCCTGTTGCTGGGCAAACGAGAGGTAGGCGACACCTTCCTCGTCATCCATTCCCCGATTCCGTTTCATACAAGACCTTTCATCACGGCAAAAGCGCATATCCGATGCCGCGCTCGTTCTGAAGCCGATGGCCGAACCGCCCCAACTTACGCTTCAGGCGGCTCATGTGGACGTAAAGCGTCTCCTCGCTCCCTGCGTAGCCCTGTCCGCGAAGGACGTCGAAAATCTCGTCATAACTGAAGACCTTGCCGCGTTCCGTCTGCAAGAGCCAGAGGAAGTCCGCCTCGGTCTTCGTCAGCCGCTCGTCCAGTCCATCGCCGCGCACGGTGAGTCCGTCGAAGTCGATGACGATGCCGTCCGCTTCGAGCGTTCGCGGGGCGACCGCCGCGTCGTGCCGCGCCTTCACCCAGTCGAGTGCGCGGCGAACGCGCGCAAGCAGAATCGACGAGGCCGCCGACTTCGATATGTAGTCGTCCGCCCCCACGCCGAAGCCGCGAAGCTGATCGACGTCCGACGACATTGCCGTCAGGAAGAGAACGGGCGTGTGGCAGTTCCTGGCGCGAATCTCGGTGCAGACGGCGTAGCCGTTCTTGCGCGGCATCATGACGTCGAGAAGGACGACGTCGGGGCGTTCCGACTCGAAAACCGCCAACGCCTCGTCGCCATTCCGCGCCGTGCGGACTTCGTAGCCCTCGCCCTCAAGGAGCGTCTTCAAACCTCGGCGAAGCGCGGCCTCATCATCGACAAGCAGAATCTTCGCGCTCATCTCATCAGGCGAAGGACGACACGCCGAGGTTCTGCAACGCCGCGATGCGGTCGGAAAGCGAGGGGTGCGTCGCCCAGATTGACGTCTTGCGATCGCCCTCGGCAATGCCCATCGCCTTCAGCGAATCCGGCAGAACGCCGGGCTGGAGGTTGCCGAGCCGCCGCAGCGCGGCGATCATCGGCGACGGCGAGCCGAGCAACCGCGCCGACCCCGCATCCGCCGCGTATTCGCGCCGCCGCGAAAAGGCGAAGACGACGAGCGAGGCGAGAATGCCGAGCACGATGTCCAGCACGAGAACCGTCAGGAAGTAGATGCCCCCGTTGGAGCGGCGGCGATTCCCCTCTCCATTCCCCGCGTTGGCGAGAATCGAGGCAATCGCCCGCGAGAAGAAGATGACGAAGGCGTTCAGGACGCCCTGCACGAGCGTGAGCGTCACCATGTCGCCGTTCGCCACGTGGCTCATCTCGTGACCGAGTACGGCGCGGAGTTCCTCCCGCGACATCTGCCCCATGATGTCCGTCGAGACGGCGACGAGCGCGTGATTGCGGAACGCCCCCGTCGCGAACGCATTCGCCGCACCGGGATAGATGGCGACTTCGGGCGTCTTCACGTTCGCCCGGCGAGCCAAGTCCTCCACCGTCGAGACAAGCCAGCGTTCCGCCTCCCCTTCCGAGCCGTCAATCGTCCGTGCGCGGCAGGCGAACTTCGCAATCGGCTTCGAGAGCAGAAGCGAGATGAACGCACCCACAAAGCCGTAGACGAAGGCCAATATCGCAAGATCCGCCCACCGCTCGCCAATCACTTCGGCGACGCTCGGGCCGAGGAAGACGCAGAGAATGTTCGTGACGATGCAGAGGGTGATCAGCACCGCGAGGTTCGTGACAAGAAAAAGGAGTATTCGTTTCATATTGCTTCAACCTTCATTGTGATGTTCGACTGCGCGACGACCTTCACGTCCGCCCCGGCTTCGATGGCGGACTCGGCAACCGCCGTCCACTCCGCGTCGCCAATCAGCACGCGCCCCGAAAGCGGCGGACGAATCGCCTCCGTCACCTTCCCGACGCGCCCGACCGTCTCGTTGTTGAAATCGGCTTTCGCCGTCACGCTGTCGCCGCAGAAGAGCCGCGTCATCCACCGCCGCAGGAAGATGAGGTAGAGAACCGAAAAGACCGAGAACGCCGCGAGTTGCCACGTCAGCGTAAACGCCGCATCGAAAACGAAGCGGCACACGCCGACCGTCGCGGCGGAAAGCCCGAAGAAAAAGACGACGAATCCGGGCGCGAACAGTTCCATCAGCATGAGGAACGCGCCGAGATACATCCAAAGCCAACCACAGCTCATCATTTGTGACCCTCCTTTACTTCAACGACTTCCGAACCCGGAAAGATTTCAAGAACCTCGTTCAGGCGCGGATCTTCCAGAATCTCCTCACGCGGAAGCGTCCGCGCCGGCGCAGGCGGCGGCGGTGGAGTCGGCGGCGGCGGCTCCGGCAGTTCGCGGGGTGCGCGGCGTACGGGCGGCACGGGCGGCGCGGGCTTCTCCCCGCCGCTTTCCTTCAATGCGCGGACAGCCCGCATCAGCTCCTCAATCGTCGCCGTCGTCGCAATGCGGCTCGCCCGAATGAGCGACATCTCAATCAGCGTCCGCACGCTGAGCGCGTAGCGGAGCTTGTCCTCCATCTCCGCAATCTGGTCGCACACGCGGAAGACCCGCCCCGCATCCAGTCCCCTGCACTGCTCCGTCAGCGTCTTTATCTGCTCCGCCGTCGCCTCGAGCGACTTCGACTCAGGGCCGAGCGCCTGCAGGACGACAAGGTTGCGGAAGTGCTGGAGGAGTTCGCCCGCAAGCCGCCGCATGTTCTTTCCGGCGGAATCGAACGTCTCGATGGACTGAAGGATCGTCTTCACGTCGCCCTTGAGAATCGCGCCCGCCAGGGTCTCGAGCGCCGCACGGCTCACCAGCCCGAATACGCCGAGCGCGTCCTCTTCCGTCACCTTGTCGCCGCGAAAGGAAATCAACTGGTCGAGGGACGAAAGCGCGTCGCGCATACCACCCTCCGCGCCACGGGCAATGGCGAGAAGCGCATCCTCCTCCGCGTCAATGCCTTCGCCGGCGCAGACGTGCTTCAGGCGCGAAACGATGTCGTTCGTCTGGATGCGCCGCAGGTCGAACCGCTGGCAGCGCGAGACAATCGTCGGCAGGACCTTGTCGCCTTCCGTCGTCGCAAAGATGAAGCGCACGTATTCAGGCGGCTCCTCAAGAGTCTTCAGGAGGGCGTTCCACGCCGCGTTCGACAGCATGTGGCATTCGTCGATGATGTAGATCTTGTAGCGCGACGTCGCCGGCTTGAACTGCACCGACTCAATGATCGGCTTCACGTCGTCCACCTTGTTGTGGCTCGCCGCGTCGAGTTCCGTCACGTCCAGCGAACGCCCCGCCGCAATTTCCTCGCAGTTTGTGCACTTCCCGCACGGCTCGACCCCGTTCGGCGACTGGCAGTTCAGCGCCTTCGCGAAAATGCGCGAGAGCGTCGTCTTGCCGATGCCGCGCGGACCGACGAACAGGTAGGCGTTCGCGATGCGCTTCGCCGCGATTGCGTGGCGGAGCGTCGTGACGACGTGCTCCTGCCCGACGACATCGTCGAACGTCATCGGGCGGTACTTCAGCGGCAGTGCAATATGCTGTTTTTCGGCCATGCGCAAATTATATCACAAAATACGCCCGCGTGTCCGTGGGGAATCCGTCCGCGTTCATCCCCGCCGCTTGGCGCACTTCTGCGGCTTACTCTCCGCTCCAGTCATTCCTCAGATAGTTCCGTGCGCTTTCCGTTGCAGACGAGACCATTTCAGCCGTCGCCTCAACTCCCGCAAACTTCACCATGTCGGCGGATTCAAGAAAGCCTTCCAGACCTTTCGGCTGCGCACCCTGCGAATGTTCCGACTTGCGCACTTCCGCGAAGAACTCCTCCGTCGTCAAGTTCGGTGCGCGAATACCGTACTTCCGCTGAATGTAGCGGCGAACGACCAGCGTCAACTCAACGTAGAAATCCTTGAACTTTCCCCGGCGCGGCAGTTCGCGCTTCAAGAGCCTGTCCAATTCAGCCCACGCGCGTTCGATCGGGCTCATTCGATGTTCCTTCACGCGCCGTGCAAGATACCTCACAAGGTAATACACGCCCGTCAGGACTCCACCGAGCAATACAAGCAGCAACGCTCCAAAACCCACCAGCTTCCAGCTCAGCGGCGGCAAGTCCTTCTGCGGATCGACTTCAAAGCCACCCGTCACGGTTTCACGCACCGGCGGCCTTTCAAAATAAACGGGACCCGCCACAAAACCCAAATCAGACAATCCTTTCGGAACCACCGCAAACGGGGCTATCTTATATTCGTCGGCACACGGTTCGGGAATGAATTTCCAGTTAACTGTCTGAACGACGGAACCATCCGACTGCGAGACAGGCTCGCCGACAAAATCTTCCGCAAGCGAAAACCCACGGACACGCGACCGCAAGTCCGGCGGGGCAACCGTGATTGACGGTGGGGTTTTCAAGGTTAGCGTAACAAAGACGCTTCGCCCCGGATCAATTGTCTTCGTGTTGGAATCTAGTTCAAGAACGACGCCCCCTTTCTGAACAGAAAGCAAGGTCGCCGACAAAAGCAGAATGTGGACAAAAGAAAGCATGGTGTGCGTATTATAGCAAAACTCCCCCGTACGGGGAATGAGCGAAAATACAGAAAACCCAAATTCCGTCGTTAAATGCACATTATACAACAGATTGTGTTATGTTTTGACTGTCAACACAATAGGTTGAATATTTTGACACTTTCCCCCTTGCGCGGTAAGTCTGAAATGTGGTATGATATGTCCGTCGCGGCGGAGTGGATTTCGCCCGACGCAAACGAAGTGAATTTGACGAAAAAGGAACAGATTTCGAATGAAAACAATGAAGATCATCAAGCGCAGCGGCGAAGAAAAGGCGTTTGACGTCACCAAGATCGAGAATGCAATCCGCAAGGCCTCGCAGGCGGTGGACTACAAGGACGCGCTTTCCGAAGGGCGCATCAAGCTGATTGCGGACGAGGTGGCGGGCGTGTGCGCGGCGCGGGATCGCGCGATGACGGTCGAGGAGATTCAGGACGTCGTCGAGACGAAGATCATGGAGATGGGGGCGTACGAAATCGCGAAGAAATACATCACCTACCGCTACAAGCAGAATCTCCTCCGTCAGGCGAACACGACCGACAAGCAGGTGCTTTCGCTCATCGAGTGCAACAACGAGGACGTGAAGCAGGAGAACTCGAACAAGAACCCGACGATCAACTCGGTTCAGCGCGACTACATGGCGGGCGAGGTCTCGAAGGACATCGCGGCGCGGCTGCTCCTGCCGACGGACGTCGTGCAGGCGCACCGCGAGGGCATCATCCACTTCCACGACATGGACTACTACGCCCAGCACATGCACAACTGCGACCTCGTGAACCTCGAGGACATGCTGCAGAACGGCACGGTGATTTCGGGTACGATGATTGAAAAGCCAAAGAGCTTCTCGACCGCCTGCAACATCGCGACGCAAATCATCGCGCAGGTCGCCTCGAACCAGTATGGCGGGCAGTCCATCTCCCTCACCCACCTCGCCCCGTTCGTCGAGGTCTCGCGCAAGGCGATTGCGAAGGAACTCCAGAAGGAGTGCGAGATTGCGAACGTCAAGATGTCGCCTGAGGCCTTCGGGAGAATCGTCGAGAAGCGCGTGCGCAAGGAAATCCAGAAAGGCGTGCAGACGATTCAGTATCAGGTCGTCACGCTGATGACGACGAACGGTCAGGCCCCGTTCGTGACCGTCTTCATGTATCTCGGCGAAGCCCGCGACGAGCGCGAGCGCGACGACCTGGCGATGATCATCGAGGAGGTCCTGAACGAGCGCATTCTGGGCGTGAAGAACGAGCAGGGCGTCTACATCACGCCCGCCTTCCCGAAACTCATCTACGTGCTCGAGGAACAGAACGTCCGCGAGGGCTCGAAGTTCTGGTATCTCACCGAACTCGCGGCGAAATGCACGGCGAAGCGGATGGTGCCGGACTACATCTCCGAGAAGAAGATGCTCGAATACAAGGTGGACAAGAACGGCGAGGGTCACTGCTACACGTGCATGGGCTGCCGCTCGTTCCTCACGCCCTACGTCGACGAACACGGCAAGCCGAAATACTACGGGCGCTTCAACCAGGGCGTCGTGACAATCAACCTCGTGGACGCCGCGCTCTCGGCGCACGGCGACATGCCCCGCTTCTGGTCGATCTTCGAGGAGCGGTGCGAACTCTGCCACAAGGCCCTGCAGTGCCGCCATGAACGCCTCACGGGGACGCTCTCGGACGCCGCACCGATCCTGTGGCAATACGGTGCGCTGACGCGCCTTCAGAAGGGCGAGACGATCGACAAGTACCTGCACGGCGGCTACTCGACGATTTCGCTCGGCTACGCCGGGCTCTGGGAATGCGTCTACGCGCTCATCGGCAAGAAGCTCACCGAGCCGGAGGGCGAGAAACTCGGCCTCGAGATCATGCAGCGGCTCAACGACTTCACGGCGAAGTGGAAGGCGGAGGAGAACATCGACTACTCGCTCTACGGAACGCCGCTCGAATCCACGACCTACAAGTTCGCCAAGTGCCTGCAGAAGCGCTTCGGCATCATCAGGGGCGTGACGGACAGGAATTACATCACGAACTCCTACCACATCCACGTGACGGAGCAGGTGGACGCCTTCCGCAAGCTGGCGACGGAGGCGAAGTTCCAGCGGCTGTCACCGGGCGGCGCAATCTCCTACGTCGAAGTGCCGAACATGCAGACCAACCTCAAGGCCGTCCTCTCGATCATGCAGTTCATCTACGACAACATCATGTATGCCGAGCTGAACACGAAGAGCGACTACTGCCAGGTCTGCGGCTTCGACGGCGAAATCGAGATCGTGAAAGACGAGAGCGGAAAACTCATCTGGAAGTGTCCGAAGTGCGGCAACACGGACGAGTCGAAGCTCAACGTGGCACGGCGGACGTGCGGCTACATCGGCAGCCAGTTCTGGAACCAGGGCCGCACGCAGGAAATCAAGGAGCGCGTCCTGCACGTCTCGTAGCCGTGAACTACGCCTCAATCAGAACGTGCGACATCGCCAACGGAGAGGGAGTTCGCGTCTCCCTCTTCGTTTCGGGCTGCACCCATCACTGCAAGGGATGCTTCAATCCCGACCAGTGGGACTTCGCCTACGGCAAGCCGTTCACGACCGCGACGGAGGCGGAGATCTTCGCCGCGCTCGAGCCGTCGTTCGTCTCGGGGCTCACAATCCTCGGCGGCGAGCCGATGGAGCCGACCAACCAGCGCGCGCTCGTGCCGTTCCTCCGCCGCTTCCGCGCCCGCTTCGGCGCAACGAAGACGCTTTGGGTCTACACGGGGTGCGTCCTTGAATCCGACCTCAAGTCCCCTTCCCGCTGGCGGACGGACGTGACGGACGAATTCCTTTCCTTTGTCGACGTTCTCGTCGACGGGCCTTTCCTTGAGGCGAAGAAGGACATTTCCCTCGCATTCAAGGGTTCCTCAAACCAGCGAATCATACGATTGAACAGCCATGAAGATACGTGACATACTCGCCACGGGAAAGCCGACCGTTTCGTTCGAGGTCTTTCCACCGAAGCGCGATGCGCCGCTTGAGCCGGTGAAGAAGGCGGTGACGGAACTCGCCGTCGAAAGGCCGGCGTTCATCTCCGTGACCTACGGTGCGGCGGGCGGCTCGTCGAGCGTGAACACCTCGGCCGTCGCCTCCTACGTGCAGAACGCCTGCGGCGTGACGGCGCTCGCCCACCTCACGTGCGTGATGGCAACGCGGGAGGGCGTCGCGGCGGAAGCGGCGAAACTCGCCTCGGCGGGAATCGAGAACATCCTCGCCCTGCGCGGCGACATTCCCCCGGCGACTGACTTCCCCTCGCCCGAACACTTCCACCACGCCGTCGAACTGGTCGAGTTCCTGAAGCGCGACCATCCCGGCTTCTGCCTCGGCGGTGCGTGCTACCCGGAGGGACACCCCGAATGCGCTCACCTGAAGGACGACATCGCCCACACGAAGGCGAAGGTCGATGCGGGGCTCGACTTCCTTACGACCCAGATGTTCTTCGACAACAACATCCTCTACGCCTATCTCGCGAAGATTCGCACGGCGGGCATTCGCGTGCCGGTCATCGCGGGCATCATGCCCGTGACGAACGGCAAGCAGATTGCGCGCATCTGCCGCCTGTCGGGGACGCTGCTTCCGCCGCGCTTCCGCGCCATCGTCGATCGTTTCGGCGATGACCCGCCCTCCATGCTCGAAGCGGGGGTCGCCTACGCGACCGAGCAGACAATCGACCTCTTCGCGAACGGCGTGGAGCACGTGCACGTCTACACGATGAACAAGCCCGAAGTCGCCTCGCGCATCATGCACAACCTGAAGAGCATTCTCGCATGAACCTCGACCGCCGCGAAATCGCCCGCTACATGCGCATGGGCGGCGCGGCGCTGGAGGGCGATCTCCTGCACCGCGTCGAGACACTCGCCGCCGAAGCCCCGATTGTGCCGCGCTCCGTCTGGGCGCGGGAGGGCGACCGCGTCCTTCTCTGCGGGACGATTGGCGCGGCGTTCGATGACTGGCAGCGCAAGCTCTCGCTCTTCTCGTCCGTCGACGCCCTGATTGCCCAGGCTATCGGCACGGCGGCAATCGAACGGGTCATGGACGAACTCGAGGCGGCGATCCGCCCGACCCTCGGTGAAGGCGAAAGCCTTCTGCCGCGCCGATCGCCGGGCTACGGCGAGATGCCGCTTTCGCTGAGCCGCGAAATCCTTGACCGACTGGAGGCTCCGCACAAGATCGGCGTGACGCTGACGGATTCGCTTCTTCTCCTGCCGTCCAAGTCGGTGACGGCGATTTGCGAGGTGTGTAAATGACGATACTTGACGGTGGCTTCGGCACGATGGTTCAGGCGGCGGGACTGCCGCCAGGCAAGGACCCGACGGACTGGAATCTTGAGAATCCGTCAGCCGTCGCGGCGGTTCACCGCGCCTACGTCGCGGCGGGGACGCATGTCGTAATGGCCAACACCTTCGGCGCGAACCGACTGAAATACCACGGCGAACACTCTCTTGAGGACTTGATTGCCGCCGCCATCCGCCTTGCGCGGCAGAGCGGCGCGGAGAAGGTCGCACTCGACATCGGCCCGACGGGACGGCTCCTGAAGCCGTCGGGCGACCTCGACTTCGAGGATGCCTACGCAGCGTTCGCGGAGCAAGTCCGCCTTGGCGCGGCGGCGGGTGCGGATCTCGTCATCGTCGAGACGATGGGCGATACGCGCGAATTGAAGGCCGCCGTGCTCGCGGCGAAGGAGAATTCGTCCCTTCCCGTCTGGGCGACCGTTGCGCTCGGCGAGGACGGCAAACTCCTCACGGGCGCGTCGGTCGAATGCGTCGCGGAACTTCTCGAGGGACTTGGCGCGGACGCCTACGGGTTCAACTGTGGACTCGGCCCCGACCGCATGATCCCGTTCGTCGAGCGGCTGGCGAAAGTTTCCTCAAAGCCAATCGTCGTCAAGCCCAACGCCGGCATGCCGCAGATTGTGGACGGGAAGACCGTCTTCACCGTCGGGCCCGAGGAATTCGCCGCGCACGTGCGGCATCTCGTTTCCGCCGGCGCGACAATCATCGGCGGCTGCTGCGGCACGACCCCCGACCACATCGCGGCGATTGCACGGCTCGCGGCGGAGGCGGCTGCGCCCCACTCGCGCCGCCCGCATGGCATGACCCGCGTCAGTTCGGGACTCCAGTTCGTGGACATCACCCCGCACGCGGGACTTGTCATCGGCGAGCGCATCAACCCGACGGGCAAGAAACTCCTGCGCGAAGCCCTCAAGAGCGGCGACGTCGCCTACGTGATGCGCGAGGCCGTGAAGCAGACGGACGCGAACGCCGTGATTCTCGACGTGAACTGCGGCGTTCCGGGCATCGACGAGGCGGCAGTGCTCGACCGCACGCTCGCCGCCGTGGAGAGTGTCGCGTCCGTCCCCATTCAGATCGACACCTCCGACCCGACGGCACTCGAACGCGCGCTTCGCCACGTCAACGGCAAGCCGCTTGTCAATTCCGTGAACGGAAGCCGAAAGTCGATGGATGCCGTGTTCCCGCTCGTCCGGAAATACGGCGGCGTGATGGTGGCGCTCTGCCTCGACGAGAACGGCATTCCCGATACGGCGGAAGGCCGCCTCGCGATTGCGCGGCGGATTGTGGCGGAAGGCGCGAAATACGGCTTCACGAAGGCGGACTTCGTGGTGGACGCGCTCACGCTCGCCGTAAGTGCGGACAAGAACGCCGCGCTCGTCACGCTTGAAACCGTGAAACGCCTGACGGAGGAACTCGGCGTGAACACCGTGCTCGGCGTGTCGAACGTCAGTTTCGGACTGCCGAACCGCCCCGCCCTCAACAACGCGATGTATACGCTCGCGAAGCGGGCGGGGCTTTCCTCGGCAATCGTCAACCCGTCCGTCATCGCCGAAACGGACGACGAGGCGGCGTTCGACGTGTTGCTCGGCCGCGACGAGAACTGTCTGCGCTGGATTGCGAAATGCGCGGAACTCCCGACGACGACCACCCCCGCGCCCAGCGCGGCAAATCCGTCCGCCCCGGACATCAAGCGGGCGATCCTGCACGGACTGAAGGACGACGCCCGCCATGCGGCGGAGCAGGAGATTGCCGACGGAAAGCCGCCGATGTCCATCGTGCAGGACGGCATCGTCCCCGCGTTGGAGGAAGTCGGCAGCGGCTTCGAGAAAGGGAAAGTGTTCCTACCGCAACTGCTGATGGCGGCGGATGCGGCGGGTGCGGCGTTCGAGGCGATTCGCGCCGCCCTGAGGGCGGCGAAGTCCGCGTCGGACGACTCGGGTGCGGTGGCGCAGCCGATCGTCGTCGCGACCGTCAAGGGCGACGTGCACGACATCGGCAAGAACATCGTCCGCGCCCTTCTCGAGAACTACGGCTTCCGCGTCATCGACCTCGGGCGCGATGTCGAACCAGAGCGCATTGTCGAGGCGGCGCGGGAATCGAACGCCTTTCTCGTCGGTCTTTCCGCGCTGATGACGACAACCGTCGGGGCGATGGCGGAGACGATCCGCCAGCTCAAGGCGGCGGGCTTGCCGTGCAAGACCTGCGTCGGCGGCGCGGTCGTCACCCAGGAATATGCGGACGAAATCGGCGCGGACTTCTACGCGAAGGACGCGATGCGCACCGTCCGCATCGCCGAATCCCTCGCCCGCGCCTGAACCTCACGCATTCGTAAGCGATTCGAGTTCCGTCGCGGCGCTTTCCCAGTCCGCCGTGTAGCGGTCGATTTCGAACTGGAGGGTGCGCACCTGACGGTTGACCTCCGCGAAGTCCGTCGTCGGCGTCGGGTTGAAGAGTTCGGCGGACGCGGCGTCGAGCGCCTTCTGCAACTCGTCAATCTTCTTTTCCGCCGTCTCGACGCGGCGTTTCAGTTCCCGCATCTTCGGCGCGACCTTCGCCCGTTCCTCGGCACGACGTTTGCGCAGTTCCTTCGAGGTGAGTTTCTCTCCGTCCTCTTTCGCCGCAACGGACGCGGCTTTCGCGGCTTCCGTCGGCTTCGTCCTGTTTGCCGCGAGTTCCGCCTTCTTCTCGCAGTAGTAGTCGTAGCCGCCGGGGAACTGGCGGATGCCCTCGCGGGTGATCTCGAGGATGCTGGTGGCGACGGCGCGGACGAACTCGACGTCGTGCGAGACGAGGAGGATCGTGCCCGCATACTTCTGGAGCGCGTCCTGCAGCAGGCGGCGTCCGTCGAGGTCGAGGTGCGTCGTCGGCTCGTCGAGCAGCAGGAAGTTCGGCGCGGTCAGGAAGAGGCGCAGGAACGCGAGGCGGATCTTCTCGCCGCCGGAGAGGACGCCGGCCGGCTTCTCGACGTCGTTCTCGTCGAAGCCGAAGGCCCCGAGCTGGTTGCGGAAGACCTTCTCCGGCCCGCCGCCGTGCGCGTCCCAGGCGTTCTTCGCGTTGCGGTAGACGCTCAGGTCGGGCGGGATCGTCTCGGCGAACTCCTGGGAGAGGTAGCCGGGGACGACGTTGTGGCCGAGGATCGCCTTGCCCTCCGTCGGCTGCCGCGTCCCGGCGATGATGCGCATGAGCGTCGTCTTGCCGAGTCCGTTGTAGCCGATGAGCGCGACCTTGTCACCGCGAGCAACGTTGAAACTGACGTTGCGGAAGACGAACTTCGGCGGATTCGCCGCGTATGAGAAGCCGAGATTCTCGCAGCGGAACATCTCGATGCCGCTCGGCGGCGGTTCGGCGAGGCGAAGCCGCCCGGAGTTCGTGTAGCGCTTGGGCAGGACGATCCGCGCTTCGTCAATCTTGTCGATGAGTTTCTGCCGCGACTGCGCCTGGGCCGCCTTCGTCGCCTGGGCGCGGAAGCGGTCTACGAACCGCTGGAGCTGCTCGCGGTGGTGGTCTTGATTCTCCTTCGCCGCCTTCAGGTGCTCGTAGCGCACCTCGCGTTCGCGCAAGTAGTAGTCGAGATTCCCCTCGTAGCGCGTCGCCGTGCCCGCGTCTACCTCCACGATGATGCTCGTCAGCGTCCGCAAAAGGTAGCGGTCGTGCGAAATCAGCATCAGCGTGCCGTCATACGCCTTCAGGAACTTCTGCAGCCAGTCCACCGCCGGAAGGTCGAGATAGTTGGAAGGTTCGTCGAGAAGGAGAAGGTCGGGCTTCGAGGCCAGCACCCGCGACAGTTCCGCACGCATGCGCCAGCCGCCCGAGAACGACCTGAACGGCTTCGCGAACTCCTCCACGGAAAAGCCGAGTCCGCCGAGCGCAACCTTCACCCGCGTCTCGATGTCGTAGCCCCCGAGATGCTCGAACTTCGTCTGCAGTTCGCCGTAGCGCTTCATCTTCGCCGGGTCTTCGAGGTCGGTTTCGAGGGCTTGCATCTCGGCTTCCATCTCGGAAAGCCCCGGAATGCCGCGCACCGCGTATTCAAGAAGCGTCTCGTCGGGCGTGTCGGGCTCGGGGTTCTGCCGCGTCCAGCCGATGCGCGGGTTGTTCTCGACGATGAGTTCGCCCGTATCCGTGGACATCTCGCCCAGCACGATCTTGAAGAGCGTGGACTTTCCGCTCCCGTTCGGGCCGACCACCCCCACGCGGTCGCCCTTGTTGACGCGGAACGTCACGTCCGTCAGCACGTCCTGATGCCCGTAATGAACCGAAATGCCCCTGAAATCCAACATAAACCGTTGTCCTTATCCTTGTCTCAATAGGCGTGAAGCGGCGAAGATTCGCGGCAGTGCGGCTGACTGCGGTAGAGCGACCAGCCGTTGTTGAGCCAGAAGGCGATGCCGCAGACCCACATTGCGGGAAGCAGAAGGGAATGATTGCCCGAAATCTCGGCGACGATGACAATCGCCGTCATCGGGATGCGGATTGCGCTCGCGAGAAACCCCGCCATGCCGACCAGCGCGAACGCCGCCGGGTGGATGCCGAACGAGGCGGGGAGAATCCGTGCGAAGAAAAGCCCGACCGCCGCGCCGAGCGTTCCGCCGCAGACGAGGGCCGGGGCGAACACGCCGCCCGAACCGCCCGAACCCACGGTAAACGCCGTGGCTATCGCCTTCATGAAGAAGAAGCAGACGAACCCCGCAATCGTCAGCGGTCCGAAATCGACGAAGTGTTCACTCTGCCCGGCCGTGAAACTCGCCTGGATGATCGAATAACTCGTGCCGAGCACGTCGGGGACGAAGAACCCGATCAGCCCCGTCACCAGTCCGCCGATGACGACTTTCGCCGCGCCGGGCAGACGCAACTCGCCGAAGCGCGCCTCCGTCATGCGGAAGAAGCTGATGTAGAACCGCGCCCCGAAGACGACGACAATCGCGAGGATGAAGTAGGGGAAAAGGCGAAGCCCGTTCGTGTATTCGCAATCGGGCGGCATCGTGAAGAGCGAATCCCACCCGAAGAAATAGGCGTAAATCGTATAACTGACGGCGGACGCGATGAAGCTCGGCAGCAGAGTCTCGTACTCGACGTCGCTTGACGAATAGAAGATCTCGAAGCCGAAGAGCGCCCCCGCGAGCGGCGCCTGAAAGAGCGCGCCAATACCCGCCGCAAGACCCGCCGCCATCAGAATCCGCCGCGCCCGAAGCGTCAGGTTGAGAAGTCTCCCGATGACGCTCCCGCAGGCAGCGCCAATCAGCGTGACGGGACCTTCATACCCCGCCGAACCGCCCGACGCGACCGTCAGAACCGACGCGACGGACTTCACGGGGATGACCGTTCCCGTGATGTAGCCGTTGCGCAGGTGATAGGCTCGGATGGCACTATCCGTCCCGCGAGCGTGTTCCAGTTTGGCAAAGCGGCGAATCAGCAGATAGCCGAGCAATGCGCCGACCGCCGGAAGGACAAGAAGAATCCAGCGGTGGGGATCGAGCAGGACTTCGCGGGAAAGGAACGTCTTCACGAATGCCGCGCCGTCCGAAAGGCGGGAGAGGGAGTGGTGATGGCCGATGCCTTCGAGAATCCACTCATCCCCCAGGCGAATCAGGTAGCGGAACGCCACGACGACGAAGCCGACGACAAGACCAACCAGAATGGATTCGCCGAAATACTTGCCCGTACGGAACGAAAGGCCCTTCCCCGCCAGGAAGAACCTCCAACTCGATATCGACAGTTTGCGCAACATGAAGTGACCATATTATACCAAATCCGCCCACTCGCGGGTAATGGAGTCGTTGCGCGGCCAAGCATGGTGATAAGACAAGGTGAACGCGATTCGCACAACCGTCTGAAAATTTGGTATAATCTGCCGCGTCTAGATTATGAACGGGGCGTTGCACAGCCTGGTAGTGCGTCTGCTTTGGGAGCAGAATGTCGGAG
>CAVDWI010000012.1:0-20662 GCA_963612485.1 Barnesiella intestinihominis
GGCGGTGCGACTTCCTCGCGATTCCGAAGCCGGGCGTGGACAAGCCCGCGTGCCTCATCGAGTTCAAGTATTTCAAGGCGAGCGAGGTGAAGAAGGGAAAGTTGCTCGGACGCACCACGCCGGACGAGGAGACGGTCGCCCAGGCGAAGCACTACCGCGAGTCCCTGCCGCGCCGCCCCGGCTGGCGGAGCGAAATCGTCACCTACGTCGTCGAAGTCTGCTCCCGCCGCGGCTACAACTGGTTCGAAATCGCGTAGGTTTTGCGAACTTCTCGTCAAAACAGCCGCTGGGGCGGCAGGGGTGGCTGAAAAATGGTATAATGGGGGCGTTATGGGACTAACGAAATGACGATTCTCGCCTCCATCGGCAAGCGGGTCGTTGACGGCTTCGCAACTTTCCGGGACGGGTTCGCCTTTCTTGGCGAGACGACCGTGGTGGCGTTGGGCATGCTTATTCGTCCGCACCGCTTTCGGTTTGGCGACTGCGCCCTCGCTTTTCAACGTGCCGCGTTCGACGGACTGCCCATCTCGACCGGCATTGGGCTTCTGCTCGGCCTCATCCTCGCCTTCCAGTCCGCCGCCGCCCTCCGGACGTTCGGGGTCGAGTCGTATGTCGCCGACCTCCTCGCCATCAGTCTCTTCCGCGAACTCGGGCCGCTCGTGACCGCCATCATCCTCGCGGGGCGTTCGGGCAGTGCGTTCGCGGCGGAAATCGGCACGATGAAGGTGGATGAGGAACTGGACGCACTTTCGACGATGGGGCTGCCGCCCGTGCGCTTTCTCGTTATGCCGCGCATCGTCGCGGCGGTTCTCGCAATGCCCATTCTCACGATCTGCGCCGAACTCGCGGGGCTTGTCGGCGGTGCGCTCGTCCTGAAGGCGATGGGCGTTCCGAACGTCGTCTACTGGCGGAATGTCATCTCGTCGTCCGACAGTTTCATCATCCTCTTCGGACTTGCGAAATCTGCGCTGTTCGGACTGCTCGTTGGGTTGATCGGCTGTTCGGCGGGTATGCGCACGAAGTCCACGGCGGACGGCGTGGGCGTCGCCGCGACCGCCGCCGTGGTCGGCGGCATCGTCGCCATCGCCATTGCCGACGGACTTCTCGCCGTCATCTGCTACGTATGGAACCTGTAAAAAGAGAGCCTGTTGTCGTGCTGGAGCACGTGGATGCGGGATACCCCGGAAAGGTCATCCTCTCGGATGTGTCGTTCGAGGTTGGGCGCGGCGAAGTGTTCATCCTGCTGGGCGGTTCGGGGTGCGGCAAGTCCACCGTGATGAAGCACATGATCGGGTTGAACCCCATTCTCGCGGGGCGGCTCACCGTCGCAGGGCTTGAGTGGTCGCGGCGGACGCGGGCTGAACTCTGTCGCCGCATCGGGGTGATGTATCAGAGCGGTGCGCTTTTCGGGTCGATGACATGCCTTGAGAACGTGCTTCTGCCGCTGGAGGAGTTCACCAAACTCAAGAAGGGCGAACGCCTCTCGCGTGCGTATTCCTTATTAAGGGATGTCGAACTCGAGGATGCGGCGGACAAGATGCCGAACGAGATCTCGGGCGGCATGCGCAAGCGCGTTGCCATCGCCCGTGCCATGGCGCTCGACCCCGAAATCGTCTTTCTCGACGAGCCGAGCGCGGGACTCGACCCCATCACCTCGTCCGCGCTCGACGACCTCATTCTGCGCCTTCGGGCGTCGCGGGGCATGACGTTCGTCGTCGTCACGCACGAACTGCCGAGCGTCCGCAAGATCGGCGACCGCTGCGCCGTCTTCGACCGGGCGCGCGGGCGGATGGTCGCCCTTGGCACGCCCGATGAACTCGCGCACCATTCAACGGACGAATTCGTCAGGAGATTCTTCAATCGAGGAGAAAGCAATGGCAAGTGACAATCACGCGAGTTATTCGCGCATCGGGTTTGCAATCGTCGTCGGTGTCGCCGCAATCGTCGGTACGCTCGTCTATCTTGGCGGATTCGGCGACTACGGCAACGAACTGCCCGCCGAAACCTACTACGACACGCCCGTGAGCGGACTCGCCGTCGGCAGTCCCGTCAACTTCCGAGGGGTGAAGGTCGGCGAAGTGCGGCGGATTTCCTTCGTCGGCAACGACTATCCCGAAGTCGCCAGCCGTTCCGACGGACAGAAGATCCGCATCGTGATGGCGTTTGACCTGCGGCAGATCCGCATTGCCGACGGCCGTCCGCCGGAAGATCATCTGCGGCAGATGATTGACGGCGGGTTGCGGGCAACCGTGACCTCGAGCGGCATTACGGGACTTTCGCGAATCGAGTTGAACTACCCGAAAGCAGACCTTGCCGAAGCCGAACGTCTCGCGTGGACGGCCGACTACATCGTGATCCCCTCCGCACCCTCTCTGCTGGACAGTTTCTCGGACGCGGCGACGAAGGTGATGAACCAGATCAACCGTATGGACTTCACGGGTACGTGGAGCAACCTCTCTGCCATTGCCGAGTCCGCCGCGAAACTGACGGCGAACGTGAACGACTTCGTTGAGACTCACAAGTCGGACGTGAGCGACATCGTCGAGAACATCGACAGCACCGCACGCGCCATCCGCGAACTCTCGCAGTCCCTGCGAGAGAATCCGTCCCTGCTCTTGCGCCCGAACGATCCCCAGCCCCTGCCCGAAACGGCGCGGTAGGCGAACTTGGGGCTTGCGCCGCCCAAGCCGCCGCGAGACTTCCTAACAGAATCCTAACAATCCGCTCATTCTTTCCTGACGAAAGAATGAGATACTAGTGGCGTGAAAAACGGAAAGGCAGGAACTAAAAGCATGATGGAAGCATCTGAAATGCACAAGCGGATGAACAGGAGGTCTGTTCTCATCCAACTCGCGGCGTCGGCGGCGTTGATCGCCCTGCTGTTTGTGGTCAACTGGCTGGGAGGGAACCTCTGATGTCCGCGAATCTCCAGCTTATTTCGACCGTCTTCGGCGGTCTTGCAATCTTCCTCTATGGCATGACGCTCATGAGCGACGGCCTGCGCGAAGCGGCCGGCGAGAAGATGAAGTCCGTGCTCGGCTACATGACGAGAAACAGGTTCTTCGCAATTCTCGCGGGTACGGTCGTCACGGGGCTTATCCAGAGTTCGTCCGCCACGAGCGTGATGACGGTCGGGTTCGTGAATGCGGGACTTCTTTCGCTGCAGCAGGCGATTGGCGTGATTTTTGGCGCGAACATCGGCACAACCGTCACCGGGCAGCTTGTCTCCTTCAATTTGAGTGACATTGCCCTGCCCGCCGTGGCACTCGGCGTCGCCGGGCTGATGTTCTCCCGCAAGGTCGCCGTGCGCGGCGCGTGGCGGACGGTGCTTGGCTTCGGCCTTCTCTTCTTCGGCATGAACCTGATGGCGGACGAACTGAAGGTTCTCGCGAAAATGCCGCGCTTCATCGCATTCTTCTCGACGTTTGACTGCGCCCCGACGGAAGGGCATCTGCCGATGCTCGCCGTGCTGGGCGCGATTGCGGTCGGTACGCTCTGCACGATGATCGTACAGAGTTCGTCCGCCACGATCGGCATCACCATCGCGCTAGCCGAGTCGGGGGTGATTTCCGTGTGGACGGCGATACCGATCGTGCTCGGCGACAACATCGGCACGACCATCACCGCCGCGCTCGCGGCAATCGGTGCGAACGCGAATGCGCGGCGCACCGCCCTCGCCCATGCGCTCTTCAATCTCATCGGCACCTGCCTCGTCGTCACCAGTTTCTCGCTCGTCACGACATCCTCAACTGGGGTTGCCGCGCCGGTCTTCTTCCAGCTCGTCGAAACCTGCACCGAGGGGCGCGGGTTGCTCGGTGAGAATCCGGGGCGGTTCGTCGCCATGGCGCATACGATCTTCAACGTCACGAATGTCATCGTCCTCACCTCGTTCATTCCGCTTCTCGCCCGGCTCTGCGAGAAGATCATTCCCGACCGCCGCCGCGTGAAAGCCTCGGTGCTCGAGCCCCGCCTTCTCGCCGCGCCTGAACTCGCCGTCGATGCCGCCGTCCGCGCGCTGTCGGATATGACGCGCCGCTCCACCACGCTCGTGAACGTCGCCGTCAAGTCGGGGTTGGGCGATGCCGCCGTCTCGGAGGAGTCCATTCGCACGGCCGAGGACGAGGTTGACCGCCAACAACTCGCCATCCGCGACTATCTCGTCGCCATCTCCCAGCACAAGTTGAGCGAGCGGGCGGCGAAGGCGTTGCCCGAAATCGTGCACTG
The DNA here is from genome assembly GCA_963612485.1 of Barnesiella intestinihominis. Lineage (GTDB taxonomy): Bacteria > Verrucomicrobiota > Kiritimatiellia > RFP12 > UBA1067 > UBA1067. Next base: position 4,225 of record CAVDWI010000012.1, read on the forward strand.
CGTGAACGACGCGGAGCGTATCTCCGACCTTGCGCTCATCCTGTGCCACCGCACGGCGAAGGGGCGCGACCGCATCACGGCGGCGGACCGCGAACTCCTGCGCTCCATCCTCCACTCGATTCGGCACCTCTCGCGCTCCACGCTCGCCGCGCTCAAGGGCGATGCAAACGCGGCGCGGCTCGCGCACGACCAGGAGCAGGAGGTCATCGACCAGATTCGGGACGCAACGGCGCTTTCCGCTACGAACCTGCGCGACCGCGAGGGTGTGCGCGAGGCTGGTGGACTCGTCATCATCGGCGTGCTTGCCTCCATCCGCGACATCGCCCGCCACCTTGGCAACATCGCCGCACGCGCACCGCAACTCGGCGCCTGACGGCATCTCATGGCAAATATGGTATAATGGGGACGAGATGGACAAGATAGTGGTCATAGAAGACGATTCCGGCATTCGGACGATCCTGAAGTTCGCCCTCAAGGGGGCGGGGTATCCGCACGTCCACGAGGCGGATCGCGGCGACACGGGGCTTGACCTCGTCTTCCGCGAGAAGCCCGCGCTCGTGCTGCTCGACGTCATGCTGCCCGGTCTTGACGGGTTCGCCGTCTGCCGCCGCATCCGTGAAACGCCGTCCGTCGCGGCGACCCCCATCATCATGCTCACCGCGAAGACCGCCGAGGAGGACATCGTGCGCGGGCTTGAACTCGGCGCGGACGACTACGTTACGAAGCCGTTCTCGAAGACGGTGCTGCTCGCCCGCGTCAAGGCCGTCTTGCGCCGCCCCGCCGCCTGCGTTGATACGGTGAACACGCTGGATGGTCTGCAGTTCGACGAGACCGCCCACGCCGTTTCCGTGGACGGGAAGTCACTCGACCTCACGCGGACGGAGTTCAATCTGCTCAGGCTGCTTCTCACCCACCCCGGTCGCGTCTACACACGGGCGCAGATCATCGACCTCACGCAGGATGAGGACAAGGCCGTCACCGACCGCACGGTCGATACTCAGATGGTGGGGCTGCGCCGCAAACTGGGGGCGTGGGCGGCGCATATCGAGACGATTCGCGGCATCGGCTACCGGATGAACCCATGAAACGCACGCTCTCAACCGTCCTTCCGCCACTCCTCGCGCTTGCGGGGTTGGCGTTCTGCTGTGTGATTCTCTGGAATCAGACGGAACATTTCCGCGAGAGTGTCGAGACGATTGCCGAAGACGTGCGCGTCAGCCTCATCGACATGACGGGGAAGGTCGTTTACGATACGGTCGGCGGCGACTTGCCGTCCCATGCCGACCGCGCCGAGTTCGAGGCGGTGAAGGCGGACGGCAAGGCTCGGACGGTCGTGCGCAAGTCGGAGACGCTCCACATGGCGACGCTCTACCATGCGCGGCGTGTCGGTGACTACGTCGTGCGAATCGCCGTGCCCTACGCGGCGGTTTCCGAGGCGCGGGAGTTCGCCGTGCACGGACTCGCGGCGGCGGGCGGTTCGGGCGCCTGCATCATCCTCATGCTTATTCTGATTGCGCGGCGGAACGAGGCGCGGATAGCCCGTCTCGCCGCCGAACGGGACGCGAAAGAAAAGCTGCTCGCCGAAATGCGCAAGCTTGAGTCGTTTCGCCGCGACTTCGTCTCGAACGTCACGCACGAAATCAAGACGCCGATTACGGGCATTCTCGGCGCGGTGGACATTCTCACCGATTCTTCCTCCCAGCGTTTGAGCGCGGCTGAACGCTCTGAAGTCCTGAACGTGCTTCGCGACCAGTCCGTTCGGCTGAACGCGCTTGCCGAGGACATCCTTTCCCTCGCCAGACTTGAACAGGCGGAAAGTTCGCCGCGCACAGCTTTCGCGCCCTGCAATGTCGCGGACGTCGTGCGGACGGCGGTGAACCTCGCGAGGCAGGCGGCGGAAAGAGCCGACGTCAAACTCGAAACCGCCGCGCCGACGGACGTGGAGCGGCCGTGCGACCCACGGCTCATCGAGGAGGCGGTCTCGAACCTCGTCAACAACGCCATTCGCTACAGCGGTTCGCCCGTTGTGAAGGTCGCGCTGGAGCGGCGTCCGGACGGGAAGGCGCAAATCCGCGTCATCGACCACGGCATCGGCATCCCGAAGGAGTCGCAGGGGCGCATCTTCGAGCGGTTCTACCGCGTGGACAAGGGGCGCAGCCGCGAACTCGGCGGTACGGGGTTGGGGCTTGCCATCGTCAAGCACATCGCCCTTTTGCACGGCGGCACGATTTCGGTCGAGTCCGAGCCCGGCAACGGCTGCACCTTCACCCTCGTCTTCTGAAAGCCACGAGGAGTGTGGATTGGGTTGAATCCGCCCGTATGACCATTGAAATACGGGCAGGGTAATGGTATAATATGCGCCAGTTTTCCCGTGCGAATGGCGTTGGTTCACTCTTGACGTGTCATAGCAATTGGAAAAGGGATTGTAGCTCAACTGGACAGAGCGACGGTTTCCTAAACCGTAGGTTGGGAGTTCGATTCTCCCCAGTCCCACCATTTAGGGAGCGTTTGACAGCCTTCTCCTTACGATGCCGCTCGCGTGAAATGGGCGCGAGCCTTGGCGACGGATTCCGCCGTCGGTGACTTTACATTCTCAAGCCGATAGGGTATCTTGAGCGCATGCCACTTCGCCACGCCGAGCGTGTGGTAGGGTAGGATGTCCACGCGGACGATGTTTTCCATCGGATTGACGAAGTCCGCAAGCCGCTGAAGCGCGTCCGGGTCGTCCGTAATGCCCGGCACGAGCACGTGGCGCAGCCAGACGGTCTTGCCGATTTCGTTGAGATAGCGGGCGCAGTCGAGTACACTTGTGTTGGAAGCCCCCGTCAGTTCGCGGTGCTTCGCCTCGTCAATGTGCTTGATGTCGAGGAGCACGGTATCCGTCGCGGCAAAAAGCCGTGCGAACGCCGCGCCTTTCTCGCCCTCCCGCGTGAAGGGGCCCGCCGCCGTGTCGATGCAGGTCGTGACGCCCTTCGCCTTCGCCTTCTCGAAGAGTTCCGTGACGAACTCTGGCTGCAGAAGGGGTTCGCCGCCGGAGACGGTAATGCCCCCCCTGTCGCCCCAGTATTCGCGGTAGCGCAGAGCCTTGGTGAACACTTCGTCGGCGGTTGCTTCCGTCCACTCGCGCCCCGCCCAGGTATCCGGGTTGTGGCAGTAGGCGCAGCGGAAGGGGCAACCGTGCAGAAAGACGATAAAACGAACGCCGGGGCCGTCAGCGGCCCCGAACGTTTCGTAGGAATGAATGATTCCCTTTGCCATAGTTGTGGCTTACCCTTACATGCGGTCGTGGCAGGTGCGCGCAATCACGTCATCCTGCTGTTCCTTGGTCAGGTTGATGAACTTGACGGCGTAGCCCGAGACGCGAATCGTGAACTGGGCGTATTCCGGCTTCTCCGGATGCGCCTGGCAGTCGCGCAGTTTCTCGACGCCGAACACGTTCACGTTCAGGTGGTGCGCACCCTTGGCGAAGTAGCCGTCCATCACCGTGACGAGGTTCTCGGCACGCTCGTCGTCCGTCGAGCCGAGGGCTCCCGGATTCATCGTCTGCGTGTTCGAGATGCCGTCGAGCGCGTGCTTATACGGAATCTTCGCGACCGAGTTGAGCGACGCGACGAGACCGTTCTGCTCCGCACCGTAGGACGGGTTCGCGCCCGGCGCGAACGGCTTCTTGGCCGGACGGCCGTCGGGAAGGGCGCCCGTGGCCTTGCCGTAGACGACGTTCGACGTAATCGTGAGAATCGAGGTTGTCGGCTCGGCGTTCCGGTAGGTGTGGTGGCGCTTGATCTTCTTGATGAAGGACTTGAGCAGCTCAACGCCGATCTGGTCGGCGCGGTCGTCGTCGTTGCCGTACTTCGGGAAGTCGCCTTCGACCACGAAGTCGCGGGCGAGCCCCTTTTCGTCGCGGATGACCTTGACCTTCGCATACTTCATCGCCGAGATCGAATCGACGCAGTGCGAGAAGCCCGCGATGCCCGTGGCGAACGTGCGGCGCACGTCGGTGTCGATGAGCGCGAGCTCGGCCGCCTCGTAGTAATACTTGTCGTGCATGTAGTGGATGAGGTTCAGCACGTTGACGTAGAGCCCCGCGAGCCACTCCAGCATGATGTCGTAGTTGTGCATCACCTGCTTGTAGTCGAGGTATTCGCCCGTGTAGACCGGAATCTCAGGCCCGACCTGCACGTAGGGCGTCAGCCCGTCGCCCTCGTCCTTGCCGCCGTTGATGGCGTAGAGAAGGGCCTTGGCAAGGTTGGCGCGCGCACCGAAGAACTGCATTTCCTTGCCGGTCTGTGTCGCCGACACGCAGCAGCAGATCGAGTAGTCGTCGCCCCAGATCGGACGCATCACGTCGTCGTTCTCGTACTGGATCGACGAGGTCTTGACCGAGATGAGCGCAGCGTACTTGCGGAACGCCTTCGGCAGGCGCTTCGTGTAGAGAACCGTGAGGTTCGGCTCGGGCGAGGGACCCATGTTTTCGAGCGTGTGCAGGAAGCGGAAGTCGTTCTTCGTGACCATCGAGCGGCCGTCAATACCCATGCCCGCGACTTCGAGCGTCGCCCAGACGGGGTCGCCCGAGAAGAGCTGGTTGTAGCTCTCGATTCGCGCGAACTTGACCATGCGGAACTTCATGACCATGTGATCGACGAGTTCCTGCGCCTGCTGCTCGGTGAGCGTACCGTTCTTGATGTCGCGCTCGATGTAGACGTCGAGGAAGGTCGAGATACGGCCGACGGACATCGCCGCGCCGTTCTGCGTCTTGATCGCGGCGAGATAGCCGAAGTAGAGCCACTGGAACGCTTCCTTGGCGTTCGCGGCGGGTTTGGAGATGTCGAAGCCGTAGGAAGCGGCCATCACCTTCATCTGGTTGAGGGCCTTGATCTGGTCGGAGACCTCCTCGCGCAGGCGAATCACGTCGTCGGTCATCGTGCCATCGCCGATGTTCGCGAAGTCATCCTTCTTCTGGGCGATGATGTAGTCGATGCCGTAGAGCGCGACGCGGCGGTAGTCGCCGACGATGCGGCCGCGGCCGTAGGTATCCGGAAGGCCGGTGATGATGTGCGCCTTGCGGGCGGCGCGGATCTCCGGGGTGTACGCGTCGAACACGCCCTGGTTGTGGGTCTTGTGGTACTCCGTGAAGATCTTGTGGAGTTCGGCGTTCGGCTTGTAGCCGTATTGCGCGCAGGCCTCCTCGGCCATCTTGATGCCGCCGAAGGGCATGAAAGCGCGCTTGAGGGGCTTGTCGGTCTGAAGACCGACGACCTGTTCGAGATCCTTGTCGAGGTAGCCCGGCTTGTGCGAGGTGATGCCCGACACGATGTCGGTATCCATATCCAGCACGCCGCCCTTGGCGTGTTCCTCCTTCTGGAGTTTCTGGAGCTCGCCCCAAAGCTTGTCCGTCGCCTCCGTCGGACCGGCGAGGAACGAGGCGTCGCCGTCGTAGGGGGTGTAGTTCAGGCGGATGAATTCGGGAATGTCGATTTCCGATTCCCAACGGCCGCCTTCAAAGCCATTCCATTGTTCGAATTTCATGCTCATTTTGTCCTTTTTTCGCGCAGACCGTGATTGGTCTGCACAGTCGGTGTTAGACGGCGCAAATTATACACTATTTCCCCGAAACTGACAAGGGCGATGGGGTGGGTCGGGATGGGTTTGTGGATGGCGCGTGGATGGGTTGGGAATCGACCACAATCAACCGCTTTACCGAAAATTGTCGCGAGTTTGAGCAGTCGCGGCGTTTTTGTGATAAAATATGCGCTGTCAACGAAAGTAGAGGAAACATGAAGAATCTAACGGCGGACGAACTCCGCGACCTGTATCTGAAGTTTTTCGAGTCAAAGGGGCACAAAATCATCCCCGGCGCGTCGGTCATCCCCGAGAACGACCCGACCGTGCTCTTCACGACGGCGGGCATGCACCCGCTCGTCCCCTATCTGATGGGTGCGCAGGAGCACCCGGCGGGCAAGCGGCTCACCGACGTGCAGAAGTGCGTGCGCACGGGCGACATCGACGAGGTGGGCGACGCGGCGCATCTCACCTTCTTCGAGATGCTCGGCAACTGGTCGCTCAACGACTACTTCAAGCCGGAGGCGATTGCATGGAGTTTCGAGTTTCTGACGACGAAACTCGGCTTCAACCCCGCCGACCTCTATGTGACGGTTTTCGCGGGTGAGGAGGGGATTCCGCGCGATGACGAGGCGATTGAACTCTGGAAGAAGCAGGGGCTGCCCGAAAGCCACATCTTTCCCCTGCCGCGTGAGGACAACTGGTGGGGCCCGGCGGGCACGACCGGGCCGTGCGGACCCGACACGGAGATGTTCATCGACACGCACAAGCCGTCCTGCGGGCCGAACTGCCGTCCCGGCTGCCACTGCGGAAAATACGTCGAGATCTGGAACAACGTCTTCATGCAGTATAACAAGAATGCGGAAGGCAAGTTCGAGCCGCTCGGCCGGCACAACGTGGATACGGGCATGGGCGTGGAGCGCACGGTGTGCATGATGAGCGGTGCGCCGACCGTCTACGACACCGAGATCTTCGCGCCGATCATGAAGGCGATTGACGACCTCTCGACCGTGAAGCCCGACGACGCCGAACTCGCGCTCCGCGCGCGGCGGATCATCGCCGACCACATGCGCACGGCGACGTTCATCCTCTGCGACCCGAAGGGCGGCGTGAAGCCGGGCAACGTCGGCGCGAACTACGTGCTGCGCCGCCTGATTCGCCGCGCCGTGCGCTACAGCCGCTTCCTCGGCATCGCGCCCGGCTTCACGGTGAAGCTGGCGGAGGTCATCTGCGCGAAATACAACCACGTCTATCCCGAACTCGCGGCGAACCTCGAGCAGTGCCGTCTCGACCTCGAGGCGGAGGAGAACCGCTTCAACCAGACGCTGGACAAGGGCGAGGCGATGTTCAACAAGGTCGCCGAGCAGCTGAAGGCGCACGGGCAGTCGCAGATCAGCGGCAAGACGGCGTTCAAACTCTACGACACGTTCGGCTTTCCGTTCGAGATGACGCTTGAGATGGCGGCGAAGGCGGGGCTGACGGTTGACAAGGAGGGCTTCGACGAGGCGAACCGAAAGCACCAGGAACTGTCGCGCACGACGAGCGCGGGCTCGTTCAGGGCGGGCTTGCAGGATAACAGCGAGGTCGTCACGCGCATGCACACTGCGACGCACCTCCTTCACGCCGCGCTCCACAAGGTGCTCGGCCCGACGGCGAACCAGAAGGGTTCCAACATCACGGCGGAGCGTCTGCGCTTCGACTTCACCTGGCCCGAGAAGATGACGGACGCGCAGATTGCCGAAGTCGAGAAACTCGTCAACGAGTGGATTCAGGCGGGCATTGACGTGACGAAGAAGATGACGACCGTCGAAGAGGCGAAGAAGGAGGGCGCGATGGCCCTCTTCGGGGCGAAATACGGCGACCAGGTCTCGCTCTACTCGATCGGCGACGTCTCGAAGGAAATCTGCTGCGGGCCGCACGTGGCGAACACGAAGGAACTCGGCAGCTTCAAGATCCTGAAGGAACAGTCCTCCTCCGCCGGCGTTCGCCGCATCAAGGCCGTCATCGGCAACATGTGAGGGCGGCGGTGCGCGGCAGGTTCATCACGTTCGAGGGCGGCGAGGGCTGTGGAAAGTCCACGCAGGTGAAGCGGCTCGCCGCCGCGCTGGCGGAAGCCGGCGTCGGGGCGGTCGTCACCCGCGAACCCGGCGGGACGCGCCTTGCCGAACTCATCCGCGGTCTCCTTCGCGAGGAGTTGCGCGATCCGCCCTGCGACAAGGCGGAGCTTCTCCTCTTCCTTGCCGCCCGCGCACAGCTCGTGAAGAACGTAATCGAGCCGGCTCTCGCGGCGGGCAAGTGGGTCGTGAGCGACCGCTTCAGCGATTCGACCTTCGCCTACCAGGGCTACGGGCGCGGACTGCCGCTCGACACGCTGCGCATCGTCAACGACTTCGCGACGGACGGTCTGAAGCCCGACCTGACCTTTCTCCTCGACGTCACGCCCGAGACGGCGAATGCCCGTCTGCGCGGACGCGAGGCGGCGACGGCGACGGCGGCGGACCGCATCGAGTCCGCCGGCGCGGCGTTTCACGCCCGACTTCGCGCGGGCTTTCTCGAAATGGCCGGTGCCGAACCGACGCGCATCGTGAAGATTGACGCGAACGGCACGCCGGACGATGTTTGGGGGCGGATATGGAAGTCGCTGAAGCCTTTGACCTGATTGCTCGGTCGATTGACGCGGGGGCGGTGGCGAACGGCTACCTGCTCTGCGGCGACTTGCGCGGCAGTTGCGACGAACTGACGAACCTCATCCTCCGCAAGCTCTTCCCCGATGCGCCGGAGCAGATTGAACGCCGCTGCCACCCCGACGTCGTCTACCTTGAGCCGGAGGGGGCGCGGCGTTCGATTCATACGGATACGATGCGCGACGTGCTGATCGAACCGATGTCCGTGACCGCCTTTTCGGGCGGCTGGAAGGTCGGCATCGTCGTCTCGGCCGACCGAATGGAGACGGCTGCGGCGAACTCCTTCCTGAAGACTCTTGAGGAGCCGCCGCCGAAGACGCTCTTCCTTTTGCAGACGGATGCACCCGATTCGATTCTGCCGACAATCGTTTCGCGCTGTCAGCGCATCGATCTGCCGCTTTCGGAAGGTGGACTGACGGGCGAAGCGTATGAGGCGGTTGCGGAAATTTTCTCCACGCCTGGGCTGAACGGCGTCTTTGAGAAGGCGCGGGCGGGGAAGCGGCTCGCGGCGATTCTCGCCGAACTGAAGGGTCGGGCGAAGGACGACATGGAGAAAGACCCGGGCGAACGCGGGGACGCTCTTGTCGAGGACGTCGCCCTGGTGCGAAAGGCGTTCTACAAGACGATCATGGGCTTCGTGCGGCGGTTCATGGTCGAAGACAGACTGCCGCGTCATCTGGCTTTCCGCAACGTCGAGGCGGTCGAGAATGCGTTCCGCCAGAGCGAAAAGTCGATGAACGACGAGGCGGTTCTCTGCTTCATGATGGATCGCCTGACCCTGCCGTGAAACTCTCGCTTTCCACGAACTGGTGCAACCGCCGCCTCGCATCCGGCGAAGAAATCGCGGACGCGGCGCTTGCGCTCGGCTTTGAGGAGCTTGAACTCGGCTATCACACGACGCTTGCACAGGTGGCGGGCTTCAAGGCGCGACGGGACGAGATTCCCGTCGGGAGCGTTCACGCCTTCTGCCCCGTTCCGGTTTCCGCGCCGCAGGGCTACCCCGAACTCTATTCGCTCGCGAGCCTGAACGCGGATGCCCGCGCCCTCGCCCGCATCCACGTCGTGCGCAACGTCGAGTTCGCGGCGGAAATGGGGGCGGACGCGGTGGTGCTTCATGCGGGGCGCGTCGCATTCTCGGGGCTTTTCCGTGTGCTCGACTCGTCCGTCCTGCGGCTGATTCTCGCCGCAAACGGAAACGATTCCGCCGCGAAGCCCTACCAGCGGGCACTGTCCAAGGCGAAGAATCTTCGCCTGAAGCACGGGCAACGTCATCTCGAGGTCTTCAAGCGGGAGATTGACGCGCTCATTCCCGTGATGGAGAAGAACGGCGTGACGCTCGCACTGGAGAATCTGCCGTATTACGAGGGCTTTCCGTGCGAGGAGGAACTCGCGGCGCTTTGTGCGGCGTTCGCGTCCGCGCCGCTTCGCGGCTGGTTCGACACGGGGCACGACCGGGTGCGGCGGATGCACCGCTGGCACGAGGGGGCGACGCCGTCCGCCGAGGAGGCGCGGCACTTCGCGGGGATGCACCTTAATGACGTGGTGGATTTCACCGACGACCATTTTGCACCCGGCGGGGGAAAGGTTGATTTTGCCGCGCTTCGGGATTTCGCCGCGAACGTAAAGCATGTCGTCTTCGAGCCGTCCGCGTCAGTTTCGGAAGAAGACTTGCGGGCGGGGGTTGCCCTTATCCGCAACCTGTGGGAGGAAAAGCGGTGAACAGAATCCTCTTCGAGGCGAACGAAATAGCGGACGGACTCGCGACATTCGCCGACTTCCGTGCCGAACACGTGATGAACGTCCTGCACGGCGAAGTCGGTCAGGTTCTCAAGACAGGCGAGGTGAACGGGCGGATCGGCACGTCGGAGATTGTCGCGATTGAGGACGGGCGCATCACCGTCCGCACGTCGCATGCGGAAGAAAGCCTGAAGCCGTGGGTCGATCTCGTGCTCGCACCGCCGCGTCCGCGTGTGATGAAGCGTCTTCTGCCGCAACTCGCCGCGCTCGGAGTCGGGCGAATCGTGCTGGTTGGCGCGAAGAAGGTCGAGAAGGACTTCTGGGGGGCGACGCTTCTCAAGGAGGAGAACTACCGTCCGCTTCTCCTTGACGGTCTCATGCAGGCGGGAACAAGCATCCTCCCGACACTTGAGACGGTGCGGAACTTCCGCCGCTGGGTGCGGGATGAACTGGACGCAACATTTCCGACCGCGAACCGCGTGGTGGCGCATCCCTACGCCGATGCGGCGGTTTCGCCCGCGCCCGCTGTCGCCGAAGGCCGTTTGCTTCTCGCCGTCGGCCCGGAGGGCGGCTGGACGGACGACGAGGTGGAACTCCTTGAGACGAAGGGCTTTCGCCGCCTGTCGCTCGGTCCTCGCATCCTCCGCACCGACACCGCGCTCATCGCCCTGCTCGCCCGTTTCCTGCCGAATCTCTGACCGCAGAGTCCTGCCGAATGGCATAGACACCCGCCCCCGCTAGACTTTGGACGGCGTTTTTGGTATAATTCCGCCCAATTTCCCCTCAACGGGGGAGGTAAACGAGGATAATACGATATGTCTAAGGATTCGGTCACTCGAAACAACATGTGGAAATGGCTCGCTCTGGCGTTCATTGCGGTCGTTTCAATCTATATTTGCAATCCGCCGGCGGAGAAGTTCCGCTTCGGTCTCGACCTGAAGGGCGGAACATCCTTCACGCTCGGCGTTGATACCGACAAGCTCGCCGAGACGATCATCGCGGCGAATCCGGCAATCACGAACACGCCGGGAGCCGTCGAGGCGAAGATTCAGGAGACGCTGAAGGGGTGCGACGACCGAATCATCTCCGTCATCCGCCGCCGCGTGGACGCGATGGGGACGAACGAGCCGGTCATTCAGGGAATGAAAGACCACCGTCTGCTCGTGCAGTTGCCGGGCGTGGACGAAGAGGTGCGCAAGTCCGCGAAGGCCTCCCTGCAATCCGCCGCGTTCCTCGAGTTCCGCCTGACGCATCCGAAGAACGACCAGCTCGTGTCGAAGCTTCTCGGCAAGGACGTTGCGCCGGAAGGCTATGTGAAGAGCGGCAACGGCTATGCCCGTGCGGAGAACTGGGCGGAAGTCTCGAAGAAGCCGGGTTATGCGGCGCGGCTCGCCGCGTGGGAAACGCCCGACGCGCGCTACCGCTTCATGCTTGAGGACAACGGGGACGGGACGTATTCCCCGAACTTCGTCTCGCGCAAGGTCGAACTGACGGGCGAATCCCTCGTTTCCGCCGCCGTCCAGCGCGACCCGACCTCCGGGCAGCTCTCGATTGGCTTCCGCCTGAACGCCGAGGGCGGGCGCATCTTCTCGACGCTGACGCGCAATTACAAGGCGGGAGGGCCGAAGAACCGCACCGACCGCGGCCGCCAACTCGCGATCATCCTTGACGACGCGCTCATTTCCGCGCCGGTCATCAATTCGGAAATCGGCTCGCAGGGCGAAATCACGGGTCGCTTTGACGCGAAGAGTGCGCAGAAACTCGCGGCGGAACTCAACGCCGGCGCATTGCCCGCTCCGCTGAAGATTCTCGCCGAGACGAGTGTTTCGCCGACCGTCGGCGTGGACGCGAAGAACGACGGCGTCATCGCCGCCGCGCTCGGTTTCGCGCTCGTCGCGCTCTTCATGTTCTACTACTACTGGTATGTGGGTCTCGTCGCCGACATCGCGCTCTTCCTCGACATCGCGCTTCTGCCGACGGCGCTCGTGTTCGTCGCGAACCTGCTCGGCGTGTTCGCCCACGACCCCTCGATGGGCGGCGGCGGTTCGATGCTCCTGCCCGTGCTGACGATGCCCGGCATCGCCGGTCTCGTCCTCTCGCTCGGCATGGCGGTGGACGCGAACGTGCTCATCTTCGAACGCATCCGCGAGGAGTTTCAGGCCGGCAAGAGCGCGGGCGACGCGGTGAAGACCGGCTACGGCCGTGCGTTCACGGCGATCTTCGACTCGAACCTGACGACGATTATCACGGGCATCATCCTCTTCATCGTCGGCACGGGTCCGGTGCGCGGGTTCGCCATCATGCTGACGGCCGGCGTCGTGATTTCGATGTTCACGGCGGTTGTCGTCACGCGCATCATCCTCGACGCGGTGGTGAAGGCCGACAGCACGAAGCCGTTTAAGATGCGGCAGTTCTTCCACAAGCCGAACTTCGATTTCATGAAGGTCTCCAAGTACACGGTCAGCGTCTCGTTCGCGCTCGTCGTGCTGACGATGGCGATCTTCATCGTTCGCGGGCTGACGAACAAGGCCTCGGTGCTGGCGGTCGATTTGACGGGTGGAACTTCCATCGTCTACAACCTGAAGCAGGATGCGAAGCCGGCCGTGTCGGCGATTCGCGGCGTGCTCGACCCGTTCGACAACGCGACCGTCATCCAGTATCAGGAGGGTGTCGGCTCGACGACCCTGCTCGTGAAGACGGGCGAGACCGCCGAGACGAAGAAGGGCGCGGCGCTTGCGAACAAGGACGTCGGGGCGCACGTGACGAAGCTCCTCCAGTCGGCGTTCCCCGATGCGCAGTTCGTCGCGGCTTCGGTGGACGAGGTCGGCTCGATGGTCGGTGCGGACTTGAAGAAGTCCGGACTGTATGCGACGATTTTCTCGCTCATCGCCATCATGCTCTACGTCGGCTTCCGCTTCCAGTTCGGCTTCGGCTTCGGTGCGCTCGTCGCCCTTGCGCACGACGCGCTCATCGCGCTCGGCCTCTTCTCCCTCTGCGGGCGGCAGGTCTCGCTCATCGTGGTGACCGCGCTTCTGACGATCATCGGCTACTCGGTGAACGATACGGTCGTCGTCTTCGACCGCATCCGCGAACGCCTGCGCCACGACAAGCGCACGCCGTTCATCGACCTCTGCAACGAGGCGATCAACTCGTGCCTGTCGCGTACGGTCATCACGTCGGTGACGACGCTCTTCGCGGTGCTCGCGCTCTTCGCCTTCGGCGACGGCTCGATCTTCGACTTCGCGCTGGTGATGCTGATCGGCATTGTCGCGGGAACCTACTCCTCGATCTTCATCGCAACGCCGATTATGGTGTGGTGGTATCGCGGCAAGCGTCCCGAGTTCGAGACTGAGAAGAATTGACAACGGTGTCTGAAAGAAAGGAATCGTCCCCCTCTGGGACGATTCTTTCTTTTTTGGACGGGAAGGACTGGAAATGGCTGAAGAGACGAAGGAGAAACTGCTGGAGACCGAGGAGGTTCGTCAGCGCATCGCGGACTTGACGAAGCGCGTCGGCGAGATGGCGGACTACATCAAGATCGACGACCGCCGCAAGCGTCTGGCGGGGCTTGAGGAACAGCAGGCGGGGGCGGACTTCTGGAACAACCAGGCGAAGGCGCGGGAGGTCATCGCCGCGACGAATGCGGAACGCGCCTACGTCGTGCCCTACGATTCGCTCCTGAAGGCGGTCGAGGATGCGGGCGTGATGCTCGAACTCGCCGAGATGGAGGAGGGGGCGGCTCAGCAGACCGCGCTGAAGGATACGCTCGCCGAATGCGCCAAGGCGGACGAGTATTTCTCGAAACTGCGGATGCAGTCGCTTCTCGGCGGCAAGTTCGACGCCTGCAACGTGTTCGTCAAGCTCCACGCGGGGCAGGGCGGCACGGAGGCCTGCGACTGGGTGCAGATGCTCTACCGCATGTATCAGCGTTACGCCGAATCGCAGGGCTGGAAGGTCGAGGAATACGACTGTCAGCCGGGCGAGGAGGCGGGGCTGAAGGACGTCTACTTCCGCGTCGAGGGCTCTTACGCCTTCGGAATGCTCAAGGCCGAGCGCGGCATCCACCGCCTCGTGCGCATCTCGCCGTTCGACGCGAACAAGCGTCGCCAGACGAGTTTCGCCTCGATGGAGACCGTCGCCGAAATCAACGAGGACATCGACGTGGAGATCAAGGACGAGGACTTGCGCATCGACACCTACCGTTCGGGTGGCGCGGGCGGCCAGCACGTCAACAAGACCGACTCCGCCGTCCGCCTGACCCACCTGCCGACGGGCATCGTCGTCGCCTGTCAGAAGGAGCGTTCGCAGCACATGAACAAGGAAAAGGCGATGAACATGCTGCGCGCCCAGCTCTACGAGTACTATGAGGACCAGAAGAAGGCCGAGATGGACCGGTTCTACGGCGCGAAGAGCGAGAACGGCTGGGGCAGCCAGATCCGCTCCTACGTGTTCTGCCCATACACGATGGTCAAGGATCTGCGCACGGAGTACGAGACGAGTGACGTCAACGGCGTCATGGACGGCCACATACAGCCGTTCATCGAGGCGTGGCTGCAGATGAAGGCCAAAGGGGGCTGATCGGCCGTTTCGCATTCGCATTTGATTTAAAGAAGAAAGGTGCTAAACTAAGATGTTGACCTGGATGGATTCGCTCAAGGGACGTTCCCTGATGCGCATGACCTCGTTCACGGACGAGGAGATGCTTAACCTGATAGACCTTGCCGCGCAGCTCAAGGCGCGGCGCCATGCCGGAGTGAGGGGGAACCTTCTGCGTCGCAAGCAGATCGCGCTGATATTCGAGAAGTCGTCCACGCGCACGCGCAACTCCTCGCAGATAGCCGCGAGGGACGAGGGTGGCGACGCGGAGTACCTTACCCGCCCGGACATACATTTCGGCAAGAAGGAGAGCGTGAAGGACACGGCCCGCGTGCTGGGGCGCATCTACGACGGCATCCTGTTCAGGGGCTTCTCGCAGAAGACCGTGGAGGAGCTCGGGCGCTGGTCTGGCGTACCTGTGTGGAACGGCCTGACGGACGACTACCATCCCACGCAGATATTGGCGGATCTCC
Source organism: Barnesiella intestinihominis (assembly GCA_963612485.1). Classification (GTDB taxonomy): domain Bacteria; phylum Verrucomicrobiota; class Kiritimatiellia; order RFP12; family UBA1067; genus UBA1067. The sequence goes on from CAVDWI010000012.1 coordinate 19,274, forward strand.
TTACGGTAAAGGAGACATTCGGTTCGCTCGAGGACGTCACGGTGGCATACGTCGGGGACGGGCGCAACAATGTCGCGAACTCGCTCATGATGGGGTGCGCCAAGGCCGGTGTGCGCTACGTGTGCTGCGCACCGGCGTCGCTGCGTCCGGACGAGGCCGTCCTCGCGGAGGCGGCGGAGGTCGCCAGGCGCAATGGCGTTGACATCCGGGTCTCCGAGGATCCGGTCAGTGGCGTAAAGGGCGCGAACGTGCTGTACACCGACGTGTGGGTGTCGATGGGCGAAGAGGACAAGACCGCCGAGCGCATCAGGCTCTTGCGTCCGTACCAGATAAACATGGATCTGATGCGGGCGACCGGGAACATCGACGGCAGGCTGATGTTCCTGCACTGCCTCCCCGCGTTCCACGACTTCAGCACGGACGTGACGAAGGAGTGCGGGGCCCTTGAGGTCACCGACGAGGTCTTCGAGTCGAAGTACTCGAAGGTCTTTGACGAGTCCGAGAATCGCATGCACACAATCAAGGCCCTGTTCGTCTCGGCGCTTTGCGACCGCGAGACGATATGAGCGCATTTGCGGGTGTCATCTGAAAGGAGATTGTCCTATGGCTAAACTGACGGATATCGGGTGGGATGGCTTCGAGGCGCTGCCGCTTGAGGCGAAGCGTCCGTACCTTGAGAGGGAGGGCGGCGATGGCATGCCATACCATACGCTATTCGCCCAGCAGTTCGACCGGCCGCTGCTTGAGAGGCTGTCCGCGCTCGCGAACCGCATCCGCTTCATAGCGAAGTCCCGCGAAGGGGCGCTGTTCCTGAAGTCGTTCCTTCCCCACAAGAGGGCGATGCTGTATTTCTCCCAGCCGAGTTCGCGCACGTTCCTTTCGCACCTTGCCGCCTGCCAGATACTCGGGCTGACGACGGGGTCCGTCCGCGACACCGCGATATCCTCGGAGTTCAAGGGGGAGTCGAAGGAGGACTCGATCCGCACGTTCTCGTCGTACTTCGACATGATAATCATGCGCACGCCGGAGAAGGGCCTCGCCGAGAAGATGGCGTGGGAGCTCTCCAACAGCGACCGTCCGATACCGATACTGAACGCGGGCTCCGGCAAGGACCAGCACCCCACACAGGCCCTGCTCGACATCTATACGCTCATCCGCTCGTTCGAGAACAAGGGCGGGATCGACGGACGCACGGTCACGTTCTGCGGCGACCTCATGCGCGGGCGCACGGTGCGGTCCCTGAGCTACCTGCTCACGAACTTCAGGGGCGTCAGGCAGATATTCGTGGCCCCTCCGGAGCTGCAGGTGCCGGCGGACGTGGTTATGATCCTTGCGAAGAAGGGCGTGGACTTCGAGGTGACCGACGACCTGAAGGCCGCGGTGAAGGCC
>CAVDWI010000012.1:20707-22766 GCA_963612485.1 Barnesiella intestinihominis
CGTTTACATGACGCGGATACAGGACGAGTGGGACACCGCCAAGGGGGAGTCCGCGAAGATCGACACGTCGAGGTTCAAGTTCGCCGCGGAGGAGCTTTCCCTGCTTAAGCCGGACGGCATAATAATGCACCCCCTGCCGCGCAGGGACGAGATAGCGGTCTGCTGCGACCACGACCCGCGCGCGATGTACTGGCGGCAGATGCGCAACGGCATGTGGATCCGGTCTGCGCTGATAGCAACGACGTTTGGCCTCGAGGACGAGATCCTCGGATGCGGATACTGATTGAGGAGACAATGGGCATGAAGGAAAAGGCAGGCAACATGGTGATCGCCCAGTCGGGCGGCCCGTCGATGGTGATCAACGCATCCCTCGTGGGGGCGGTGCGCGCGGCAAGGAATGCCGGCGGCAGGATCGGCAGGATACTTGGCGCCAGGCATGGCATACAGGGGATACTCGGGCGGGACTACATCGACCTGCGCAAGGTCGCGGCCTCGAAGCTCTCCGCGATCGCGAATACGCCGTCCTCCGCCCTCGGCAGCTGCCGCATGAAGCCGACGGGGGAAGACTGCCGCCGCATCTTCGAGGAGTTCAAGCGGCTTGACGTAGGGTACTTCCTCTACATCGGCGGAAACGATTCCGCCGACGCCGCGCGGATCATCGGGGAAGAGGCCGCCAAGGACGGCTATCCGCTCGTGGTGTACCACATCCCCAAGACGATCGACAACGACCTGCGCAGCTGCGACCACACGCCCGGATTCGCGTCCGCCGCAAGGTTCGTCGCATGCGCCCTCAGGGGCGACGACCTCGACAACCGCGCACTTGGCGGAGTGAAGATCGACATCATAATGGGGCGTGACGCCGGGTTCCTGACGGCCGCCTCGGCCCTTGCCCGCGAGAACAGGGATGACGGCCCACACCTGATCTATCTCCCGGAGAGGCCGTTCTCCCTCGACGGGTTCGTCTCTGACGTGCAGGCCGTGATGAAGCGGCTTGGCCGGTGCGTTGTGGCGGTGTCCGAGGGGATCCGCGGCGAGGACGGGATCCCGATAGGCGCGACGCTCGGCTCTGGCGAAAAGGATTCGCACGGCAACGTCCAGATGTCCGGCACCGGCGCCCTCGGCGACTACCTCGCGCGCGAGCTAAAGGCGCGGGCCGACATCAGGCGTGTTCGTGCCGATACGTTCGGGTATCTGCAGCGGAGCTTCCCCGGAATGGCAAGCAGGGTCGACAGGAAAGAGGCGATGCAGGCGGGCGCCGCCGCCGTGTCGTTCGCGCTCAAGGCCGCAAGGGGAGCCAAGGACGTCCCCGTAAAGGGGACGGTCGGCATCCGGCGGGCCAAGGGCAAGGCGTACAAGGTCGAGTACGTGGCGCTGCCGGCGCAGGCGGCGGCGAAGTTCACGAGATCGGTGCCGGACGCCTACATCGCGAAGAATGGGCATGACGTGACGAAGGCGTTCATTGATTACGTGAAGCCCATCGTCGGCGAGCTTCCGCATTGCGAGATATTCTGAGATGGACAGTCCCGACATGATCGCACGGGTGGAGGCGACGCTGGCAGAACTGCTATCCGGCGCCCGTCCGCAGTCCCTCTTCCAGGCGATGCGCCATGCCGTCTTCGCCGGCGGCAAGCGCGTCCGCCCCAGGCTGTGCCTCGCTTCGGCCGCAGCCGTTGGCGGCAATGCCGAGGATGCGGTCTTCCCGGCGTGCGCGATAGAGCTGCTGCATAGCTATACGCTTGTGCACGACGACCTTCCCTCCATGGACAACGACGAGGTAAGGCGCGGGCTCCCGACAGTGTGGCGCAAGTTCGGGGAGGACACGGCGATCCTCGCGGGCGACGCCCTGCAGGCGGTGGCCTTCCAGGCGGCGGCCCGCTCACCGCGGAACGCAGCGGCGATAGTGGCGGAGCTCGGCGCGGCCGGGCTTGGCGTGGTGCGCGGACAGGTAGAGGACATCCGCGGCGATGACACGGACTTCATCTACCGGCACAAGACGGCCGACCTGTTCGTGGCCGCCGCCGTAATGGGCGGCTATGCGGGGGGCGGGTCTGCCGAAGAG
>CAVDWI010000013.1:0-22365 GCA_963612485.1 Barnesiella intestinihominis
GGGCGCAGGAAGGCTGAGGGGAACACTCCCTAGTACGAGAGGACCGGGAGTGACGGGCCCATGGTGTTCGGGCTGTCGCGCCAGCGGCAGGCCCGGTAGCTATGCCCGGAACGGATAAGCGCTGAAGGCATCTAAGCGCCAAGCCTCCCCCGAGACAAGTTCTCCCGGCAGAAATGCCCCTAAGTCCGGTCGCAGACCACGACCTCGATAGGCCGCGGGTGCAAGGGTCGCGAGACCCTCAGCCGAGCGGTACTAACCGGACGGGCGGCTTAGCTTATTCTATTTCAACACTTCACTCGAAGCGATCCGATTCGCTTCCCGTCGCGTTGTGGTTCTCCCTAGTTCCAGAAACTCCCGGCCTTTCGGGCCGGTGGCCACAGAGGGGCTGTCATACCCGTTCCCATTCCGAACACGGCAGTCAAGCGCCCCATCGCCGAGGGTAGTGCGGGACCCGCCCGTGCGAGAGTAGGACGCCGCCGGCCTTTTTTCTTTTCTTTTCGACCGCCCGACCCCAGATGATGTCGATTTAAATCCCCGCTTTACAGCCGAGTCCGAAATCTGATATACTACCGACCAAATGCGAGAATGATCTCGCACAAGGAAGGATAAGAAAGGACACAAAGATGGAAATGACGCGTAGAGGGTTTTTTTGTGCGGCCGTTGCGACCGGGGCGGTTTCTCTGGTTGGCGGATGCCGCACGACCGGCGGAGCGGCGGTTGGCGGGGTTCAGCCCGGCTTCAAGTTCGGCATGGCGGGGTTCACGATGTGCCGCAAGTCGCTCCCGGAACTGCTCGACATCCTCAAGAAGACGGACATCCACTATCTCTGTGTGAAGGACTTCCACCTGCCGCTGACGGCGACGGATGTGGAAATCGCGGCGTTCCGCGAAACGTGCGCCAAGGCGGGCGTCGAGCCGTATGCGGTCGGTCCCATCTACATGAAGGACGAGACGCTTGCGCGGCAGTCGTTCGAGTATGCGAAGCGGCTCGGCGTGAAGACCGTCGTCGGCGTTCCCTACGAGCCGACGGACGAGAAGGACTCCTGGAACAAGCGGAAGGGTTCGCGTAAACTGCTCCTCGCCATCGACAAGCTGGTGAAGGAATTCGACATCCGCTATGCAATCCACAACCACGGGCCGGCTTCGCCGGACATGTTCCCGTCGGTCGCGTCCGGCTGGGAACTCATCAGCGACCTCGACCCGCGCATCGGCTTTTGCATGGACGTCGGCTGGGAATACGGGTGCGGAGTCGATCCCGTGGAGACAATCCGCAAGCACGCCGACCGCATCTACGACATGCACATCAAGAACTTCGAGGTCGGCAAGCCCGACGGCGCGGCGATTCCGCTTCCTCGCGGCAAGATCGACTACGTGCGCGTGATTCGCGCCCTGATGGAGGTCGGCTACTCGAACGTGTGCTCGCTCGAATACGAGAAGGACTTCGAGGACAACCTCGAGCCCGTCGCCGAGAGCGTCGGCTACTGGCGCGGCATTGTGGACGCACTTTCGCGCTGAAGGGGGAAGAATGGTTCGGGAAGGCGTTGATCTCGGCGTGAACCTGGGCGGGCTTGCGATGCCGACCCCCGTGGCGACGGCAAGCGGAACGTTCGGCTACGGCACGGAATACGTCGGTGCGCTCGACTACGCGAAACTCGGCGCAATCACGATCAAGGGCATTCGCCTTGACCCGTGGCCGGGGAACGCGATGCCGCGTCACGCCGAAGTCTTCGGCGGGCTTGTGAACGCCATCGGTCTGCAGGGTTCGGGCATCGACCACTTCGAGAACGTCACCGCCCCCTGGTATCGGGATCAGGCGGGCGAAGTCCCGATGATTGTCAACATCTGGGGCGGTTCGGTGGACGAATATGCCGAAGTCGCCCGACGGCTGACGGCATTCGCACGCTCGGACAGGGAGGGCGCGGCGGCTGTAAAGGCGATCGAGTGCAATGTCTCGTGCCCGAACGTGAAGGAGGGCGGGCACACCTTCGGACAGGATCCCGCCGTGCTGAACCGTCTTGTCGCGGCGGTTCGGGCGAAGACGGACTTGCCGCTCATCGTCAAACTCGCGCCGAACGTGCCCGACATCCGCCCCTATGTGAAGGCGTGCGAGGACGGCGGTGCGGACGCGCTGTCGATGATCAATACGATTCCCGCGATGGTAATTGACGTTGAGCGGCGGCGTCCCGTGCTTGCGAACGTGACGGGCGGGCTTTCCGGGCGAGGCATCCATCCGGCGGCGGTGAAGGTCGTCTACGACGCGCATCGGGCGACGAACCTGCCGATTCTCGCCATGGGCGGCGTTTACGAGGCGAAGGACGCGCTCGAGTTCCTGCTCGCGGGGGCGACGGCGGTCGCCGTCGGCACGGCGACGTTCTCCGACCCCGGCACGGCGGGACGGGTGCTGGACGGCATCGTCGATTACTGCCGTCGGAACGGCTTCGCGTCCGTCCGCGACCTGACGGGCGCATTGGAAGTGTGATATAATACGCATCATGAAGCAGAAATACGTTTCACAGGAAAAATACTGCGCTGAATATATGCGCTATTTGGGCATTGCGAAGACCGAACGCCGCAGTTATGCGGAAAGCGTCCGGCTTCTGGAGGAAAAGGGATTCCGTCCGATCGGGAGTTTCAAGACGCTGAAACCGGGCGACCGCGTCTATCGCGGCTACGAAGACCGCACGGTGATGGCGGCGGTCATCGGTAAGAAAAAGATTTCCGAAGTCGGCATCAAGGTTGTGGGCGGTCACACGGATGCGCCGCGCCTCGACCTCAAGCCGAAGCCGATTTACGAGAAGGGCGGCTACATCTACTTCGACTGCCACATCTACGGCGGCATCAAGAAATACCAGTGGCTTGTGCTGCCGCTCGCGCTTTACGGGACAATCGTCCGCAAGGACGGCTCGAAGGTCCAGGTCGCGGTGGGCGACAATCCCGGCGATCCCGTCTTCATGATTTCGGACATCCTGCCGCACCTCGGCAAGGATCAGGAGAAGAAGACGGTGTCGGAGTTCTTTCCGGCGGAGGATCTCGACGTCATCGCGTGGACGACTTCCGCCAAGGGAAAGGACGGCGAGGAAAAGCCCGACCGTCCTTCATTCGTCGAGTATCTCAAGAAGACGTATGACGTAACCGAGGACGACCTCCTCTCGGCGGAGTTGGAAATCGTGCCGGCTGGAATGCCGCGTGAGGTCGGTTTCGACCGTGCGCTCATCGCCGGATACGGTCACGACGACCGCGTGTGCTCGTTCGCCGGGCTGAAGGCTCTGACCGACGCTTCTGACGAAGTTCCCGTGCAGACGGCGAGCATCCTGATGTGCGACAAGGAGGAGATCGGCTCGATGGGTTCGACGGGCATGCAGAGTTCGTTCTTCGAGAATACCGTGGCGGAAATGATCGAGCGGCAGGAGAAGGATGCGCGTGACATCCTCGTTCGCCGCGCCCTGGAGCGGAGTTCGATGCTTTCCGCCGACGTGACGGCGACCGCCGACCCTCATTTCGAGGACGTCAATTCGACGGGCAACGCGGCGAAGTTCCACCACGGCCCGACCGCGTCGAAATACACGGGCGGAACGTCGAAGGGCGGCGCGAGCGACTGCTCGCCCGAATTCGTCGCGTTCATCCGCAAGGTGATGGACGAGGGTGGCGTGACGTGGCAGATGGCCGAACTCGGCAAGATGGAGAAGGGCGGCGGCGGCACGATTTCGCAGTATATGGCCCGCTTCGGCATGAAGGTGCTGGATATGGGCACGCCGCTGCTCAACATGCACGCGCCGTGGGAACTCGCGTCGAAGTTCGACGCCTGGCAGACCTACTGCGCCTACAGCGCCTATCTGCGCTCCAAGGATATGATATAATATTTGATATGAAAGATGCAGAAATGAATAACGACAAGTGGGCGAATCTTGACGATGCGATGGTTGCGTCGAGCAAGAAGACGATCAAGGAACTTTTCGCGGAAGATCCCAAGCGGGCGGAAACCTTCTCCGTCGAGGCGGCGGGGTGGTATCTCGACTACTCGAAGAACCGCGTGGACAAGGCGGCGATGAAGGCGCTCGTCAAACTCGCGGAGGCCTCGAACCTCAAGGCTGAAATCGAGCGGATGTTCACGGGCGAGAAGATTAACGTCACGGAAAACCGCGCCGTTCTGCACACCGCGCTCCGCAATTGCGACCCGAACGCGCAGGTCTTCGTGGACGGAAAGGACGTGATGCCCGAGGTTCGCGCCGTGCTGAATCGGATGGGCGACTTCTCCGATGCGGTGCGCAAGGGCGACTGGAAGGGCTACACCGGCAAGCGCATCAAGTTCATCGTGAACATCGGCATCGGCGGCAGCGACCTCGGCCCCGTGATGGCGAACATCGCGCTCACGCCCTACTCGAAGCGCACGATCAAGTGCTTCTTCGTGTCGAACGTCGATTCGACCCACCTCGCCGAGACGCTCCGTAGCGTCCGTGCGGCGGAAACGCTCTTCATCATCGCGTCGAAGACCTTCACGACGCAGGAGACGATGTCCAACGCGACGGCGGCGCGTGAGTGGCTCGTGAAGGAACTCGGATCGGAGGCGGCGGTCGCCAAGCATTTCGTCGCCGTCTCGACGGCGGAGAAGGAGGTCGCGGCGTTCGGCATTGACGTGAAGAACATGTTCGGCTTCTGGGACTGGGTCGGCGGCCGCTACTCGCTGCCGTCCGCAATCGGCCTTTCGCTGATGATTTCGATCGGCCGCCGGAACTTCGCGAAACTCCTGAAGGGCTACTATAAGATGGATCGCCACTTCCGCACGGCGAAACTCGACAGGAACATGCCCGTCATCCTCGCCCTGCTCGGCATCCTCTACTCGAACGGCTATGGCGCGGAAAGCTATTGCGTTCTCCCCTATGATCAGTATCTCTCGCGCTTCCCGGCCTATCTGCAGCAGATGGACATGGAGTCGAACGGCAAGTGCGTGGACAAGGAGGGCAAGCCCGTCGAGCACGTGACGGGACCGATCGAGTGGGGCGAGCCCGGCACGAACGGCCAGCACAGCTTCTACCAGCTCATCCACCAGGGCACGCACCTCATTCCGTGCGACTTCATCGGCTGCTGCAAGACGCACAACCCGATTGGCGACCTGCATGACAAGCTGATGGCGAACCTCTTCGCCCAGACCGAGGCGCTCGCGTTCGGCAAGTCGGCGGACGACTGCCGCAAGGAGGGCGTGCCGGAGAACCTCGTGCCGTTCAAGACGTTCGAGGGCAACAAGCCGACGAACACGCTTCTTTGCGACGAACTTACGCCCGAGACGCTCGGTGCGCTCGTCGCGCTCTATGAGCACAAGGTCTTCACGCAGGGCGTGATCCTGAACGTGTTTAGCTTCGACCAGTGGGGCGTTCAGCTCGGCAAGGTTCTCGCCAAGGGCGTGCTCGCCGACCTCACCGCTCCGCAGGCGAGCGGCAGGCACGACGCCTCGACGAACGCGCTGATCGCCCGCTACCGCAAGGCGGTCGGACGCTGAGGCTTCCGTCAGACGGAGAAGTCCCGTGAAGCGCACACTCTTCGGCATCGGCGTCGTCGTCTTGATGGCGGTTGCCGCGTGTGCGCAGATTGGGCTTCACCGCAAGCGGCCCGTCAAGGTTCCGGCAATGGCGGAAAGCGCCTTTGCCGCGCTTGGCGGGCTTCGTTCCATCGCGGCGGAAGTGACGTGGTTTCGCGCCGACCGCCTTCAGGAGGAGGGGCGCTACGTCGAGCTCGCCCAACTCGCCCACACGCTCACGCTCGCCGAGCCGCACGTGCCCGAAGTGTGGAGTTATGCCGCGTGGAATCTCGCCTACAACGTTTCCGTGATGATGGCGACGGACGAGGATCGCTGGCGGTGGGTTTCCGCCGCACTGCGGCTGTTGCGCGACGAGGGGCTTCACTACAATCCCGAATCCGTCGAACTTCACCGCGAACTCGCGTGGATGTTCGAGTTGAAGATCGGCGCGGACCTCGATTCCGCCGCGCCGACCTATCGGCGCAAGTGGCGCGAGACTGTCGCCGACGTGGAGAAGCGCGGCGCGTGGCACGAACTCGGGATGAAACCTGAAGAAATGGACGAAGTCGTCCGCCGCCTCGGCATGACCGACCGCGGCGATCCGCAGTTCTCGGCGGCGTACTGGGCGATTCAGGGGTTGCGTCATGCGAAGCAGCGCGGCGACCAGACATTTCTCCTTCAGATTGTCCGGCAGGCGAAGACGATCTACGACAGGACTCACGGAGGCGGGACGAATGGCTGAGGTCAGTTTCGAGTGCGTCGGGAAGGTTTATTCACGCGGCGATGCGCCCGCCGTCGCCGACTTCACGCTTGACGTGTGCGACGGCGAGTTCCTCGTACTCGTCGGGCCGTCGGGATGCGGCAAGTCAACTTCGCTTCGTATGGTCGCAGGGCTTGAACTACCGACCTCGGGGCGCATCCGCATCGGCGGGAAGGATGTCACGAACCTGCCGCCGAAAGACCGCGACATCGCGATGGTCTTCCAAAACTACGCGCTTTATCCGCATATGACGGTGCGGGAGAACCTCTCCTTCGCACTCAAGTTGCGCAAGATTCCGAAAGCGGAAATCGAGCGCAGGGTGTCGTCCGTCGCGGAGACACTGGGGCTGACGGAGTATCTGAAGCGTCTGCCGAAGGCGCTTTCGGGCGGACAGCGCCAGCGCGTCGCGCTCGGCCGCGCCATCGTGCGCGAGCCCGCCGTCTTTCTTTTCGACGAGCCGCTTTCCAATCTTGACGCGAAGATGCGCGTCGAAATGCGGGCGGAAATCATCCGTCTTCACCAGCGGCTGGGGGCGACGATGATTTACGTCACGCATGACCAGACCGAGGCAATGACGATGGGCGAGCGGATTGTCGTGATGAACCGTGGGCGCATCCAGCAGGTCGCGCCGCCGCTCGAGGTCTACGAACGCCCGGCGAATGCGTTTGTCGCCGGGTTCATCGGCACGCCGCCCATGAACCTCTTCCCGCCGGGGACGCTGGACGCGGCGCGGACGGTCGGGCTTCGTCCCGAACACCTGACGCTACGCAAACTCGGAGAAGGGGAGTCCGCCGCGTTTGGTGGAAGCGTGGACTTCATCGAACCGCTCGGTTCGGAGACGCTCGTTCACGTGCTGGTTGCGCCGAGTGCGTTTCCTGCCATCGTGCGCTTGCCCGGCTTCGCCGCGTTTCGTCACGGTGACCGCGTCGAACTCCGTCCTGGAATGTCCCACGCCGTTTATTTTTGATTCATCTGGCAGATAATGAGGAATTAAGTGCGAAGAGGTGTTGCCTTATGAAAATGAAAGCCTTTGCTTCAATTGTTGCGGCAACCCTAAGCCTTGCCGCGTCGGCAGACACTGAGACCTGGCGACTGACGAAGCCGAGCGCTTGGGCGCGCATTGCCACGAACGTGTCATATGCCGTCCGTACGGACGGTGCGGTCGAATTGCACCGTACGGGCGAGCGGGACTGGACGCTCAACGGCCGTGATGGCGAATGAATCTATGGTATAATACGGACGTGCTGCTTGAAATCGAGGATTTGAACGTCTCCTTCCGAAATGAGGAGGGAGATGTGACGGACGCGGCGATTGACGTGAACTTGACGCTCAATCGCGGCGAAATACTTGGCATTGTCGGCGAGTCCGGCAGTGGCAAGAGTTCCGTTGCGATGAGCGTGGCGCGGCTATTGCCGAGTCCGCCGGCCTTTTATCCGAAGGGGCGCATCCTGCTGGACGGGGTGGACACGCTGACGATGCCGCTCGCGAGTCTGCGGGCCTTGCGCGGAAAGAAGATAGGCGTTATCTTCCAGGATCCCGTCGGGTCGCTCTCGCCCCTGCACCGCATCGGCGATCAGCTCGTCGAGACGGTGCGTCTGCACGAGCGGCTTTCACGCAAGGCGGCGGCAGACCTCGCCCTCGAGTGGCTCGGGAAAGTCGGGATTCCCGACCCCGCGATTCGTGCGCGCGCCTATCCGCACGAACTCTCGGGCGGCATGCAGCAGCGCGTGATGATTGCAATGGCGCTTATGCTCGATCCCGACCTCGTGATTGCGGATGAGCCGACGACGGCACTTGACGTGACGGTTCAGGCGCAGGTTCTGCGGCTGATGCGCCGTCTGCACCGGGCGAATTCGGGCGTACTGCTCATCACGCACGACCTCGGGGTCGTTTCGCAGATGGCGACGAAGATTGCCGTGATGAAATCGGGGCGTGTGGTGGAGACGGCGGACGATTCCGCCGCGTTCTTCGACCGTCCGTCCCATCCGTATTCGAAGAAACTGATTGCCGAAGCGCGGCGAATGGAGTATAAATGAAGAGAATTGGCATTATCGGGGCCGGGCGGTTTGGAATGTCGCTGGCGGAGTCGCTCGCGAACGCGGGCACGGAGGTTCTGCTCATCGACCGGAATCGACCGGCGATGCAGAGTGCGAGTGAGTTCGCGACCGCCCTACAGGGCGACGCGACCCAGCCGCACGTTTTGGAGGAGGCGGGGTTCGGCGAGTGCGATGCGGTTGTCGTCGCCATCGGCTCGAACGTCGAGGCCTCCATCATGGCGACCGCGAACTGCAAGGAACTGGGCGTCCAGACCGTCGTCTCGAAGGCGACGAGCGAACTTCACGGGCGCATCCTGCGCCGCATTGGCGCGGACTCCGTCGTCTATCCCGACCGCGACAGCGCCCACCGTCTTGCGCGGGCGATTGCGAACCACGCCGTCGTCGATTTTCTCGAAGTGTCGGACGGCTATTCGATTGCCGAGATTGCCGTGCCGGAGGATTCTCGCGGCAAGACCCTGGCCGCCGCCGACTTCCGCAACAAGACGGGCGTGACGGTGCTTTGCATCCGCCGCGCCGGCGAAGACCCGAAGAAGCCGCGCACGGTCGTGATTCCGCGTCCGCAGGAGGATATCCTGAAGGCCGACGACCGGCTGATTGTCTTCGGTGAAACGCGCAAACTCGACGAACTTTCCGAATAAGATGAGCGAATTCGTCATTCAGGGTCGGAAGACAATCTCGGGCGTCCACGCCGTGCCGGGCAACAAGAATGCGGCGTTGCCGATGATTGCCGCCGCGCTGCTGACGGCCGAGCCCGTCACGCTCGTCAACGTGCCCGACATCGCCGACGTGGAGTCGATGCTTCAGGCGGTGAAGGGGTTTGGCGCGAAGGTGACGCGAGACCGCGCGGCGGGTACGGTGACGCTCGTCACGCGCAAGTTGAGGAGTGCGAAGATTCCGCCGGCGCTCGCGGCGAAAATCCGCACGAGTTTCCTCTTCGCGGGCCCGCTTCTCGCCCGCGCCGGACGCGCCTCGCTTCCGCCGCCCGGCGGCGACGCCATCGGCCACCGCCGCCTTGACACGCATTTCGCCGGCTTCCGAGCCCTCGGTGCGAAGGCGGTGGCGGGGCGGACGGCCCTCCGCCTCAAGGGCGAATTGAAGGGGGCGCGGATCCTCCTCGATGAGGCGAGCGTGACGGCGACTGAGAACATCCTGATGGCGAGCGTGCTCGCGCATGGGAAGTCCGTCATCTACAATGCCGCGTGCGAACCGCACGTGGTGGATCTCGCCACCATGCTGAACGCAATGGGCGCGAAGATCGTCGGGGCGGGGACGAACCGAATCGAAGTCGAGGGCGTGGAGGTTCTGGGCGGCTGCGAGGCGCGGGTCGGGTGCGACTACATCGAGGCGGGCAGTTATCTTGTCGCGGCGGCGGTGACGGGCGGCGAACTCACCCTGACGGGCATCGACCCGGGACCGTTCGAGGTTCTCGCCGGGGCGTTCGCCCGCTTCGGCGTGACGTGGACGATTGATTCGCGGGCGAAGACGCTTCACTTCGTGCCGAAGAAGCGTCTGAAGATGAAATACGACCTCGGCGACGCAATCCCCTCGCTGGGGGACGGGCCGTGGCCGGCGTTCCCCTCCGACATGATGAGCGTGCTGATCGTGCTCGCCACGCAGGCGCGCGGCAACTGCCTCTTCTTCGAGAAGATGTTCGAGTCACGCCTCTATTTCGTCGATCATCTGCGGCAGATGGGAGCGAAGATCGTGCAGTGCGACCCCCACCGCGTGATGGTGACGGGTCCCTCCCCGCTGTTCGGCTCGAAGGTCAGTTCGCCTGACATCCGCGCCGGAATCGCCCTCGTCATCGCCGCGCTCGCGGCGAAGGGCGAGTCGCGCATCCTCAACGCGGAGACGGTGGATCGCGGCTATGTCGCCATTGAGCGGGAACTCGCCGCCCTCGGCGCGGGCATCGTCCGCCAGTAGTAAATTTTTGGTATAATAAGGCACGGTTTGAGTTCAGTATATCCATAACAAAGGAATTGAATAGACAAATGAACACCGTACTCGTGGGCGCCCAGTGGGGCGACGAAGGCAAGGGTAAGGTCATTGACTTCCTGACCGAGGAAGCGGACGTGGTCGTCCGCTTCCAGGGCGGGTCCAACGCCGGGCATACCGTCGTCGTCGGCGACAAGAAATACGTCCTGCATCTCGTGCCGAGCGGCATCCTGCACAACGGCAAGCAGTGCGTAATCGGCAACGGCGTGGTGATGGATCCGTTCGACCTGATGAAGGAACTCGAGCAGGTCGAGAGCTGGGGCTTTGAACTGAAGGGGCGGTTTCACATTTCCGAACGCGCCCAGATGGTGATGCAGTGGCATCGCGCCATTGACAAGGCGGAGGAGGCGGCGCGTCCCGAAGGCAAGAAGATCGGCACGACGGGGCGCGGCATCGGTCCCGCCTACGCGGCGAAGGTGGGTCGCTACGGGATGCGCGTCGGCGACATCCTGAAGCCGAACTTCACGGACCTGATCCGCAGTCAGGTCGAGGACGCGAACCGCACGCTCGTCGCGCTCGGCGCGCACGCGCTCGATGCGGACGAGATGGTGCGGCTCTATACGCCGATGGTGCCGGCGCTGATGCCCTACGTGACGGATACGATCCAGTTCCTGCACGAGAGACTGGAGGGAAAGCAGTCCGTCCTCTTCGAGGGTGCGCAGGCGACGATGCTCGACATCGACTTCGGCACATACCCGTTCGTGACGTCGTCGAATCCGACGGCGGGCGGGGCGTGTACGGGTTCGGGAATCGGTCCCCGCGCAATCGACCGCGTGATCGGCGTTCTGAAACTCTACACGACCCGCGTCGGCGAAGGCCCGTTCCCGACGGAACTCACGGATGCGGACGGCGACACGCTGCGCCAGCGCGGCGGCGAGTTCGGGGCGACGACAGGTCGTCCGCGGCGGTGCGGCTGGTTTGACGCGGTGGTGGCGCGGTATGCCCAGCGCGTGAACGGCATCGACTTCTGGGCGATGACGAAGCTCGACGTGCTCGACACCTTCCCCGTCGTCAAGATCTGCACGGGCTACCGCCGTCCCGACGGGTTCGTCTACACGACCTTCCCGGCGGATCTCGACGCGCTGGCGGTGTGCGAGCCTGTTTACGAGGAAATGCCCGGCTGGCAGTGCGAGACCTCGAAGGTGACGGACTATGCCGAACTGCCGGAGAACGCGAAGGCCTACGTGAACCGCATTCTCGAGCTCGTGGGCGGTCAGTTGGGCGTTCTCTCCGTGGGACCAGCCCGCGAGACGACGCTCCGAATCAACATCTAATGAGGCGGATGGAACACCTCGCAATCATCATGGACGGCAACGGACGGTGGGCGAAAGCCCGCCGGTTGCCGCGTCTCATGGGGCACCGCGCCGGGGCGGATGCGCTCGACCGCGTGATGCACTACTGCCGCGAGGCGGGCATCCGCTACCTGACGGTGTATGCGTTCTCGACGGAGAACTGGAAGCGTTCCAAGGACGAGGTATCGGGGCTGATGAAACTTCTCGCCTACTACGTCACCGCGAAGGCGGACGAACTCGTGGCGAACGGCGTCCGTTTTCGCACGATCGGGCGGCGGAACGACCTTCCGGAGAAGTTGCGCGGGCAGATTGCCGCGCTGGAGGAGCGGACGAAAGGGGGCGACTTCACGCTTCTCGTCGCGCTTTCCTACGGCGGTCGGGCGGAAATCGTGGACGCCGCGAACGCGGCGATTCGGGCGGGTGAGAAGGAACTCACCGAGCGGTCGTTCGCCAACTATCTCTATGCGCCGGACGTGCCAGACCCCGACCTCATCGTCCGCACGAGTGGCGAACTGAGGACGAGCAACTTCCTGCTCTGGGAGTCGGCGTATTCGGAATACTATTTCACGGACGTGTTGTGGCCCGACTTTGACCGGGCGGAATTCGACAGGGCGATTGCCGCGTATGCGACACGCGAACGCCGGATGGGAGGACGATGCAAGTAGTCAAACGCGTGGTGGCGGCACTTTCGACGGCGGCTCTGGTGATTCTGGCGCTCTGCTATGCGCCGCTCAATGTCATTTTGCCGGCGATGATCCTCCTGGTGGCTCTCGTGCACCTCGAGTTCAGTCAGATGGTGGCGCGCCGACACCCGATTCTCGTGAAACTCGGTGTCCTTTCGGGCGTGGCGATCATGCTCTACAAGGTCTACTACGACTTCGACTGCGGCTACCTGCTGATACCGATTGTCTTCCTTCTGGCTCTGCGCGTCCTGTTCGGCAAGTTCGAAAGCCCGATTCGGGTGCTCGCCGTCACGCTGCTCGGCATCCTCTACATTCCCGTGATGCTCTCGCTGTTCATCCGCGTGCCGATTGACTTCGGTGTGCCGATGCTCATTTATCTCATTGCCATCGTCAAGTTCTCTGACATGGGCGGCTTCGCCGTCGGGATGCTGTTCGGGCGGCACAAGATGTGTCCGTCGATTTCGCCGAAGAAGAGTTGGGAAGGGCTTGGTGGTAGCGTGCTCGGTTCGTGCCTGATGTCGGCGGCGTTCATGCCGATTACGCATTTCGCGTTCCCGAAGGCGCTCGCGTTCGGCGTCGCGGCGGCGCTCATCGGCACGGCGGGCGACCTCATCGAGAGCCGTATGAAGCGCGAGTGCGGCGTGAAGGATTCGGCGACGTTCATGCCCGCCGGAATGGGCGGTTTCCTTGACATGTTCGATTCACTCATTTTTGCACCGGCGTTGCTGACGCCGTTCATCTGACGATGACGAGATCGAGAGAGGCGTGGGTGAAGTTCCTTGCGACGCGGGTCGTGGCCGTCGTCGTGGACGCGGCGATTGTCGGCTTCGCCTACCTTGCGGCGTTTCTCCTGCGCTTTGACTTTTCCGCGCCGCGCTGGGGATGGCGGGCGGTCGCGATTTCCTATCTGACGGTCGGTGCGGTGCATATTCTCGCGCTGCTGGTCTGCGGATGCTACCGCCTTGCGTGGCGGCGAATCCGCGTGTGCGATCTGCCGCGCTACGTCGGCGCGATGGCGCTTGCGTGTCTCGTTCTCACGGGGCTTCGGTTCTGGCTTTCGGGCGAGGCTTACTTTCGGATTCGTCCGCCCTATTCGGTTACCCTGATGTGTTTCGTGCTGGCGACGGCGGGCATCGTTGTCGTCCGCATTCTCTGGCGGCTCTATATGGCGGCGCGGGCGAAGGAACTGGGGACGGGCGACCTCATCGAACGCCGGGAGAACACCTTCGACAATGCGGTGGCGGCCCGTTTCCTGAACGGGAAGACGGTGCTGGTGACGGGTGCGGGCGGTTCAATCGGTTCGGAAATCGTCCGTCAGGTCGCGGCGGCGGGAGCGCGGCGGATCCTGCTCGTCGAGCGGTGCGAGAACGCGCTTTACGAAATCGACCGCAGGATGCGCGGCGCGGGCGGACGGGTGGAACTCGTGCCGCTGATGGTGGACTGCGGGAACAGGGCGCGGATGGAGAAGATCTTCGACGAACATCGCCCGCAGGTCGTGCTTCACGCCGCCGCGAGCAAGCACGTGCCGATGGTCGAACTGAATCCCGAGGAGGGGTGGAGCAACAACGTCGAGGGTACGCGGACGGTTGCGGAACTCGCCAAGGCGCACGGCGTGACGCGGTTCGTGCTTATCTCGACTGACAAGGCGGTCAACCCCGTGTCGGTGATGGGCAAGACGAAACTCGCGGCGGAAGGGGTGGTGATGGGAATGAACGAGGCGGGCAAGACTTCCTTCTGCGCCGTCCGCTTCGGCAATGTCTTCGGGAGTTCCGGTTCGGTCGTGCCACTGTTTCGGGAGCAGATTGCCGCGAGGCGTCCCGTGACTGTGACGCATCCCGACATGAAGCGTTATTTCATGACGATTCAGGAGGCCGTCAGCCTCGTCCTTCAGGCGGCGAGCCGGGAGGAACGCGCCATCTACACGCTCGACATGGGCGAGCCCGTCCGCATTCTCGACCTCGCCGAGGGTATGATTGCGCAAGCGGGCTACCGTCCGTATGTCGACATTCCCATCGTGTTCATCGGCATCCGACCGGGAGAGAAGCTGTTCGAGGAACTCGACATTTCGGAAAAGTCGGCGTTCAAGACCGACATGGCGAAGATTTACGTCACTAAAACCAAAACAACACAAGAAGGAGTACGGGTATGAGCTACGCGGAAGCGAAACGCAAATACGCCAAGATCGGCGTGGACACCGAGAAGGCGATCAAGGAACTCAAGGGCATCCCGATTTCGATGCACTGCTGGCAGGGCGACGACGTCACGGGGTTCGAGACGACGGGCGGGGCTTCGGGCGGCATCCAGACGACGGGCAACTATCCCGGCAAGGCGCGGACGCCGCAGGAACTCATGGCGGACGTCGATTTCGCGATGTCCCTGATTCCGGGTCGCCACCGCCTGAACCTCCACGCCTGCTACGGCGTTCATGGCGAGACCGTGACCGACCGCGACAAACTCGAACCGGCGAACTTCAAGCCGTGGGTGGACTGGGCGAAGAAGCGCGGCATCGGACTGGACTTCAACCCGACCTTCTTCTCGCACCCGAAGGCGGCGGACGGGTTGACTCTCTCGAACCCTGACCCGAAGGTTCGGGCGTTCTGGGTGAAGCACGGTGTGCAGTGTCTGAAGATCGCGGAATACTTCGCGAAGGAACTCAAGAGCCCCTGCACCATCAACTACTGGATGCCCGACGGCTACAAGGACGAGCCTTCCGACCGTCTCGGACCGCGCCAGCGCATGGCCGATTCGCTCGACCGCATCTTCCGCACGAAGTACAACAGGAAGCTCGTCGTGCCGACGCTCGAATCGAAGCTCTTCGGCATCGGCGTCGAAAGCTATACCGTCGCCTCTCACGAGTTCGTGATGGGCTATGCGATGAAGCGCGGCATCCTGGGGCTTCTCGACATGGGCCACTTCCACATCTCGGAGAACGTGGCGGACAAGATCAGCTCCTTCCTGATGACGTTCGGCAAGGTTGCGTTCCACATCTCGCGCCCCGTCCGCTGGGACTCCGATCACGTCATTCGCCAGAACGACGACCTTCGCGGCGCGGCGCAGGAGATCGTGAAGATGGGGCCCGAGAACTTCATCATTGCGCTCGACTACTTCGACGCCTCGATCAACCGCATTGCGGCGTGGGTACTCGGCATGCGCAACATGCAGAAAGAACTCCTCAAGGCGATGCTCCAGCCGAACGCCGCGCTGAAGGCGATGCAGGATGCGGGCGAATTCACCGCGCAACTCGTCCTCCAGGAGGAACTCAAGGGCTATCCGTGGGCGGACGTGTGGGCGGAGTTCTGCCGCCGCGAGGGCAAGGACGCGGGCGAAGACTGGCTCGCGGACGTGAAGAAGTATGAGCGCGACGTGCTTTCGGCTCGCGTGTGATGGGTTCTAATATCGAACAACTATGAAGAAAGACCGGTTTTTCTCAAGACTCGACTGGGCGGCGTTTTGGACGGCGACGCTCGTCACGTTTGCCGTTTACTTTTTCACGCTTGGCCCTTCAGTCGGGCTTGAGGATTCCGGAGAACTCGCCACGGCGGGTGCGCACCTCGGCGTGCCGCATCCGCCGGGGTATCCGTTCTGGACGCTGTGCAGTTGGATTTTCTGCAAGCTCTTCTCCTGGGTCACCTACATGGGGCATCCGACCCCCGCGTGGGCGATCAGTTGCTTCTCGGCGACGGCGGGCGCGTTCGCGGCGGGCTGCACGGCGATGCTCATCTGCCGAAGTTCGCGGGACTTCATCGCCCCCGACGTGGAAGGGGAGACGGGGGGCGCACTACCCCTCCCGAAGGTTGCGCCGTCGGCGTGGATCGCGTTCGGCGGCGGCGTGGGCGGTGCGCTGACGTTCGCGCTTTCCCCCGTCGAGTGGTCGCAGTCCACGATTGTCGAAATCTACTCGCTGAACGCCCTCTTCCTGATGTGGGTGTTCCTGCTCAGCTACCGCTGGATGCGCAAGCCTTCCGACAGGATGCTGTGGCTCACTGCGTTTGTCTTCGGTCTCGGCCTGACGAACTATCAGGTTCTTCTCTTTGCAATCGTCCCTCTCGCCATCATCATTCTGATGACGAACATCGGGATGTTCCGCGACGTCTTCATCTACCTGATTCCCGTCGCCCTGACCTATCAGGTTCTGCAGGTCGGGCAGTTGGCGCGGGCCGACCGCATGATGCAGAGCGATGTCATCAACAAGCACACGCTTTTTCTGCCGCAGTCGGCGACGACGCCTGCGCTGGCGACCCCCTCGACGACGCTCCTGATCCTGGCGATTGTCGCGCTCGTCGCCTCGATTGTCGCGGCGGCGGTTCTGCACGGGCGCGGCGAAACGAGTCGCGCCCGTCGTGTCGTGCTCGGCGGCGGCGGCGCGGGAGCGGTGCTGATGCTCCTCTGCGCGACGGTCTTCACCTCGAAGAACACGTGGGGCGGTATCACCGCGCCGGTCGCCCCGCTCATCGAACCGACGAAATACGCGCTCATCGCGGCGTTTGTCGCGGCTTCGGTCGTGGCGGCCGTTGCGGCGGCTCTTCGTGGTGACGAGGAGAAACTGACTGCGCCCGCCTCCCTGAAGTGCCTCGGCGCTTCCGCCGCGTTCGCGCTCGTGGCGATTGTCATCGCGGCGAGCGTTCCTCACGCCGGGAATGGCGGCTATCAGGGAATCCCCTACAACTGGACGAAGTCAACCGCCGTCTTCTGGGCACTGATCGTCCTTCTCTTCGTCCTCTGCGCCCTGACGCGCAAGAAGGGGCTGTGCTTTGCGATTCCCGTGGCGGGTCTGCAGATTTCGGCTTTCTTTCTTCTTTCGCACGGCGCGATGAACGGGCTCACGCATCCGCAGAGCTGGTGGTTCGGCTGGCCGATTGCGTGGAACTTCGTGCTACTCGCCCTCGCGTGGGCGACATTGCCCCACGGACGCTCCGTGGCGGGTGCGGCGTTCTTCGCCCAGCTCGGCGTCTCGTTCTACGCCTACATGCCCATCGTCTCCGACTTGCGCAACCCCCCGATGAACTGGGGCTATCCGCGCACGTGGGAGGGCTTCAAGCACGCCATCACGCGCGGGCAGTATGAGGCGATCGGCTTTCAGATGCCGCAATGGGAGGTCATATTGAACTACCTGGACGACGTGCGCGTCCAGTTCACGGATCTGCTCATTCCCTTCGCGCTTGTGCCATTCGCGTGCGGGCATTGGATTGTCAGGCGTGAGAACCGCAGGGCGTTCTGGCAGTGGATGATTCCCGCGCTCACCTGCTTTCTCCTGATGAGCGTCCTGTTGATTGGACTCGCCAACGTCAAGGGCGACCTGCAGGACGGCTTCATCCAGAAGGTGAAGTTCATTTCCTCCCACGCGATGCTGGCCCTCTGGATTGGCTACGGTATGGTCTTTGCCGCGTTCGCCCTGCTTCATTTCCTGAAGAATCGCGGCTTCCCGCGTCTGCGTACGGTGGCGGTTGCGCTTTCCGTCGCCATGGTCGTTGTCTCGCTCGTTTATCCGCTCATCGACAACTACTGCGGCAACTACCGCCTGGGGGTGAACGAGGTCGCTTTCAAGTTGGGCGGCGCGGAGCAGAACGGCCACACCTTCGGCTGGCAGTTCGGCGCGTATCAGCTGGAAGGGGCGAAGGCAATCAACGACCAGTTGATTGCTGATGAGGAACCTCTGCCCGATCCGAACTGGCCGGAGGCGATGGAGCCGTTCTCCATCTTCTTCGGCGGCACGGACCCGGGGCGTTTCGTGCCGACCTATATGATCTATTCGGCGAACTACCGCCCCGACGTCTACCTCATCACGCAGAACGCCCTCGCGGACGATACCTACATGTCCGTTGAGCGCGACCTCTACGGCGACGAGATCTGGATTCCGTCGAAGGAGGATTCCGCTGAGGCGTTCAACACCTACGTGGATGAAGTGCAGCGCGGCGTTCGCGCCGCGAACGGCGACCTCCGCATCGAGAACGGGCGCGTTCAGGTGACGGGTGCGCTCGGCGTGATGGAAATCAACGGCATCCTGACGAAGATGATGTTCGACCACGACCGCCTGCGCCACGCCTTCTACGTGGAGGAGAGTTACGTCATACCCTGGATGTACCCCTACCTCTCGCCGCATGGCCTCATTATGAAGATCAACTGCGACCCGACGCCGTATGACGCGAAGACCGCCGCGAAAGACCAGGACTTCTGGGACTGGTATACGCGCCGTCTGCTGAAGGATCCGATGTATCGCCGCGACTTCGCGGGGCAGAAGTCCTTCTCGAAACTCCGTGCGGCAATCGCGGGGCTTTACAACCGTCAGGGGCGCTACGTCGAGTCCGCGCAGGCCTTCCGCGAGGCGTGTCTGCTCTATCCGGCTTCGCCTGAGGCGACCTTCCGCTATGCGCAGGAGTGCCTGATTCCCTTCGGCAAGTGGGATATCGTGCTGGAGATGATGGACTACACCGACCGCATCGACCCGAACAACAAGCGCACGGACGGCGTTCGTGACTACGTGACGCGGATGCGGATGCTGCAGCAGGAGATTTCGCGTCTGGAGGAGAAGCGTCGCGCCGACGGCGGCAAGCTTGCCGTACCCGAGACGCTGATGCTCGCCCGCGCCTACTTCGGCATGGGGCGCACGATGGAGGCGGCGCAGCTGGTCAGGCCCCTGATTGATGAAGTCAAGGAGCCGGCCGTTTTGCGGGCGATTGCGACGATTCTCGTCTCGGCGCGGCTCGACGGCGACGCCGAGAGATGCCTGACGAAGTATCTCGGCGTCGAGCCGAACAAGGACGCCATCGCCTGGGTGGAACTCGCGAAGATTCAGCACCGTTCGGGCCGCAAGTCCGCCGCGCAGAAGAGTTTTATCGCCGCCTACCAGATTGACCGACAGGGAGTATTCGACCTTCTGCAGAAGGATCAGGAACTTTACGAAATCGCCCTGCCGCTCTTTCAGCGTCGTCAATGATGTGCTATAATACGCGGAGTTGAATTTAAAAGGATAACGAATATGCCAAGAACAGATATTGACTGGGAAAAACTCGGCTTCGGCTTCTCGGACGTGAACTGCCACGTCCGCAGCGTCTGGAAGGACGGGAAGTGGGGCGAAATCGAATTCGTGAAGGACCCGATGATTACGATGCACATCGGGGCATCCTGCCTCCATTACGGGCAGGCGGCGTTCGAGGGCATGAAGGCGTTCCGCCAGAAGTCGGGGAAGGTCGTGATCTTTCGTCCCGACGAGAATGCGAAGCGCATGTATCGCACGGCGATTCGGACGGTGATGCCGCCCGTGCCCGTGGAGATGTTCGTCGAGGCCGCCGAGAAGCTCGTGCGGGCGAACGAGGAGTTCGTGCCGCCGTATGGCACGGGCGGGTCGATGTATATCCGTCCGCTGCTGATTGGCACGGGTCCGCAGATTGGCGTTGCGCCCGCGCACGAATACACCTTCATCATGCTCTGCATGCCCGTCGGGGCGTATTACAAGGGCGGGCTGAAGCCCGTGCGCGCGGTGATCTTTGACGACTGGGATCGTGCGGCTCCGCACGGCATGGGCGACGTGAAGGTCGGCGGCAACTACGCCGCCTCGCTGCTCGCACACGAGAACGCGAAGAAGGGCGGCTGGCCCGTCGAACTCTACCTCGACGCGAAGAGCCACAAGTTCGTCGAGGAGTTCTCGACCTCCAACTTCCTCGGCATCAAGAAGGACGGCACCTACGTGACGCCCGACAGCTGTTCGGTCCTGCCGTCCGTCACGAACATGTCGCTCAAGCAGTGCGCGGCGGATATGGGGTGGAAGGTCGAGTGCCGTCCCGTGCCCTACGAGGAGATTCGCGAGTTCGCCGAAGTCGCCGCGTGCGGAACCGCCGTCGTCGTCACGCCCGTGTGGGAAATCACGCGCGGCAGCGACGTCATCAAGATCTCCGACCCGGAGGTCGTCGGGCCGCATCTGCAGAAGCTCTACGATGCCGTGCAAGGCATCCAGTACGGCGTTTGCGAAGATGCGCACGGCTGGTGTCACGAGGTCGCGCTCTGAACCGCTGGCACGAGCGCGTAGCCGACGAACAGAGCGTCGACCGCCTGGAAGCCGCGGGGTATCCGCGGCTTCTTGCGCGTCTGCTCGCGCTCAGGGGCGTCACCGCCGAGTCCGCCGCGAAGTATTTCGCCCCGTCCGTAGCCGATCTCGCGAAGCCCTGCGAACTGCCGGGCGTCGAGGCGATTGCCGAGCGAATCCTCGCGGCGGTTGCCGAGCGTAGGAAAATCGTTGTTTTCGGCGACTATGACTGTGACGGAATCTGCGCAACGGCGATTCTCGTGATGGTGCTGACCGCTCTTCATGCCGACGTTTCCCCGTTCATCCCCAATCGCCTCGCGGAAGGGTATGGCATGTCGCAAACCTCCGTCGGGCGGATGCTGTCCGAGAATCCGTCCGTCGGACTTGTCGTCACGGTGGATAACGGCATCAACTCCGAGGAGTGGGTGGCGACACTGAAGGGGCGCGGAGTCGAGGTCGTCGTCACCGATCATCATCTGCCGGGCGTGAGTCTGCCGGAGTGCCCGATAGCGAATCCGAAAGTCGCCGCGCCCGAACGGCTCGACGGACTTTGCGGTGCGGGCGTTGCCTTTCTGCTGGCGAACCAGCTCGTCTGCCGCGCTCAGGAGAGGGGCCTCTACCAAGGTCCGAAGATGGGCGGGCCCCTTCTCGTTCTCGCGGGGCTCGCCACCGTCACGGACGTGATGCCGCTCGTCGGGCAGAACCGCATTCTCGTCGCGGAAGCCCTGAAACACTTTCGCCGCCTCGCGCCGATCGGTCTGCGCGAACTCTTCGACCGTGCTTCGCGGACGGGTTCGCTCCATCTCAAGGTCGAGGACTTCGGCTTTCTGATCGGGCCGCGCATCAATGCCGCCGGGCGCATGGCGAGCGGCGACGACGCGCTTCGGCTCGTCCTGTGCGAAGACCGCGAGCGGGCGAGGGAACTCGCCCAGCGCGTCGACCTCCACAACATCGAGCGCAAGGGCGTGGAGCAGAAGATGTTCGACCTCGCGCTGACGAAGGTCGTGCCCGATGCCGCGGCGCAAGTGATTGACATCCCGGATGGACACCCCGGCGTGGCGGGTATCGTCGCCGCACGAGTGCTCGAGCGTATCGGGAAAGGCCCCGTCTGCGTCATCGTGGACGGGCGCGGCTCGGCTCGCGCCCCCGCCGGCTTCAATGCCCGCGATGCGCTCGAAGCCGCATCCGCCGCGCTCACGAGTTTCGGCGGTCATGCCGCCGCCGGCGGCTTTTCGGTGAAAGACGGGGAAATCGACCGGTTTCGCGAACTCTTCACCTCCGCCTGTGCCGCGCAACGTGCGGCGATTCCGTCGGAAAGCCTTGGGGACAGAATGCTTGACGCATGGGTGGATGGCGACGATGTTACGCTTGACTTCGCGGTGCGCGTGATGGGGATGGCGCCTTTCGGAGAGGGGAACGAACGCCCCGTCTTCGGAATGAAGGGCGTCATCTTCCACGACGTGAAACCGCTGGGACAGGAGGGCAAGCATTTGCTCGTCTCGGTTTTGCCGCGTTCGGCGACGGGGAAGGTCGCGCACAAGGCCGATGCGCTCAAGGCGATCTGGTGGAATCGCGGCGACCTGGTCGAAGACCTGCGCCGTCTGCCGATGCCGCACGACATCCTCTTTACCGTCGAAGTGTCGGACTATCTGGAACGCCACGTCGAACTCCGCCTGCTCGCCATTGACGAGTTTTGACGGGGGCTCCTATGAGCGTAAGAAACGGCTCTCCGCGTCGCTTTCAATAGTCAGCCGATTTGTGGTATACTATGGTTCGTCAACCTGATTGATTTCGCGTAACTGCAAACGCGGCGTTTGAAGGACAAGAGAATATGGCGAAAATAACCGTACAGGACACGGAAATCTCAATTCTCAGAATTGAAGACGAGGATTATAAAGTGGTCGAATTTGACCACTTTAAAAGGGCTCTTGAAAGTTTTTAGTGGAGACACCAGTCGCCCGATTCGAATTTAACTCCGATGGTTGGCGCTCCCGCGGCCTTCGGCTGTCTCGCTTCGCTCGGCTGTCCCGCTCCGCAGGTCTCACAA
>CAVDWI010000014.1:0-21953 GCA_963612485.1 Barnesiella intestinihominis
CACTGATGTTTGGGTCAAACATCAGTGCACTTTGGGTCAAACATCAGTGATGTTTTTCAGCCCTATCAGCGACGGGACGGCGAAGACTCAAAAACACCGAATTTTGAGTAAAATGTGAACTTACGGAATCCAAAATCGCGGCGAATCCGTTATCCATTGGAATTCCGCGCAAATCTGCCACTTTCGCGGCGATTTGCTCAACTTTCGGCAAATCCGCCACGTTCTCGGCGGTCGCGTCCGTCTCCACGAGCAGACGGTCGAGCGGAATCGCCTTCACGAGGGCGCGATAATTCACCGCGTGATCGTTCAAAATGGCAGACCCGACCGAAATGTAGCCGTTGAGTTTCACGATGTCGGGGAGAAGTCCGCCCGACCGCGAGAAGCCGTGGAAGAGGAAGGCGGGGATGCGTCCTGCGTAGGGCTGGCACGCCCGGACGACTTCGCCCCAGCACTTCGCGCCGTGCAGCACGACCGGCCGCCCCAATTCCGCCGCGAGGGCGAGTTGCGCCTCGAACGTTTCGCGCATCAGCGGCGAAATCGTCCGTTCCTTCAGGCGGTCAAGCCCGATTTCACCGATTCCGAATGCCGCGCCCGATGTGACCCGTTCTCGGACGGACGCGAGAAGCGGGTCAAGCCGTTCGTGGCGGAACAGGTCGGCATCCGCGACGGCGAGCGTCCGCCACGGGTGGATGCCGAGAAAGAGGAGGTCGCGCCCCGCGACGCATTCCGCCGAACTTTCGTCGGGTTCGCGGCAGATGAAGTGCCGCGCCGCCCCCGTCGGGACATGGCAATGCGCGTCGGTCATCAGTCGAACTGATGGTAGAAAAGGACGCGCGTGCGGTGAGGGCCGTTATCCTTCAGGTCGTCCTGCCATTGGCTGCGCGACATCTGCCGCGAAGATGAACCGCCGCTGGACGAACTGGTGGAGCCCGACCGCTGCGGGGCTTCCGGGTCGCGCCAGACGAGCGCAACGCCGCGCGCACCGAGCTGCGAATTGGAAATCGCATCGCCCGACGCACCGCCAACCGTGAGCGGTTCGGCACGGATGAACACGAGGAAGAGCTGCTGGCGGTTCTGGAAGCATTCGCGCCAGAATGAGTAGAGATACTTGCGGTCAACGCCGTGCAGGGGGTTGTTCAACGGCTGGCTGCCGAGGAAGGTGGTCTGCTCGTCACCCGTCTTCCCGTCATACCACTTGAGGTTGCTGAATGCCGACATCCAGTCCGTCTTCCCGTCCTTGGCGGCGTTGGAAAAGCCGTTGCGCAGAAGACCTGAAATTTCCACAATCTCGCCGTCGTCCCACTTGGCGGAAGACGATGTGCTTTTCGCCCCGAAGGCATACTGCCGCGATTCGCTCACGCCCGCCTTCTTCGACAGCACGGACAATGCATCGTTCGTACTCGCCACGTAGTAGTCGTAGGGCGTATCCTTGACAACTGACGCGAGGATGCGGGAATCGGGCGAGAACGGGTTCGCCCGGAAGTCGCCGCTCCCGGAGACAATCTCCTTCCCCGCCGGGCTTTGTCCGTTGTTGCCGTCCATAGTCAACTCGTAAACCGCATCCGTCCCCGACCCGCTGTGGCTGACGGGCGTGTAGGTTCGCCAGATGAAATCCTTGTTCGCGACGGTACTCCACGTACGCGAATTGAAGTTGTTGTTCCCGTCATAACGACTGGTGTTGGTGTTGTATCCGTCGCTCCCTTTTCCGAGGAGCATCGCCGAGCCGTCCATCGTCTGGAGGTTGGGGATGAACGCCAGTTCGCCCATTGACTGCAGGTATTCCTGGTCGCTCGTGAACATGAAGACGTCGGTGTCGCGACCGTCCGAACCGAAGACGCCGCCCGAACCCGTCGTCGTGTTCGCACCGAGCGCGGTGAGCCACGAAGACGGGGTCACGTCGCCGTTTGCATCACTCGTGCCGAACCAGTCCTCCGGGGCGAAGTTGAAGCGCGGATCGGCGGCGTAGAGATCCGTCCAGCCGGTGTAATTCGCCGGCGTTGTGCCGTCCAACTTGACGAAACCATTTTCTTCATGGTCGCTGTACATGAACGTCCTGTCGGTCACGAAGTCGAGAATCGGCGTACCCTTGCCACACAGCGCCAGCATGAGTTCTTCCGATTCCAGTCCTTCGTAGTTGACACTCTGAAGCATCTCGATGTCGTCCTTGACCACGGCGGGGGCGAGATCGACCACGTCGCTCCCGTTAAGAACGCGCACCCACACGGCAACCGTCGGGCGGTAGGTGTTCGCACCCGTGAACGTAATCTCATTCTGGTCATCACTGGCGGGAAGGTTGGAAAGCCTGTCCGGGTCCCTGATCAGTTCGTCCTTGCGACCGCCCGTATAGAGGGTCGTCGCCTTGACGCGCTCGCCGTTCGCATCGTAGACGATGGAGTCCTCCGGCGTCGAGTCGGCAGTCTTGAAAGTCCGCGTTTCGATTGCGACAAAGTCATCGCCTCGTTCGTTCATGGGCGTGACATCCTCAACCTTAATCGTAAAATAAAGCGAGGACTCGCTGGCGTTCGGACCCTGCAACGGAATGTTAAACGACTTCAGGGCATCCGTTGTCTTCGCAATGTCATCGAACGAGAGCGCCGTCTCGCCCTTGAAGAAGAGGACGCCGTCCCGTTCAGTGCCGCCACTGCCGCTCCACTCGGACTGGGTCGGGCGAATCGGCGAATTGTTGGCCAGTCGACACTTGAGCCCCGAGTCGGCCATGAAGACCGCCGCCACCGCCTGAACCTTGAACGAACCCCTGCGACCGCTATCCACGCGCTTGAAGGGATACGCCGCGACGCCCTTCAGCATCAGTTGGTTGACGCCGATTCCCTTGTAGGAGTGCTTGGTGAAGGTTCGCTTCATCGTGTGCGTCTTGCCGCCGAAGACCTTCTTGTATTCGACGTCGCCGTCCGCAGACTCCTCGACTTTCGGCATCAGTTGTGTCTCTTCGTTATTCAAAAGGCCAAGGGCGCAGACCATCGGGGCGGTCTCGACCGTCGGCAGGGCGAGGGAAATCGGGATCTGATCCGCGTCGAGATAGTCGTAGAGGCAGGCGAACCCGGCACCCAGGTTCCTCACGAGAATCTTGCCGAGGTCGGTCTGCGAGTCGGTCAGCATCAAGTCGAGGAAGGATGTCGCATTGTAGTCGCGGAACGGTTGGTTGTCGGGTCCCGCCGCGATGTCGTGGACTTGCACGGCGGCAGAGTCCGTCCGGTTCGTCGGCGGAAACCACGTATCCACGATGAAGAGGGCGTTCGAGACGTACTGGTCATCCCCCGAATTGTAGAAACTGCCGCCCGCCGAACCGATGTATTGCGAGAACGGCGTGAACGAACCGTTCCCCAGGAGGTTGAAGTCGGCGAGCGAGACGAGGGGAATCGGATCTGCGCTGTCGAGAACAGTGTCGAGTTCCGCCGCATTGTTCTCAAACAGCGAGGACATGTTGACACGCTGACCCGGCGCGGAGGAACGCCGCTCGTTCGCCCGGAGGCGGTTGATGTCGAAGCAGTCCGAGACGTCAATCGCCGTGAAGGCGTAGCGGCCGAGGTCGTAGGAGAGGTTCTTCCAGACGGCGGTCTTCGTGAGGCGCGAATAGACGCGGGCTTCGTTGATGATGGCGGGCGGCAGGTAGGCGAGGCCTTCCAGCGTCATCGTCGAGACGGTCGATTCCTCGTTCGTCAGGCCGAAGGGCGTAAAGACGCGGTGCGTCCAGAGGTCGCCGTTGAACTGGTCGGACAGTTGCTGCGCGGGGCCGACGCCGGGATAGGGATCGGTAAAGACGCCCTCAACGTAGCCGTTGCCGTTCAGTTCGCCGTCCAGACGCGAGATTGCGTTCGCGAGGGCGGACTTGAGAAGGTAGCGCGCCGTGGATTCGCGGCGGAGGTGGCTGGAGGGGGCGCGGCTTTGGCGCATGTAGACGGCGAAGCCCACCGCGCTCACCACCATGAAGGAGAGCATGCCGAGCACGATCAGGAGGGCGCTTCCGTTCTTGCCATTCGTCAACTTCATCACTTGCCTCCCGTCGTCGTCTTCGTCCGGCCGCGCTCCGAATCCGTCAGTCGGTAGAAGTTCGGCAGCGCGACGGCCGTCTCGAACGAACCCGTCGAGTCGCTCAATTCGGCCGTCTTGTCAATCATATACTGGTAGGGGTTGCCCCACGGGTCGAGGAGACTGCCGTTCTTCACCGTGGCGTTAAACAGCACGGGGACGGTTTCACCGTTCCCCCCCTTTTCGCCGCCGAGAATCATCTTCATGTTACTTTCGGTACACTTCGTCCATGATTTCTGTTCGACACTTTCGAGCGTATGCCCGACGGCGTACTGTTCGTAGGCGAGGATTGCGTTCGTCATTTCGCGCACTTCCTGCGTCGCCCGTGCGATGCGCGCCCGCTGGCGGGCCTGCCGCACGGATGTCGTCATCGCCGCCATGATGACGGCAATCATCGCGATCACCACCACGAGTTCAACGAGGGTGAAACCGGCGCGTCGTCTATTCGTCAAGCATACCATCAGAACACCTCATCTGGCCAGGTCGTGATGTCGTCTTCCGTGCCTTCTTCCCCGTCGGGCCCGAGACTGCGAACGCCGACCGTGAAAAGCCCCGAACCGACCATACTTCCGCCTGAAACCGACTTCGAGCCACCGTTCTTGGCATCGGAAAACGAGAAGTTCGGCGCTTCGTCCCAGACAATCTCCTTGTAGGCGCGTTTGTTCGTATCCGAGCGGGGTTTCACCGTAGTCCCGTCATCGCTGAGGATGGAAACCGTGCGCCACTTGAGCTCACGGGTCGCGCTCGAAGGCGAATCCGAGGTATCGCCCAGCCCCGGCAGGACTTCGTCGCGGATTTCGTGCGTCTCGCCGAGCGCGCGGCGGACGGTCTGCAGCTTCGCCACGCCCGCCGTCCCCGTCCGCCAGGCGATCGAGGACGAGTTGAAGAGCATGGTCAGCGTCGTGACGAGGATGCCCAGAAGCAGGCTCGCCACCAGAAGTTCAATCAGCGTAAAACCCCTTCTCATTTGTTCGGATCTCCCTGAAAGTGGACTTCGCTCACGTAGATGGGTTGGGTCATCAGCGCCTCCTTGCGCCGCGCAATGCGGAAGGCGAGTTGCACGACCGCGCCGCGCCGCGTCACGACAAGCCCGTACTGGTAGTCGCTGTCGATGGAGGGATTCCCCGCGCAATATTCGCCCGGCACCTTGCCCTTGAGGTTGCCGAAGACCCCGTCCGCCGTCGAGCGCGGATTGCCCGCGACGCGATAGGTCACTTCGTCATCCTTGCTGTAGGACTGCACATACGCCCTCCAGCCGTCGGCGGGCCAAACCGCGTCCGCAACGCCGCGTTCCTGGGCGTCGCCGCTCGCGGCCTGGCCGATCTGCGTCCACGCCGTCCACGACATGTTCGTGGCGGAAAGCCCCGTGATGAGCGGCGAGAGGTAGGCGTCGGCGAACGCCGCGCCCGCCACGTCCTCCACGCTCTGCCGGTTCTCGCGGTAGCCGAGCGTATAAAGGGAGCACATCGAAAACACGCCGACCGCCATGATGAAGATCGCGAGATTGACCTCCATCAGCGTAAAGCCGGCCCGTTGGAACATTCGCGTCATCATACCGTCTTGCCCTCATCCGACGAGGCCGTGCCCGCCTTCCGCCAGCGCTCCGGCATGCCGCTCTCGTTCGGCTTTGTCGAATTGACGTCAATCGGCTCATCACTATCGTCCCCCGGATCGAAGTAGATGACCGTCGGCGTGGAAATCGACGAGACGTCGGAGGGGATGGATGTGCCGAAGATGAAGCCGTAGGGTAGCTGGAGTTCGCCGATCTCGAAGGCGTAGGGCGTCCCCGCCTTCCACTCGCTCGGCTCGTGGCTCGACTTGTTCAGGTTGTAGAACGCGCTGCCGACCACGTTCGTTTCATCCCCGATCGAGAAGAGATAGGCCGAAAGGCGGCTGTCGCGATCCTCCTTGTAGACGGCGTCCGCCACGATCGAATACTGCATTGCCCCGCCCGTCCTCGGAGGAAATCGGTAGAGTTTCATTCCGCGGCGCCTCTGGAGTTCGCTTACGTCGTCCGTCGATTCGTAGGTCTGGTCGAGGTCGCCGAATTCGTCGTAGAGGAGCGGACTCGCCTCAGTCGTGATGCGCCCCGCACGGCGCACCGCCGTCATCACGCCGACGACCACGGCGTTCTCGTCCTCCGCGCCACTCGTATCCTTGACGAGCTTGTTGTAGCAGAACACGGCCGTCGGCACGCGATCGACCGCCGCGCGTTCCTTCGCGGAACGCAGAAGGGCCGAGGCCGCCGCCACCGCGCTTCGCTCGTTCATGCCGCGCACGAGGGCGTTGTAGCCGCCCGTCGCGGCAACGCCGAGCATCGCCATGATGGCCATGACCACGAGAAGTTCGATAAGTGTAAAGCCCTTGCGCATGGTTAGTTCTTGTTCGGGTTCTCCTTGCTGACGGTGACGGAGTCGGTCTTGCCGTTGTAGGTAATCCAGAAGCGGCGGAACTTCCCCTCCTCACCCTGATAGCCGAAGGCCAACTTGTTGAAGGAAATGGGATCCTTCCCATTCCTGTTCACCGCGATGAGGAAGTCAAGCCCCGTGATGCACTTCTTGTCGCCGCAGTAGGTGGACTTGTTCTTGTTCGAGTGGTTGTCGTAGCATCCCTCGCCATTGTTGCCGAGACGGCTCGAGTTCGCGACGAAGAGGGCGGAAGGATCGACGAGCACCGACTTGCGCCCGCCACCCTTGCCGAACGCCTTGCCGACGACCTGCTGGAAGATGGAGTCCGTGTCGCCCGTGTCGAAGGTGTAGGTATCTTCCGTCATGCTGCCGGCCTTGTTCTCGATGGCGTCCGGCCACTTGCCCTCCTGCGCGTAATACGCCGCGATGCCCTGCTCGAGCGAGACGCGCATCGCGTCCGCCCGGCGGCTCCGGGCGTTGCGAATCGCCCCCGACGCGGCGACCGAGACGATACCGATGAGGACGGAAATCACCGCCACCACCATCATCAGTTCAAGGAGGGTAAAGGCCTTCTTCTTCATCGGTTATTCCTCCTGACCCTTCGCCCAGCTGCGAAGGTCGTCCTTCGTGCCGAACTTGCCGTCGCGCCCCGCGCACCAGACGATGGCGCTCGCCCGCACCTTTACGGCCCCATAGCCCTCGGGACTGGCATCGACGATGCCGTCCTGGTCTTTGTCAATCGCGAAGCGCAGACGGTGATCCTGAATCGTGCCGCCGGACGGCACCTTGGTGCTGAGGGCGACCGTACCCCGCGCCGCGAGCCGCTTCACGACATCCTGCGCCCACGGCGAGACGATGCCGCACTGGTCAAGCCCATACAACTGGTAGCGCGTCGTACCCTGGTCGTCCGTCGTCGTCTTGTAGGAAAGCGACATCGCGCCGCGCCGCGCCAGCGCCGCACCCGCCTCCGGCGTCATCTCGCCGTTCCCGCTCGAGCCCTCGCTCAGGATCGTGCGCGGCCACGCGCCCTCCTTCTGGAGAACGGCAGTCAGGGCGGTCGCCACCTCGTGGACGAGTTCCTGCGCCTTCGCATCCTGCGCCTTCGCCACGACGCTCTTGAACCCGACGAGCGACGCCGCCGCCAGCGTGGCGACAATCCCGATGACGACCAGCATTTCGACTAGTGTAAAGGCTTTCTTCATATCAGTTGCTCATTTGGACGATGTCATCCGCCACCCAGTTCATGATTGCGGTCTTGTACTTGCTCAGCGTGGAATCGCCATTGATTTCCTCGGCGGAAACCCACGGCGGGAAGGTCTTCCCGTTCGGCCCCGCGCTCCACAGGCGGTAACTCTGGTAGGGAGCCGGCGAATAGTAGTAGAAGTCGTGCCCCCAGCCGTCCTTGCAGGTGATGCCATCGAGCGCATACAACTGGGAGTACCCGCTGCTCGTCCCGCCCTGGCTGTTCCCCGCGGAATAGAGGACGGGATTGGGGTTGTTCACGCTCACGTTGCACCCCACGCTGACGGAATCCGTCGCCGCCAGGTTGACACCGTAGATCTTCAGCGAGTTCCGTTCGCAGGTCAACTGCCCCTCGAGGTTCGCCATCCACCGCGCCGTCACCGCCTGGGAGGGAAGAAGTTCGACCTTCCACCGATCCGAGTCCTTTGCGCCGCTGTCGGACACCTTGACCAGCTTGTTCAGTTCGCTCCAGCTGCTGTAGGGCGTGCCGTCGTCGAACTTGCACGGCAGTTCGTTGTTGTTGCACCACTGGGCGAAATTGCTGTAAATCGTGGAGTTGTCATGCCCCATCATCACGAGAAAGCGCGGCAGAAGGTAACTCATCAGCCCGAACTCAAAGACCTGAACCTCCGTCCAGTCCGCTTCGCCCTGTTTGCCACTGAGCGAAGTCGGCTCGTTGAGCGCGTCGAAGAGATAGGCGAGGTCGGCATTCTTCCCGTAATCGCTATCCGGCTCATTGTTGTGGAGTTCGGTGAGGGCTTCGGAGACGGTCTTCACGTAATCCCGCATGTCGCTCGCGTAGGGATACTTCATGGCGACGGGCTGGCTGCGGCAGGCGGCCTCCACCTGCTTCCACATCTCGTCCGTTGACCTGAAACTGCTGACCGGGTTGCTATCCACCTGCTGAATGCCGCGCCTGTTCACCTCATAGTAGAAGTTGCGGCTGCCGTGCAGTTTCACGGGGGGATAGCTCCCGAACGCGGCGTAGTAGCCCGAGATGCAGTTCTCGAGCCGCTGCATGCGCGAAATCGTCAGGTTTCTCGCCTCCGCGCTGCTGCCCAGCCCCGCGAGGCGGAAGACAATCGTCATCAGCGTCACGATGACAACCGTGACGATCAGCATCTCGACGAGCGTAAAGGCCCTGCGCATCAGGCGACGCCTCCCGAAACCGAGGAAATGATCTTGATCATCGGCAGGAACATGGCGATGACAATCGTGCCGACCACAACGGCGAGGACGATGATGAGCGCGGGCTCAATCGCGGCGGTCATGCCCGCGACGGCGTTGTCGACCTCGTCGTCGTAGGTGTTCGCGATGCGCGTGAGCATGTCGGCGAGCGCACCCGTCTCCTCGCCGACCTCCACCATCGAGGTCACCATCGGCGGGAACACGGGACACTGCGAGAGCGGCTGGGTCATGCCCTCGCCCTCCTTCACCGCGTCGTGCACGTTCTGCAAAGCCTTCGAGACGACGCGGTTGCCCGTCGTGTCGCGCACGATGACGAGCGACTGCAGGATCGGGACGCCCGAGGAGAGAAGCGTACCGAGCGTACGCGTCACGCGCGAAACCGCCGTGCGCTGCACGAGCGTCCCCGTGACGGGCATCTTGAGCGAGCAGACGTCGAAGAAGTAGGCCCCCTTCTCCGTGCGACCGATGATTTTCTTGATGACCCAGAGCGCGAAGACGAACGCGGCGATCTGCAGACCGTTGTGCTGGACGAACTCCGAGGCCTGCATCACGTATTCCGTAATCGCCGGGAGGGACGCGCCGCCGAGCATGTCGTTGAAGACCTGCTTGAACTTCGGAATCACCGCCACGAGAAGGAACGCCGTGATGCCGATCGCCGCGACGAGCACGACGATCGGGTAGATCATCGCGCCCTTCACCTTGTTCTTGATTCGCTCGGACTTCTCGGCGAACTCGGCGAGACGGCCGAGCACGACTTCCAGCACGCCGCCCGCTTCGCCGGCCTTCACCATGTTCACGTAGAGGTTGTCGAAGATCTTCGGGTACTGCGTGAGCGATTCGGAGAACGTGCCGCCCGCCGCGATGTTGTCGGCGATGCCCGTCAGGGCCTCGTTCATCTGCGGGTCCTTCATCTGGCGCTTCAGCACCTCGATGCCGCGCATAAGCGGCAACCCCGCGTTCACCAGCGTCGCCAGCTGCCGCGTGAACTGCGTGAGAATCTTCGTCTTCACGCGCCCGCGCATCCACGAAGGCAGCTTGATTTTGATTTCCTTGTTGAGCGCACCGCCCTTCTTCGCCTTCGGTTCCGCCGCCTTTTTCTTCGACTTCGCCGCCGACTTTGGCGCGGCCGCCGCCGGCGCGGCGGACTTCACCTCGCCGAGCGCGGTCGGGAAAAGCCCCTGCGCGCGAACCGCCGCGATCGCGGAAGCGCGGTCGCCGGCCTCAACCTGCCCGCGGGTTTCGTTGCCCGCGGAGTCCTTCGCAATGTACTGGAATGTCGCCATCTACGATATCCTCTAATCAAGTGTTGTGCGCATTATACCACATCATCGACCGCCCGCGCAAGGGGTCGAGGTCGCTGTTGAAAAACAGATGTCTTTGTGCCGCCGTTAAAATCCAACTGCCGTTTTTAGGATAACGAACTAGAGTTCGGAGATGATGGCCGGGGTTCCCGACGGAAGCAGCATCTCAAGTTCCGCCCGATCGGCGACGGTGAGGGCAATCCCGTTCTCCGAGAGAAAGGTCCTCAGGCGGTCGGGCGTCTCGTAAGTCCCCTCCTCGCCCGTGACGGGGGCGGTCAGGTAGTAGCGCCTGAAGAACTTCCCGTTGAGGGAGAGGTCGGCGATGCGCGTC
Source organism: Barnesiella intestinihominis (assembly GCA_963612485.1). Lineage (GTDB taxonomy): Bacteria > Verrucomicrobiota > Kiritimatiellia > RFP12 > UBA1067 > UBA1067. The sequence goes on from CAVDWI010000014.1 coordinate 10,518, forward strand.
CGCCGGTGCACCACGAGGTTGAACCGCGGGTGGTTGAGGACTTTCAGCGTCTGCCCGGCGAAGACCCTGTTCACGTCCACGTCGTTGAGCCGCTTGAGGGAGGCGAGGGTCGAGCCGCGTTCGCGGGCGATGCGTGAGGCGGAATCGCCGCGCTTCACGACCACGTCCGCCACCCACTGTCCACTCTTCAGGATGAACAGTCGGCGGATGTTGAGCGCACCAAGCCGCCGCGCCAGCTTGTCGTCGAGGTCGGCGGCGGGCGTGCCGGGCAGGGCGCGGATCTGCTCGATCGTCGAGATCGCCAGCTCCACGTCGCGCTTCTTCTCCGCCTCCTCGAGCTTCATCAGCAGGTTGCGGACTTTCACCGGGCGGCGGTCCATCTCCGAAACGTCGAGTTTCGGCGGCGGCGGCAGGTCGAGGGGCTTCGCCGACGGCGGCGGCTGAACCGCCTGCCCGGCGGCAGCCCCGGCGACCGTCCGCTCCGCACGTGCGGCGCGGACTCGCCGCGTGACCGTTACGCCGAGCGAGACGAGCGCCACGAGGAAGACGAGGGCGAACGCCCAGAGAAGCCAGGGCCTGTCGGCGTCCGGCTTCTCCGGGTTGTATTCGATCCCGAACTTTCCCCGCGCGAACGACATCGCTTACTTCGCCGCGTCGGCGGGCGCGACGACGCCCGTCACCGAACTGCGGGCGATCTCAATCGTCGTGCCGGGGGCAATCTCGACCTTGAAGGTCTTCTCCGTCGCCTCGGCGATCGTGCCCATCAGCCCGCCCGCGAAAACGATCTTCGCGCCGGCGCGAAGTCCGTCGATCATCTTGCGGAGTTCCTTCTGCTTGCGCTGCTGGGGACGAATCATCATGAAGTAGAAGATCGCGAGGATCAGCAGCATCGGGACGAGCATGCCGAATCCGCCCTGTTGCGGCGCGGCGGCGGGAGCCCCCTGCGTGACGGGTTGGACTTCGGTTGCGGTTGTCTGTGTTTCATTCATGTGTTGTTTCCTTCCTTACTTGTTCTTTCCATTCGAGGAACGCGCCCTCCGCAATCGCGGTGCGCATCTCCTTCATAAAGCGGTTGAGGGCGAAGACGTTGTGGATCGTCAGGAGCCGAAGCCCGAGGATCTCGCCGGCGTTGAGCAGGTGGCGGACGTAGCTGCGGGTGAAGTTGCGGCAGCAGTAGCACTCGCACCCCTCCTCCACCGGGCCCTGGTCGAGAATCCACTTCGCCGCCTTGATGGCGACGTTGCCCCTGCGGGTGATCGCCGTGCCGTGCCGGGCGACCCGCGTCGGGATCACGCAGTCGAACATATCCACCCCGCGCGCCACGCACTCGGCCATCTGGTGCATCACGCCAAGCCCCATCACGTAGCGCGGCGCCTCCCGCGGCAGATGCGGGACGCTCGCCTCGACAGCCTGGTACATGAACTCCTCCGGCTCGCCGACCGACACGCCCCCGATGGCGTAGCCGTCGAAGCCGATCTTCACGAGTTCCTCCGCGCAATGGCGGCGGATGTCGTCGTAGACGCCGCCCTGCACAATCCCGAAGACGTGCTGACCCTTCGCGTGTGGCTGCTCCTTCGACATCTTCGCCCAGCGAATCGTCTGCTCGACGGACTTCGCGGCGCGTTCGCGGTCGCACGGGTAGGGCAGGCACTCGTCGAAGACCATCGCGATGTCGCTCCCGATCACGCGCTGCATCGCCATCGACTCCTTCGGGCCGAGGAAGAACTCGTGCCCGTCGAGGTGCGAGTTGAAGCGGCATCCCTCCTCCGTCATCTTGCGCAGTTTCGCGAGCGAGAAGACCTGGAAGCCGCCCGAGTCCGTCAGGATCGGCCCGTTCCACCGCATGAAGCGGTGAAGCCCGCCCGCCGCCGCAATCACCTCCGCACCCGGACGGAGCATCAGGTGATAGGTGTTGCCCAGGACGACCTGCGCACCGTTCTCCACCAGGTCGCGCGGTTCGAGGGCCTTCACCGTCCCCTGCGTCCCCACGTCCATGAAAACGGGAGTCTCCACGACACCGTGGTCGGTTGTCAGCCGACCCAGCCTCGCGTGCGTCCGCGAATCCTCTTTAAGTACCTCAAAAAACATGCCGCGCATATTTTACCAAAAAACCATTGCGCTTTGCGCCGAAAAAGGGTATTATATTCGACAGTTGAAATAGGAAACTATCTATGAATAAAGCATTGCACGCTCTTGTCTATGTTTTTCTGGCGCTCGCAGCCGCGTCGCTATGGTTTGAAATGCAGTTGAACGACAGCCGTTCGCTGCTGACAGATCGAAGCCGCCTTCTCGAAAAATACGTGGTACGTATGGCGAAGACGGTCGAAACGGGCGATGCGCCGAAGGGCGTCGCGCCGGAAATTGCGATGGATGACTCCCCCGTCGAGGCGCGGCTCGTCGATTCGCCCGACATGAAGAACGTGCTCGAGGGCTACAATGCCGACCTCGAACAGGCGAACCTCGCGACCTTCGACTGGGACAACGAGAAGTCCCGCGACCAGCTCCACACGATCTACGCTCCCGGTCTCGAAGGGAACATCATGGAAGGCCGTGGCACGGCCGACGAACTCCTCAACAGCCTCTTCGAGGCCGCGAAGAGCCAGCAGGGCCGCCTCAATACGACCCGCGCCGAACTCGTCACGCTGCGCGGCAAACTCGAGTCGGTCGTCGCCGAGATCAACAGGCTGAAACCCGAAGCGCGGCAGGATAAGGTGACAATCGAGGAAAAGGCCGAGCAGATCAAGAAACTGGAAGAGCAGAAGCAGGGGCTCGAGGGGAACATCACCCGCATGAAGGCGCAGCTTGAGGAGTGCAATTCCGAGATTACCTCGCTGAAGGACGAGGTGACCAGTTCGAAGGATGAACTGGAGGAGAAGAAGGAAGAACTCGCCAAGGCTCAGAAACTCATCGAGCAGCTCCGCGGGCTGATGAAGGAGATGGTCGGTCGTCCGAGCGCGGATGCCAGCAAGGGCGGCATCGCCGTCGATTCCCTCCCCGCCGGCGACAAGGGCAAGATCATCGAGGCCAACAACGAGGATATGTTCGCCATCGTCGAGTTCTCGGACGAGGCGATGAAGGAACTGAAGAACGGCAACGAGAATGCGTCGCTCCCGCTCCTCGACCTCGGCGTGCGCCGCCCCGGCTTCAATGGCGCGGCGGGCGAATTCGTCGGGCGCATCCGCATCCGTCAGGAAGTCAAGGGCAAGAACTACGTGATCTGCGACATCCTCGGTGCGTGGGAACAGGCCAAGCTTCAGCCCAACGACGTCATCTACGCCGACTGACACAATGCGAACGCTTGCCATCATCGGCGCGGCGGTCGCCCTTTCAATCCTGACGGGGTGCATCGCCGATACGGCGGAAGATTCCGACCTTCCCTGGGCCTCGAACAACTCGTGGGAAGGTATGGCGCCGATCGCCCCTTCCATCATGAACCAATATGATTGAGGCGAAGACAGTCATAGCGGAAAAGGGCGGCGTCCGTTTGGACGCCGCTTTGCTTGCCGCGTTTCCCTCGTCCACGCGGGCATTTGTGAAAGAGGCCGTTCTCAAGGGTGACGTACTTCTCAACGGTCGCGTCGCTTCCAAGGGAGTTAAACTGCGTGGCGGCGAGACGATTCTCGTCAAGTCGCTCGCCGAGGCGAGCGACAACGTCATCGCCCCAAATCCGTCGATTCACCCGACGTGCGTCTTCGAGGACGAAGCCCTGCTCGCGTTCGACAAGCCGGCGGGGATGCCCGTCCAGCCGCTCTCACGCGGCGAAACGACGACGCTGATGAACGGCGTGGTCGCCCTCCACCCCGAATGCACGACGCTGGGGGACAAACCCCTTCTGGCCGGGGCCATCCACCGGATTGACGCGGATACCTCGGGACTCGTGCTGGTGGCGCGGACGGCGGAAGCCTTCGACCACCTGCGTTCGCAGTTCGCCGCGCAGACGGTGCGCAAGACCTACCTCGCGCTGGTCGAGGGTTCGTTCTCGGTCGGCGGGACGCTTGAGCACGACCTCATCCACGACCCGACGCTCCCCTTCTGCCGCATGATTGACGCGCATCACAACCGGTTGACGGCTTCGACCCTCGCCCGCGTCAAGCCCCTTCACGCCGTCACGCGCTTCCTGCCCATTGCGCATATGACGGACGAGAACGAGGAACGCACACTTCTCGAAGTGACGATTTTCACGGGTGTCACCCACCAGATTCGCGCCCAGCTCGCCCTCGCCGGAATGCACATCGTGAACGACCGCCTCTACGGGGCGTTCGCAATCGAGGGAATGACGGGACACTGTCTGCACGCGCTCGCGGCGAAGTTCAACCACCCCATTTCGGGAACGGAAACGGAAATCCGAACGCCCTACCCCTTCTGGGCGAACTGTTAGGCGTTCAGGGCGCGGGCGACCTGACAGGCGCGACCGTGCGTCCCCTTCACCGTGCCGCGCCCGAAGAAGAAGAGTTCCGTCGGGTCGAACCCCGGCTTGTTGTGGATGTCCACGTGCGAGGCGTAGTCGGGGGCTTCGCGGTCGTTCGTCCACCACTTGTATTCGCACCACGAACCCTGCTTCGCAAGAAGAATGACCGAGCCGGGGACTTCTCGTTCGGGCATTTCGTAGTCGCCCGTCTCGAGCAGGACTTGCGCCGCCTTCTCTGCCTCTTCACCGTAGATGACGCAGAACTCGTGGTCGCACATCGCGAACGCCTTCGACTGGTAGAAGTCGGGGTAGGCGAGTCCACCGACCGTGCGCGTGGCGAACAGCCCCGCACGGCGCAGGACGACGTTCGGGCGCACGGGTGCGGCGGTGACATCCGTAATCTCATAGTCCCCCATCACCTCAAGCGCACATCCCCGACGCATCGCAATGTCGGCTATTCGCTCGAGCTGCGACTTGAACTCCCTCGCGGCGGAACGGGACTGGGCGCTATCGGGGCCGAACTTCTGCGCGGCATAGTCGAGCGTCGGCAGATAGAGGTAGGCCTCGTCCACGTCGTGGACATCCGTCATCGCCTCGAAATAGTCGATGCACGTGCGCCCGACGCGGGGCGAGGCAAGCGGACCCCAATACCGCCAGAGGGGAAAGCCGCCGCACAACTTGCGCAAAACGCCCTCCATCCCCGTCGGCTTCGTGTAGCACGCCATCATCATTCCGCCGCCGTGCTTGTGAATCGGGGCGGGGGAGAGGATCAGTTCGACGTCTTCGCCGAGCGATTGCTGGAAGAAAAACACGCCCGTCGATTTACCCCAGACGCGAGAGCCCTTCACGAGCCGCGCACTCTGCTCCCAGAAGAGGGGCTTGCGCAAGTCGTCCATCCAGTGACCGTTGGCGACAAGTCCGTGCCGTTCGGGGGGAAGTCCCGTGCGGAGCGTCGCCTGGGCGACGCATGTGACGGCTGGAAAGACGCTCGGCTTCGGCTCGAAGTGAAGATCCGCCACCTCCGTCAGTCCGTTGCGTTCGGCAAGATCCCAGCCGAATGCGGCCGCCACGACCGTCAGTTTTCTCATGATGCGCTCACCTCCGGCAGATACCGCTTGGTAAGGCGCAAGACCAGCAGCAGGAACGCCCCCACCACCAGAAACGCCTTGACGGGAAAGACCAGCATGACGAGAAGTTGCAGATAGATGAGACTGCCAATGAGAATCCCCACCGCCTTCCGACGGCGTTCATCCATCTCCTCGCCTTCCGAGAACTTCGTCACCGCCGCGATAAAACCCGTCCACAGAAGGAACAGTCCCCCGACCAGACAGGCGTCGAGGAGGGAGAGCCGTCCGTCGCCAAGGACGGGGACGGCGGCAACGGCGCCGCAGAGGAAATTGAATCCGCGGCAAAGCCCCATCAGGACGCAGTTCTTCGTCCGGTTGTAGACGACGATCGAGACGACGAGCAGCGACATCACGAACCACCATTCGGGGCGCAGGTTCGCCGCCGCGCCGAAAATCGGCACGAGCCCAAGGCAGACTCCCCGTGCGAGCCGCGCCGCCGTGAGCGTGACTTCACCCGCCGGGATGGGGCGCTCCGCGCCGTCGGTCTTCGCACCCACGACGTCGTTATCCGCGAGGCCAAACAGGTAGGCGGCGACGGAGGCGAGCGCGGCAATCAGCAACCTCAGCCAGCCGACTTCCGCGCAAGCCCACACGACCGACGCACCCGCGAGGACATCCCCCGGCACAGTCGGCAGATTCACGACCCGAAAGAGTTTGAGCCAGCCCTTCACCGCAATCAGTTGTTCGCTGCCTTCGTGCGAACCGCGTCGAACTCGGCGAGGATTTCCTCGGACGGCTTGCGCGTCACGAGCGAAACGACGACCGTCGTCACGAACGAGAGGACGAAGCCCGGCGCGAGTTCATACAAGTTGAAGATCGGGTGCGCGGCGACAAGCCCGGCATCCGCCGCGAGGACGAACTTCCAGACGAAGCACGTCACCGAACCGACCACCATGCCCGAGACCGCACCCGCGAGATTCGTGCGCCGCCAGAAGAGCGCGAGCAGAATCAGCGGACCGAACGCCGCGCCAAAGCCCGCCCACGCGAACGACACCATCTTCATCACGACCTTGAAGAACTCCGACTGCGTGTTCATCGCGAGAACAATCGCCACCGCCGCCACCGCACCCACCGCCAGGCGCGAGACGAAGATCAACTCGCGGTTCGACGCCTTCTTGCGCAGAATCACCTTGTAGAAGTCGTTCGAGAACGCCGAGGCGGAAACGAGCAGCTGGCTATCCGCCGTGGACATGATCGCCGCCATGATGGCGGAGAGCAGAATGCCCGCGAACACGCGGGTGAAGAACCCGTCCGCGAAGATGCCGTTGATCATAATCATGAACATCTTCTCCGGGTCGTTGCCGACATCCGCGAGCGTCAGTCCGCGCTGCTTGAGATAGAGGTGGAAGACGAGACCAATCACCGTCGCGGCAATCAGCGAAATCGTCACCCAGCTCATCGCGATTCGCCGCGAACCCTTCACTTCCGCCGGATTGTCGATGGACATGAAGCGCACGAGGATGTGGGGCATGCCGAAGTAGCCGAGCCCCCACGCCATGCACGAGGCAAGGCCGATGAACCCGGTCGCCTTGCCCGTCGCCGCGCTCGTGAAGAGCGACTGCAGGTAGGGGTTGATTTCGTTCAGCCCGTCCACCGTCGCGGCGAAACCGCCCGCCTTGCAGACGACGACGGCCGGCACGATGACAATCGCGACGAACATCAGCGTCCCCTGCACGAAGTCCGTCCAGCAGACCGCCATATACCCGCCGAAGAGCGTGTAGGCGATGACGACCGCCGCGCCAATCCAGAGACACACCTGATAGCCCGTCACGGTCAGACCGAGGAAGTTGATTGTCTCTGGGATTCCGAAGGTCGTGGTGAAGAGCTTCGCGCAACTCACGAACCCGGAGGCCGTGTAGAAGGTGAAGAAGACGAGGATGATGACCGCCGCGATGATGCGCGAAACGCCCGTCGGGTCGCGGAAGCGGTTGCAGATGAAGTCGGGAATCGTAATCGAGTCCTTGCAGGCGTTCGAGTAGACCCGGAGCCTGTGCGCCACGATCTTCCAGTTCAGGTAGGTGCCGATCAGAAGGCCGATGCCGATCCACGCCTCGGAGAAGCCGCCGAGGTAAATCGCCCCGGGAAGGCCCATCAGCAGCCAGCCCGACATGTCGGAGGCCTGCGCCGAAAGCGCCACCACCCACTTGTTCATCTTGCGTCCGCCGAGGTAGTAGTCGCCGAGCGTCTCCTGGCGGTTCGTGAAGTAGAACCCGATCCAGAGCATCAGCACCAGGTAGCCGACGAACGATCCGAGCACAATCCAGTCAAACATTGTTCAGTCTCCTTGCTTCTTCAGTCCAAGTTAGATCTTCCAGCCGCCGATGCCGAGTGCGCGGCAGACTTCGGAGACGAGAATCGCAATCACGAGCGCGGGCGCGAACCACTTGACCATCACGGAGTAGAACGCCTTCGCCTTGAAGACGTTGCCCGCCGCCTCAACCTCGTCGATTACCGCCTGCGGCTTCAGCGTCCAGCCGACGAAGATGCACGTCGCCGCCGCCGTAATCGGCATCAGCACCGAGTTCGTGACGAAGTCGAAGAAGTCGAGGAACTGCATGCCGAAGACCTTGATGTTCCCCCACGGGCCGTAGCCGATCGCCGAGAACGTCGCGAGGAACATGATGAGCGCGGTCGTGAAGAACGTCGACGCCTTGCGCTCGATGTGCAGCACGTCGCAGACGGACGCGACGCACGCCTCGAGAAGCGAAATCGCCGAAGTCGCCGCCGCGAAGGTGACGAGCAGGAAGAACGCGAGGCCCATCCACGCGCCCGCCGCGCCGAACATCGCGAACACGTGCGGCAGCGTCACGAACATCAGCCCCGGACCCGCGTTCATCGCCTCCTTCACGGGCGTGCCCGTCTTCACCGCGAACATGTAGACGACCGGGATGATCATCAGACCCGCGAGAACCGCGATGAGCGTGTCGAACACCTCGATGCGACGGACGCTCTTTTCAATCGAGTCCTCCTTCTTCATGTAGGAGCCGTAGGTGACCATGATGCCCATCGCGAGCGAGAGCGAGTAGAACATCTGCCCCATCGCGCCGAGGATCATCTTGCCGAGCATGGCGACGGAGAACGCGCCGTCAGGCCCTTTCAAACTCGCGAGGTCGGGGACGAGGTAGTATTTGAGGCCGTCGCCCGAGCCCGGGAGGAAGCAGACGTAGACGGCGATGCCGACCGCCATCAGGAGGAGGAGCGGCATCATGACGAGGTTGGACTTCTCAATGCCGTTCTTGACGCCGAGCAGGATGACGCCGGCGGAGCCGAGGATGAAGATCATGCCGTAGCCGAACGGCGCGAACGGGGCGGAGATGAAGCTGCCGAAGAACGCGCCGGCGTCCGCCGCGCCCGCGCCCATCGGGGCCGCGCCCGTGAACGCCATGAGCGCGTAGGCCTTCAGGTAGTAGAGCACCCAGCCGCCGATCACGCAGTAGTAGGGCGTAATCAGCACGGGAATGACCGTCGCCACGACGCCGAGAAGTTTCAGAAGCCCGTGTCCCTTCAAGCGCGTGTAGGCGGTGAGCTGCGACTGCTGCGTCTTGCGCCCGATTGCAATCTCGGTGAGCATGAGCGTGAAGCCGAGCGTGACGACGAGAGCGAGGTAGACGACGATGAACATACCGCCCCCGTACTGCGCCGCGAGATAGGGGAACCGCCAGAGATTCCCCAGCCCGATTGCCGATGCCGCCGCCGCGAGAACGAACGCCAACTGTCCTGACCAACTTGCCCTTTTCTTTTCCACTGCCTTTGTTTCCTTCCTTGTAGACTTGTATTGCCCGCCTATAAACGCAAAAAGCCGAAAGGCTCATCCGAGCCTCCCGACTTTCCGCTTCGCGTTATGCTTTCAACTCTCTGCCTTCGTTCGGCTTAGAAATCGTAATACGCGCTGAACTGGACGCGGTTCGCACCGGCATCCGTGTGACGGTCGTTATCCTCGCCGTAGCGCGTCGTGAGATGCGCGTATTCGAGACCGAGCTTGAAGTTATCCAGAATCCGGTAGAACGCCGCGATGTAGGCGCGGTCGTTGAACAGGATGCCCTCCGAATTGCGCGCCGCACGGTCGGACGGATTGTCGAAGCCGTAGCCCGCCGCGAACGACCACGTGTCGTTCAACTCGTAGGCGAGATCGATGAAGCCGCCAACGGTGCGGACTTCCTCGCCCCGTTCGCCGATAGTGCCGAAGCCCACGCCCTGTGCGCATCCGGCCTGGACGCGCCCGAGGTTCTCGCCCGCGAAAATCTGACCCGTCAGGGTGAACTTCTGAAGGAACGGCACCTGACCCGCGAGCATGACCATCTGCGTGTTGTATTCATCCGACTCGCCATCGTAGACCCCAAAGTCACTCAGGCGGTTCGAGCGGTCGCGGCCGTACATGCCGCCGAGACCGATGAGCCAGCGGCGACCCTCGTCCCACGCCGCCTCGTGGTCGTAGACGAACGCCGTCTCGAAGATGCCCCACGCCGACGCGGTGTTATCCTGAACACCGTCACTGTCGCGGTCGCTGCCCATACTGGGGCCGCCCTTCACGATACCGACGCGCCATTCGAGCGAACTATCCTCGAAATCCCACTTCTTCGTGACGCGAACCTGCGGGCTGCGGCGATACGGATGACCCGCGTTCTCCATCCACGCACCGTCAATCTCGTTCGGCGTGACCATCTTCCAGAGATGCCAGGTCTGACCGAAGAGAATCGACCAGCCGCTCTCGTGCGCCGCATCGACGTAGAGATGCCGCCAGTGGAAGTCGTAACTGTTCTGGTCGCCGCCCGCGAGGTCGAACTCCGCCTTTCCGGAGAACTTCCAGCCGTTGATTGCCTCAGGCGTCATGAACTGAACGCCGAGAATCGAATCCTGCATCGAAAGCGTGGTGTTGTTCTGCCGCCCCTTGTTCTTCACGAAGTCGGTTGACCAGTCGCAGTCGAGCGGACGATCGGAGTAGACGCCCTCGAACACGAGGTAGCCATACGGCGTAATCTGCAGCCCGGACTCGCTCAGCGGCTCGAAGATGCCCGCGAACTTGTCGGCGAGGTAATACTTCTTGCCCGACTCGGTCGTATAGATGCGACCCGACTCGCTCACCTCGGTGCTTTCTTCCTTGGCAACCGCCGTCTCGGACTTCGCAGCCCCCTCGGCCGTCGCGGCGGGCTTCGCCTTGCCTTCCAATTCGGCGATTTTCGCGGCCTGGGCCTTGTTTTCCGCCTCCAGCTTGGAGATGCGTTCAATCAATGCCTTCAGGTCGGCCTGCGTCACCGCATCCGTCGGGGCGGCCTCAATCGCGGCCACCGTACCCATGGCGAACAGAGCCGCCAGAACGAGTCTCTTCATACTAGGAATCACTCCTTATTTTGTGAAAGATGCGCGTATTATACCATTTCTCGCCGATACATTCAATGCCGTGCCGAGAGGGTAATCACGGATTAGAGTGGCGGGGATATTCAGACCACGAAACGGGGGAGGAAATCGGCCACGGATCCAGTGAGTCAGGTCGGGAGGGGCGCAGTTTACTGCGACCGAGAAACCGGGGGACACGGACGCAACAAGTTGCGTCCCTCCCGCATGGAACGCATGTTTGTTATCAGCACGGATTTTCACGGATTGGGGGTGTAGCAGTGGAGAGGTCTTAACTCCGATGAATGGCAAAGACGCTTCGCTAACGTTTCGCGGCCAAAACCGATGCCTCGGATAAACATCACTGATGTTTGGGTCAAACATCAGTGCACTTTGGGTCAAACATCAGTGATGTTTTTTAGCCCAATAAATAAAGGGGTTCGGAGAATGGTCTCCGCAAGGGACAATTTTCGGCACAGAAACGTCACATTTTAGGCAAAATGGCACAGTAAGCGGACTGCCATGGGGTCTGACCCCATGGCGGAAAAATGTTGATAACTTTCCCACAGC
>CAVDWI010000015.1:0-21367 GCA_963612485.1 Barnesiella intestinihominis
GCGACCCTCCCGTGCGTCCGCGCTCTTCGGTCGCAGTAAACTGCGACCCTCCCGTGCGTCCGCGCTCTTCGGTCGCAGTAAACTGCGACCCTCCCGTGCGTCCGCGCTCTTCGGTCGCAGTAAACTGCGACCCTCCCGTGCGTCCGCGCTCTTCGGTCGCAGTAAACTGCGACCCTCCCGTGCGTCCGCGCTCTTCGGTCGCAGTAAACTGCGACCCTCCCGTGCGTCCGCGCTCTTCGGTCGCAGTAAACTGCGACCCTCCCGTGCGTCCGCGCTCTTCGGTCGCAGTAAACTGCGACCCTCCCGTGCGTCCGCGCTCTTCGGTCGCAGTAAACTGCGACCCTCCCGTGCGTCCGCGCTCTTCGGTCGCAGTAAACTGCGACCCTCCCGTATGTTCGCGTTCTTTTGTCATGTCGGTTTCTTACGGCGCATATTATACCATTCTGCCCGTGCGCCCTTGTCTCGTCACCCGGTTTTTGACGGTGACCATTTTTCGCCCACGGGCAGTCCGCATTTATGGTAAAATACACGGCATCAAGGACAAAAAGAAATGAGCATCTTCAAAGCATACGACATTCGTGGTATTTACGGTCAGGACTTGACCGAGGACGTCTTCTACAAAATCGCCCGCGCCTACGCGCAGTTCATCCACCCCGGCAAGGTTGTCGTCGGGCGCGACTGCCGCAAGTCGTCCGACTCGCTGTTCAGCGCGTTCGCGAGCGGTCTCGTGGACGAGGGCGTGGACGTGATTGACGTCGGGCTTGTCTCGACGCCGATGAGTTATTTCGCCAACTCGACGCTGAAGGCGGACGGGTCGGTGATGATTACGGCCTCGCACAATACGAAGGAGTGGAACGGCTGCAAACTCTGCCGCGCCGGGGCCGTGCCGATCTCGGGTGCGACGGGCATCAAGGACATCGAGAAAATTGTCGCCGGGATGGGCAGTTTCGAGCCGCCGACGGGCGTGGGGAGCATCACGAAGGTGGACGTCTCGAAGGAATACGCCGCGCACGTGAAGGCGTTCGCGCACATGAAGAGGCCGCTTCACCTCGCCTTCGACTTCGCGAACGGCATGGGCATCGCCGAATCGGTGGCGTTCGCCGGGTCGGACGTTTCATATGACGCGCTCTACGGCGAGTACGACGGTGACTTCCCGAACCACGACGCGAATCCCCTGCACGTCGAGACGCTGAAGGACTTGCAGAACCTGATTCGGTCGAATCCCGGCAAGTATGCGTTCGGCGTGGCGTTCGACGGCGACGCCGACCGCGCCGGCTTCGTGGATGAGAAGGGCGACGTAATCCCGATGGACTTCACGACGGCGTTGATTGCGCAGGATATGCTCGCGTCGAATCCGGGCGCGGTGTGTTTCTATGACCTGCGCTCGTCGAAGGTCTGCGAGGAGGTGATTGCGGCGGCGGGCGGCAAGCCGATGATGTCCCGCGTCGGGCACTCCTTCATCAAGGCGCAGATGCGCGAGAACGACGCGGTCTTCGCGGGCGAACTCTCGGGACACTACTACTTCAAGGCGAACTCGACGGCGGAATCCTCGTCAATGGCGACTTTCGCGCTCGCGAACATCGTCTCCGCGTCCGACAAGCCGCTCTCGGAACTGATTGCGCCGCTGCGGAAGTATGCGCAGTCCGGCGAAATCAACTCGCGCACGACGACACCCCCGGCGGACGTGCTCGCGAAAATCAAGGCGAACTACGCGGCAAAGGCGCGCGTGTTCGAGCTGGACGGCGTGTCGGTGGATGCGTGGGAGACGGAAGGCTGGTGGGCGAACGTGCGCATGAGCAACACCGAACCGCTCGTCCGCCTGAATCTCGAAGGAAAGACCCAGTCAATCATGGAGGCGAAGCGTGATGAATTCCTTGCTCAAATCCGCGCTTAAGGGAACGTGCGCCGTCGCGTTCGCGGCGGTTCTCGCCGGGTGCGGTGCACGGGACGGCAAGAAGGAACTCGCCGCCGCCGTCGCCGCCTACGACGCCGCGCACGACCTCGCGAAGGCCGACAAGCTCATCGCGAAGAGCCTGAAGCGCGCGGGGGACAACGTGGACGCACTCGTCTGGTGCGCCCGCGTCAAGCTCGAACTCGGACAGCTTTCCGCCGCGCGTGAGGCCCTTGCGAAGGCCGAGGCCCTGGCGGGCGGCGATCTCGACGTCGAGATGCTCGGTGCGCAACTCGCCTATCATGCGAAGGACTACGCGACGGCGTCCGCGAAGTTCGCCGCGCTCGCGGCGAACGGGAAGCTCGACGCGGGGCTTCGCGCGGAGGCGTTCGCGGGGCTGGGCGTCGTGGAGTGGACGTGCAACGAATACGACACCGCCCGCATCGCCTTCCTGAAGGCCATTCGCCTCGACCGCCGCAATGCGGCGGCTCGCTACCACCTCGGGCTCATCTATCGCGACGGCTTCGGCTATTCGGAAGCCGCGCTCGAGCAGTTCGAGATCTTCGTCCGGCTCGAGGCGGTGGCGGATAAGCGCGTCATGCGCACGCAACGCGCAATCATCCCCGAACTGAAGGAGACGATTGCTCGGACGGCGATGGAGCGGCAGGGGACATCCCCGCGTGACAGTTCGGCGGCGGCCGTCGCGCTCACCCGTGCGGAAGCGGCGCGGAAGAAAAAGGACTTCCGCACCGCGAAGAAGGAGTACGCCAAGGCCTTCGAGGCGGATGCGCTCTCCTACCCGGCGGCGCTCGGGCTCGCCGAAATGTGGGCGAAAACCGACGCCTCGCTCAGCGGACAGAAGAAGACGCTCGAATACTACCGCACGGCCTGCGCCCTCAAGACGAGCGCGGTGAAGACATTCGTTGCGACGGGCGACCTCGCCTACAAGCTCGGGCAGTATGCGACGGCGGTCGAGGTCTATTCGCGGGCCGTCGCGGCGAATCCGACCGACATCACCGCAATTGACGGGCTGATCCGTTCGCTCGGCAAGGTCGGCGGGCGTCGGAAAATCGCCGCCGCCTACCAGGACTACCGCGACTTCATCTCCGCCTCGCGCAAGCGGTAATCCGTGCCGATGGACTTCTTCTTCCCAGACTATGTGATTCTTGCCGTTGCCGTGGGAAGCGCGGTTCTGGGTCTGTTCATCGGCTTTTCGGGTGCGCTCGCGTTTCTGGCGGGGCTGGTCGTCGCGGGTATCGTCGCCCGCGTCGGCTGGGCGTATTCGGCGGACTTCCTTGACGCGCGCTGGGCGCGGGGCCTGGCGACGCTGGTCGTCACGCTGCTTGGCTTCGGCATCGTCCGCGTCATCGTGCGCAAGTTCGTCCATTGTCTTCTCGCCCAGCCGGCCGATGCGCTTCTCGGTTCGCTGACGGCGTTCATCTCCGGCGCGGCGGTTTCGCTCGCGATCGCGTGGCTTCTGACGCATTTCGGCGTACTCTCGTTCGATTCGCGTCTTCTCGGGGAGGTGACGTCGCTTGTCGGGTGAGGAACTGATAGCCGAGGCGCGGAAGTTCGAGAAGAATCTTCTGAACTTTTTCTGGCGGCAGGGCGTTTCATACTTTGAAGGCGAAGACCTCGTGCAGGAGACCTACCTGCGGCTCTGGAACTACCGAGAGGAGTACAAGCCCTCGGCGAAACTCTCGACCTTCCTCTTCCTGATGGCTCGTCAGGTGCGGCTCGACGCATTGCGTCGGCAGACGCGCCGCGAGACGCGGGAGGAGACGTGGGGGCGCGAACAGCCGCAGACGCAGTCCCCGGCGGTGCAGTCCCGCGAAGACGTGCGGTGGGCGGTGTCGCGCCTTTCCGAGCCCCTGCGGGAGGTCGTGGAACTCGGCGTGTTCCAGGACTTGCCGTATGCGGAAGTCGCCGAGATTCTCGAAATCCCGGTCGGGACGGTGAAGTCGCGCATGTCAAACGCGCTGAAGAAACTGAAGGAGATATTCGATGACGAAAGATCTTGAGGAAACGCTGGCCGAGTTGGGCCCGGAGTACCGCGAGGTGGTGAACCGTCTGCGGGCGGCCTATCGTGCACCGAAGCCGTTCGTTCAGCCGAAGGCGTCGCAGACGCTTCCGCATTCGGGGCGCGTCACGGGGTGGAGCGTCGGCTATCTCATCGCGGCCTCCTTTCTCATCTTCCTTGGCATCGGCGTCGCGTTCCGTCCGTCGCATGGGCGCGGCGGCCGGGTTGCCGCGCCGCAGGTCGTCTACACCGTGGCGTATGCGCCGAATGAGACGGCGCTCGCGGCGATTGTCCGTTCCCAGCGGGCGGACGGCAGTTGGGCGAACGATTTCCTGACCCAGCAGAACGCGGCGGCTTTGCGCGGCGTGGACGGTTCGGCGGAGCGGATTGCCTACAAGAAGGCCGTGCGCTACCTGCGCTCGAAGGGGCTTCGTCCGCTGACGGACGAGGAACTGAAGATGCGCGGGGATGCCGCGGCGCGGATGCTCGTGCGCGGCTAGTCCGCGCAGTGGCAGTTTACTGCGACCGTCGCTTCCAGAATTAAAGCCCGTTGCTCCCCCGATTAATGAATGGTATAATATCCGCCATGAAAATGAAAACCATCCTGATGGGGGCGGCTGCCGCCCTGGCGTTCTGCGCATCGGCGCGGACATTCGAGGTTGTCGCGTGGCGCGGTGAAACGGTGGCGGTTCGCGTGCCCGACTTCGCCGAACTCGGCGATGCCCCCGACGGGATTCGCGTTCGGCGCGGCGTTCTGAAGGGTGTGAAGTACGCGCCGAAGCCGAGCGACCTGCAGCGAGTCGAAGTCTGCGACCGCGTGAAGTGGGGCGAGAAGGACGAGGATGGCCCGCGCATCGTCGAGGTGCGCGTGGCGGAGGATGCGAAGCCCGGCGTCTACGATTGCGGCATGATGCGCGTCCGCGTCGTCGACCGCGTTCTTCCCCAGCCGAAGGACTGGAAGTATTTCCTCGACCTCTGGCAGCACCCGTGGGCCGTCGCCCGCATGGAGGGCGTGAAGCCGTTCTCGAAGAAGCACTACGCCGCGATGCGTCCCGTCTGGAAGACGCTCGCGACCGCCGGGCAGAAGACCCTCACGGTCTCGCTTCTCGACCAGCCGTGGAATCACCAGTGCTACGACGCCTATGGCTCGATGATCGGGCGCGTGAAGAAGGCGGACGGCTCGTGGGCGTTCGACTACACGGTCTTCGACGAATACGTCGAGTTCGGGCGTTCCTGCGGTCTCGGGCCGGACATCGCCTGCTATACGATGTGTCCGTGGGGGAACGTCTGCCGCTACAAGGACGAGGCGGGCAATGAGAAGGAGATGACCTGTTTCCCCGGTACGCCCGAGTTCGCGGACTTCTGGGGCGACTTCCTTGTCGATTTCGCCGCGCATCTCAGGGACAAGGGCTGGTTCGCCGACACCTACATCGCCATGGACGAGCGTCCGCCGGAGGATGTGAAGGCGATTGCGGACTTCATCCAGTCGAAGGCGCCCGGTATGCGGATTGCGATGGCGGGCAACCGTGCGCCGTCCGACTTCAAGGGCATCACGATTGACAACTACTCGCAGGTGCTCGGTCACGTCACGGTGAACGATTTTCTCTCCGAAGTGAAGACCCGCCGCGAGCAGGGCTACAAGACGACGTTCTACGTCTGCTGCTGGCCGACGTATCCGAACACCTTTATGTCGAGCGGCGCGGGCGAGGCGTTCTGGCTCGGCGCGTATCCTGGCGTCTGCGGGCTGGACGGCTTCCTCCGCTGGGCGTGGAACAGCTGGCCGCAGAATCCGAAGAAGGACGCCTCCTACGGCGACTGGCTCGCGGGCGACACCTTCCTCGTCTATCCGGACGGCTCGCCCTCGTGGCGCTTTCTCGAACTGCGCAACGGCATCATCGCCGCCGAGAAACTGCGCATTCTGAAGGAACAGAACCTCTTCGCCGACGAAATCGAGAAACTCTCCGCCCTCTACGTCGAAAAGGATGCGATGGCGAACAAGAGCGACTTCGTCAAGATCCGCGAAGAAACCCTCCGCGTGGTGAACAAGTGACGACGCTTGAGAGTATTGCCGCGCTCATCCGCGAGACGAGTTGTTCGCTGCCGGACGACGTGGAGCGGGCGCTCAAGTCCGCGCTTCGTCGGGAAGTGCGCGGCAAATCCGCCGCCGTCGTGCTTGCCACGATTCTCGACAACGTGAAGCTGGCGCGGCGCAAGGGTACGCCGCTTTGCCAGGATACGGGGACGCTCACCTTCTTCGTGGACGAGCGGCTACGCCGCCGCGTCACTCCCGAACTGCTCAAGCGCGCCGTCGCGAAGGCGACGGCAGATGGCATCCTTCGGAAGAACACGATTGACGCGGTGAGCGGCAAGTCGTATGACGACAACTGCGCGGACGGTGCGCCCGTCGTCCATTACGTGGCGGAGACGGAAGGGGCAAAGCCCGCCGTCACGCTCCTCATGAAGGGCGGCGGCAGCGAGAACATGTCGCGGCAGTATTCCCTGCCGGACGCGACGCTTGGCGCGGGGCGCGACCTCGCCGGGGTGCGCAAGTGCCTGCTTGATGCCGTGGTGAAGACGCAGGGCTACGGGTGTGCGCCGGGCATCCTCGGCGTGTGCATCGGCGGCGACCGCGCCACGGGTTTCGAGACGGCGAAGGAGCAGTTGCTCCGTCCGCTCGGCAAGGCGGGCGAATCCGCCGACCCGACCCTGCGGAAGTTGGAGGCGCAGATTTGCCGCGAGGCGAACACGCTCGGTGTCGGGCCGATGGGGCTGGGCGGGAAGACCACGCTTCTCGGCGTGCGAATCGCCGCGAAGCCGCGTGTGCCCGCGTCGTTCTTCGTGACGGTCGCCTACCTCTGCTGGGCCGCCCGCCGCCGCACAATCTTCCTCTGATGCAACGGGATGTGGCGACGGATTGGGCAAACTCCAGACCTGTCGCATCTGTCGCATCTTGACAGCCGATGAAAGTATATTGTATAATGCGCGAAAAGTACTGAATTGGCAAGAATTAGATTGGATATTGATGCATTTTACTTCTGAAGAGTGGGTGGCGCAGAAATATCAGACGCGCACTGCACCGTCGGTTCGCTGCTGGCGTTTCCTCTGGCTTCTCGCGTGGACGCTCCTCTGCCGCTGGAATCCCTACTTCCTCCTTCGCGGCTGGCGCGTCTTCTGGCTGCGGGCGTTCGGCATGAAGACCAAAGGGCCTGTCGCCGTCTATCCATCGGTGCGCGTCTGGAATCCGCGCAATCGTCGCGGCGTGCGCCGTGGTCACGGAGGACGTGCCGCCGTTCACGATCGTCGCCGGCAATCCGGCGCGGGTCGTCAAGGAGCGGAAGATCGTCGAGTAGCGGCGGAAGGGTACGGATGGGGGATGTTGCTGTCGCCACGGATCTTACGGATTAACACGGATGGGAAAGATTGATAATGTTGTTTGAGGACGAGACATATGCAATACGTGGAGCGTGTTTTGAAGTGTATAACACACTCGGATATGGTTTTTTAGAGGCTGTTTATCAAGAAGCACTCGCTTTAGAGTTTGGGAAGGCAGGTATTCCTTACGTTGAGCAGAAGGAATTAAGGCTTCAATACAAAGGGATTCCTTTACAGCAATTCTATAAGGCAGATTTTGTTTGTTTTGATAAGATAGTTGTGGAATTAAAGGCTGTAGCCGAATTGAAGAAGGAACACGCGGCACAGGGGAGGAACTACTTGAAGACAACGGGTTTAAAACTCGGTCTTCTCGTCAACTTCGGCAAACCTAATGACATTGAAATCCAGAGAATAATCTTTTAAATCCGTGCCAATCCGTGAAATCCGTGGCGATAGCAAGAAGACAATGAAAACCGACATCGACATCATCATCCTTCAGAAAGACGAGAAGCTGCATATCAGGCGGTGTCTCGAGCGGCTCGCGCCCCTCGCGCCGCGCAACGTCTTTGTCGTCGATTGTTTCTCAACGGATGGCTCGGATAAAATCGCGGCCGAGATGGGTGCGAAAGTCGTTTACCACGCCTGGCCGGGGCAGTACGCCAAGCAGTTGAACTGGGCTCTCGACAACCTGCCGCTCGAATCGACCTGGATCCTGCGCCTTGACGCGGACGAATACCTCTATCCCGAGACGTGTGCGGAGGTGCGCGAGCTGGTCACGTCGGGCGGCTTGCCGTCCGACGTGACCTCTCTCTCTCTCTCTCGCGCGCGAGTATTCCGTGGGCACCGCATCCGCTTCGGCGGCACCGCCCACATCCCGATGGTGCGCTTCTTCAAGCGCGGCATCGGCCGCTGCCAGGACCGGGCGATGGACGAGCACATCGAGACGGGCGAAGGGCGCGACTGGCGCCTCAAGGGCGAGTTCGCGGACGACAACCTCAACTCGATGGACTGGTGGCGCGAGAAGCATCGCGGCTACGCGAAGCGCGAGGCGCGGGATGCGCTCGCGTTCCAGCGAGGCGAACTGCGCTTCAAGCCCTCAAAGGAGGCGTATTACAAGATGCCGCGCTATTTCCGTGCGCTCGTCTACTTCTCGATCCGGTATTTCGTGCGGCTTGGTTTTCTCGACGGCTATGCGGGCTGGATGTGGAACTTCTGGCAGGGGCTGTGGTATCGGTGGATTGTGGATCGTGAGATCGGAAGGTTAGAATAGTCGAAGTCGAACAGTGCACGTCGCTCGCGTCGTTTCCAGAATTAAACCGTTTTTCTGAACGGATTGGGCAACCCCCGACCGAACCGCCGCAGTCGCGCCGTTTTTGGTATAATACGCAATGACTATGGCAAGTACGGTTCAAGTTGCCGCCTTTGAGAGCGGTTCGTTGCGTTTGCTCGCCTCGGGGAAGCCCTCCCACGAGGCCGTGCTTGCTTTGCCGCTTTCCCGCCTTCTGGTCAAACTCGTGCGCGTGCCCGCCGAATCGCGGGAAGACCCGTGCGGTTTCGCCGCGCCGCTCCTGCGGGCGATGAGTCCGTATCCCGACGAGCCGCTGACAGTCTCGTGCGAACTGGTGCGCGACGAGGCGGACGGGCTGATCGTAGTGGCGGCGGCACTGCCCGAAAGCGCGGCGGAAGATGTTGCCGAGGCTCTGGACGCGGCGAAACTGAATGTCACGCGGGTGGATGCGCTCGCGCTGGGGGCGGTGCGCGGGCTGTGGTCCGCCATCGGCGGCAGCGACGAACGGCGGCTTCTGCTGATGAAGGGCGCGGACTGCATCTCCCTCCTGATCATTGACGGCGACCTGCCGAGCGCGATTCGCGCGGTCAGCGCGGAAAGCGACCTTCGCCGCGAAGTCATGCTGTCGCTTCTCGAGGCGGAGGACTTTGGTGGCGTGAAGTCCCTTTCCGAAATCATCGTGACGGGCGACCTTTCCGCCGACGGGCTGGAAGACCTCGCGCCGATTCGCCGCATTGAAATCGGCGAAGACGCGGCGCTTGTCGGCGTGGAGGAGCGTTCGGCGGATGAGCACGCGCTCAATGCGCTGCCCGAGAGCTGGCGGCAGGTTCTCGAAGAGTCGCGGCTGAAGAAGAAGTTAACGCGGGGATTGGCCGTGGCCGGGGGTATCTGGCTTCTCGCCATGGGCATTCTCTTTGGTGTGCCGATGGGCTACGGCTTCATGACCGACCGCCAGAAGTCCCTGAGCAAGGAGCATCGCCGCGCCTACGCGGCCGTGAAGGATATGCGCGACAAGGTGAGGCTCGTGCAGAAATACTCCGACCACTCGCGGGGTGCGCTCGAGGTGATGAAGGCGGTGAGCGACCGACTGCCGGCGGGTATGACGCTGAACAGCTGGGTCTTCAGGCGCGACGAAGGCGTGAAGGTCGCGGGCGAGGCGGACGACGCGGATTCCGTGTGGAAGCTTCAGGACGCGATGAACGCGCTGGCGGGCGAAGGCGAGACGGAAGGGGTCTTTGGTCGCGTCGATCTTCATGGCCCTTCCGCCATGAAGGGCGGCAAGCAGAAGTTCGACCTTGACTGTCGATATGAGAAGGGGGATGAGGACTGATGAACGCGATGAGTTTGCGCGAAAAGGCCGTGCTGGCCGTTCTCGGGATGGTGCTCCTCTACTTTCTCGCGGCGGGGCTCTGGTTCGTGAGCCAGCAGGATGCGTGGCGGAAGGCGGCGCGTTCCTACGCCCAGGCGCGGAAGACCTATCTGGACGAGTGTCGCCTCATCTCCGAGCGGCAGAAGTGGAATCAGGCCTACGAGGACGAAAAGGCCCTGATGCCGATGTTCGAGACGGGGAAGGTGACGGATACGACCTGGCAGCGAAAGATGGAGGAAATCGCCACGAAGAACCACATCTCGATTTCCCAGCGGCAGGTCGGAAAGGAAGAGGAAGTGGGCGACGTCTACGAACTGCCGATTGAGGTCAAGTCGTGGGAGGGTGCGCTTGAATCGCTCGTCAAGTTCCTGCATGAGTTGGAAAATACGGACGAGGGAATGTTCGACGTGCGGACGATCAACATGCGCCCCAGTTCCAAGCGCGGCTATCTGAAGGGTTCGCTGACCGTCACCTGCGCCTACATGAGGGAGAAATAACCAATGAAGAAGACTGTCGTTTCCTGTATCATTGCCCTTGTCGGCCTTTCGGCCGTCGCCGCGCCGCCGCGTGGGATTCTTGGCTCACGCCCGTCCCCCGGAACGCCACCGCCCGCCGCCGCACCCGGCTCTTCATCGGACGGGGTCTCGTCCCTCAACTTCAACAATGCCGCCGTGGACATGGTGTTCGAGGTCTACTCGAAACTCGTCAACAAGACGGTCTTGAAGGATCCGGGCGCCCCCACTCCGACGATTACCCTCCAGTCGCGTCCGGGCCAGAAACTGTCGGAGTCTGAACAGGTCGAGGCGATCGAGACGATTCTCGAGATGAACGGCATCCACCTCGAGCCGTACGGGGAGAAGTTCGTCCGCGCCCTGCCGCGCACGAAAGTGCGCAAGGACGGCATTCCGCTTCTGATGAATACGGACAAGATCCTGGACGAGTCGATCAAGGTCGTCTCGATGATGATTCCGTTCAAGAACATCGGGACGGACGAGGCGCAGAAGGCGCTGGAGGGCTTCAAGTCCGACAGCGGCATCCTGCTCGTCTTCGAGCGGACGAACTCCATTCTCGTCACGGACACCCAGCAGAACATCAACCGGATGCTGGAGATTGCGAAGATGATTGACGTGGCGACGCCGGTGCTTGAGAACGTGTTCGTGCGGCAGATCAAGAACGCAAGCGCGGCGGACATCAAGACGGCGCTCGAGGCCATCGTGCAGGAGTCGCAGAAGGATCAGGAGAAGGACGGCAAGAACGTCAACAACAACGCCGCGCAGAATGCCATCCGCCCGCCGTTCGGCGGCAGGGGGCTGCTGCGCGGACGAAACAACGAACAGCAGACGCAGCAGCCCACCGTGAACGAGTCCCTCGTGATGTCCGTCTCCGACGCCGACCGCGGCATGATTCGCGGCAAGGTGCTGATTCTCGCGGACGAGCGGTCGAACAAGCTCATCATCGTGACGCAGAAGCCGAACATGGACTTCTTCGACCGGGTGATCGAGCAGCTCGACGTCGAGACGACGCCCGACGTGCAGGTGAAGGTCTACCGCCTCAAGTATGCGGATGCCGAGGACGTGTCGGACATGATCAACGACCTGATTGGCAACGCGGCGAGTTCGAAGTCGAGCACGAAGCAGAACCAGAACCAGAACGCGAAGTCGGGGAGCGGCGGCAACCTGACGCGCTCGTCGGCGTCGTCGGCGAATCAGCGCAAGTCGGTGAACCAGCGCAGCGGTGAGTCGAAGGCGGGCGAACTCTCGAAGGACAACGTCACGGTGCTCGCCGACAAGCGCATCAACGGGCTGGTCGTGATGGCGAGGACGGAGGACATCCCGACCATTGAGCAGATCATCGAGTCGATGGACATCAAGCTCTCGCAGGTCTTGATTGAGACGGTGATCATCGAGGTACAGTTGGGTGACGACATCTCGACGGGTATCGACTGGGTTCGCGGCATGCAGGCGAAGGGCGATCAATTCCGGCAGGCCATCGGCGGTGGCGGCGGGCAGAACAGCATTGCCAGCGCGGCGAGCGGCGTGTCGAACCTCCTCATCAACGCGGTGGGCAAGGCTCTCCCCGCCCTGTTCACGCCGGGCGCCGCCGGGCTGACCTACGGCATCTATTCTGACCGCCTCGACCTCGGTGCGGTCATTAAGGCCTCGAAAAGCGACTCGCGCTCGAAATACGTCGCCTCGCCCGTCATCATGACCGTGGACAACAAGGAGGCGACGATTGACGCGACGCAGAAGCGGCAGTTCCTGACGGGCTATCAGGTGTCGTCGTCGGTCTATGCGTCCGGCAACTCGACCGCGCCGCAGTATTCAGCGGAGGAACTCGGCATCACCATCAAGGTCACGCCGAAGATCAACCCGAACGGAACAGTGATGCTGGAAGTCGAGGAGGAGTATTCGCAGTTGGGGGCCCAGCAGACGATTCTCGACCCGAGCAGCCGCGAAGTCCAGATCGACACGTCGCTCAAGCGCAAGATGTCGGCGGACGTGCTGCTGGAGAATCGTCAGACGGTCGTTCTCGGCGGCCTGACGGAGACGACCGTGTCGGAAAGCGAGAGCGGCATCCCGATCTTGAAGGACATTCCGTGGATTGGCAAGTACCTCTTCGGCTCGACCTCGACTTCCGAGTCGCGCAACGAACTTCTCGTTTTCATGACGCCCTACGTGCTGAACGACAGTGACGCGGCGCAGGTGGAGGCGATGCGCCGCAAGGCGACGATGAGCGATCCGCGTCCGTGGGACGACCACGGTTGGTCGGGGTCTATTCTGGCCGACCCCGTGTCGAAGAAGGAGCAGTTGCGCCGCCTGAAGGACGAGTGGGCAAAGCAGGACGAGGAGCGTCAGGTTCGGCTTGCCATCGAGCAGGAGAAGGTTGCGCGGGCGAAGAAACTCGAGAAGATGGACGAAGCCGAGCGCGCCCTTTGGCTGGAACTGCACCGCGAGGAACTCGAACGCGAGGCGGAGGCGGCGCGGAAGGAGCAGTTGCTCGACGCGGAAAGCCAGGAGAGCCTGAGACAGCTCGCCGAGGACATCCGTACGCGGCAGACGAACGAGGCTGAAACGCCGAACGGGAAAGAGGCGCATGAAGAGTAAGGTTTTCGCCGCGATTCTCGTCTCCGTCGCCGTGATTCTCGCGGCGATTGCGGGCATTGTCATTACGAACAACCGTGCGGACGTCGCTCGGTTGGCGCAACTTCGTGCGGAAAACGAGGAGGCGGCGAAAGCGCAGGAGGCGAAGAAGGCAAAGGCCGAACAACTCGCGGCGGAAGCGCAGGAGGCGGCGAAGAAGTCCGCCGTCGAGGAAGCGAAGGAGATGCGCCTTGCCGAACAGGCGCGGCAGGAGACGGCGAAACTCGAACGCGAGCGGGCGGAAGCGGAAGCGAAGAAGGCGGAAGCGGATGCGCGGGCGGCGGCCGACCGGGCGAAGGCGGCGGAGGCGCAGCGTGAGGCGGAGAAGGCGAAGACCGAGGCCGTGCGGCTCGAAAGCGAAAAAGTGAAGTCCGTCGCGGACGCGGCGAAGGCGAAGGCGGAAGCAGAGGCACAGGCGGCGGCGGACAAACTCGCGACGGAGAAACTCAAGTCCGACGCGGTGATTGCCGAGGCGAAGGTGCTGGAACTCCGTCAGGTCGATTTTGTGACGCTTGAGCGCGAACTGCTCGAATTCAAGCAGGAACTGGACGAGCGCGAGCGGGCGCTGCATCCCGACAAGACGGCGGCGGACCTCGTCTGGGTCGGGGAACGTGAGCCGGACGAGATCGGCGGCGGCACGAACGCGGTCAGGCGCACGAAGAAGGAGCTGGTTCTGCCCGAGAACGACCGTACGCTCCCGGTCGAATCGCGGCATCTCGCCCGCGCCGAGCGAATTGCGGCGGAAAACAGTGCGGCCGATTTCGCCGCCGCCAGCAACCGCATCGTGCGGACGCTTGAGCAACTTTACGTGGAGGCGGTGAAGGACGACCGCGTCGTGGACGCAGACTATTACCTGAAAAACATCCGATTCTTTTATCCCGGCTGGAAGTATCAGCCGGCGACAACCAACCAAACAAAGGAAACGAAATAATGTCCGATTGTTGCATATTCGCGGGACAGGGCGCACAGACACCCGGTATGGGAAAGGACTTCGCGGAGTCCGACGGCGAGCTGATGGCTCTTTTCGACAAGGCGAACGCCGTGCTTGGGTTTGACCTGAAGAAGACGTGCTTCGAGGGCCCGGCGGAGGAACTCACCAAGAGCAACGTCTGCCAGCCGGCGATTTTCGTGACGAGTTATGCGGGATATCTCGCGCTCCAGAAGCGGCGGCCGACGGCGTTTGCGTGTGCGGCGGGGCTTTCGCTCGGCGAGTGGGGTGCGCTCTGCGCGGCGGGCGTTCTCGACTTCGACTCGACCCTGAAGGTTCTCGAGGCTCGCGGACGCTTCATGCAGGAGGCGTGCGAGGCGACGCCGAGCGGCATGATCGCCATCGTCGGCGCATCGGCGGAACAGCTCGCGGCGCTTTGCGAGAAGACGGGCTGCACGGTGGCGAACGTCAATTCCGCCGCGCAGCAGGTGCTTTCCGGCTCGAAGGAGGCGATTGCGAACGCGGCGACCGTGGCGAAGGAACTCGGCGTCAAGCGGGCGATTCCGCTCGCGACGGCGGGTGCGTTCCACTCCCCGTTCATGGCCCCCGCCCGCGAGAAACTCGCGCCGGTGCTCGACGGCATCGCCTTCCACGCGCCGAAGTTCCCCGTGCTCTCGAACGTGACGGGCAAGCCCCACTCGGACGACCCCGGCGCAATCAAGGCCCTCATGCTCGAACAGGTGACGGGCGCGACAAACTGGGCGGCGGATGTCGCGGCGGCGAAGGAACTCGGCTGCTCGCGCTTCGTCGAGTTCGGGCCGGGCAAGGTGCTGTCGGGGCTCGTCAAGAAGATTGACCCCGCGCTTCAGACGGCGAACGTGGGCGACCTCGCCTCGCTCGACGCGACGGTCGCGATGCTGAACGCCTGATTGACCATTTACTTGTAGAAAGGAAAAGGAAATGAAGAACCTCGAAGGAAAAGTCGCCATTGTAACTGGCGCGGCGCGCGGAATCGGCGCGGCAATTGCGAAGAAACTGGCCACCAACGGCGCGAATGTCGCGATTTGCGACCTCAAGGCCGAGTGGTGCGACGAAACCGTGAAGGCGCTGGAGGCGCTCGGCGTGAAGGCGAAGGGCTATGGCGTGAACGTCGCCTGTTCGGCGGAAGTCGATGCCTGCGTGAAGGCGGTGCTCGCGGACTTCGGCAAGATCGACATCATGGTCAACAACGCCGGCATCACGAAGGACGGCTTGCTCATGCGCATGTCGGACGAGGACTGGGACGCGGTGCTGAACGTGAACCTGAAGGGTACGTTCCTCTTCACCCGCGCCGTCTCGCGCCCGATGATGAAGAACAAGGCGGCGGACGGAACCCAACTCGGCGGTTCGATCATCAACATCGCATCGGTCGTCGGCATCATGGGCAATGCCGGCCAGGCGAACTACACCGCCTCGAAGGGCGGCGTGATCGCCCTCACGAAGACCACCTCGAAGGAACTCGGCTCGCGCAACATCCGCTGCAATGCGGTCGCGCCGGGCTTCATCCAGTCGAAGATGACGGATGTTCTGCCGGAGGATGTCCGCAAGAACTACATGGAGCAGATTCCGCTTCGCCGCTTCGGCACGGTCGAGGACATCGCCAAGGCCGTCGCGTGGCTTGCGGGTGACGAGAGCGCCTACGTCACGGGACAGATCATTTCCGTGAACGGCGGCATGATCGGCTGACCCCCTTGCGCGACAACCCCAAAATTTAGTATAATACACCCATCCAAATAATAAGGAGATAAACACATCATGGCAGGAAAGCTTGAAGATCGCGTAAAAGAAATCATCGTTGAGCAGCTCGGCGTCAATGCGGAGCAGGTCACGACCGAGGCGTCGTTCATCGACGACCTGGGTGCGGACTCGCTCGACTCCGTCGAACTCATCATGGCCTTTGAAGAGGAATTCGGTGCGTCGATTCCCGAGGAAGACGCCGAGAAGTTGACGACCGTCGGCAAGGTCGTCGAGTACCTCAAGTCGAAGGGCTATGGCGACGACGGTTCCGCTCCTGCGAAGTAAGCAGCGGTCGGATGCGTTCAAATGGGCGTGGGGCTTCGGTCCCGCGCCCATTTTGTCTATGGATGGATTCCTTTGGGTGTTTGACCGCAAAGCCGCCAGTGCTCCTCCGCGACCACCTGATTGACGGCGAGTTGTTCTTCCGTGGCCTGAAGTCGCCTTCGAAGAGACTTCTATTGGGTCTGTAACTGCGCACCCTTCTCTTGTCACCCGGCTCGGGCAACCCAGCCCGAGCCGCCGCAGCGTCTCCGTTTATGGTATAATACACTCCCATGAGGATTTTGACGGGTATACAGCCTTCGGGCAAGTTGCACTGGGGAAATTACTTCGGTGCGATGAAGAGTATGTTCGACCTTCAGGAGAAGGGCGAAAACTTCATGTTTATTGCGAATTTCCACGCTTTGACGACGGTTCGCGACGGCGCGGCACTTCGTGCGGCGACGCGGGACGTGGCGCTCGACTACCTGGCGTGCGGACTCGACCCCGAGAAGACGGTGATGTACCGTCAGAGCGACGTGCCGGAAGTGCAGGAACTGGCGTGGTATCTCTCGTGCCTGACCCCGATGGGGCTTCTCGAACGGTGCCACAGCTATAAGGATAAGCTCGCCCACGGCCTTGAGGCGACGCACGGGCTGTTCGCGTATCCCGTGCTGATGGCGGCGGACATCCTGATGATGAACGCCGACCTCGTGCCAGTCGGGAAAGACCAGAAGCAGCACCTTGAGGTGACGCGCGATCTCGCCCAGAAGTTCAACAACGCCTACGGCGAGACGTTCAAGCTCCCCGACGCCTATATTCCCGGTACGGTGGCGACGATTCCCGGCACGGACGGGCAGAAGATGTCGAAGTCCTACCACAACACCATCGAACTCTTCGAGGACGCGAAGTCCATCAAGAAGAAGGTGATGGCGATTGTAACCGACTCGAAGACGATGGAAGAGCCGAAGGAGCCGGAGGGAAATTCGATTTACGAACTCTACAAGCTCTTCGCGACGAAGGAGGAGGTCGAGCAGATGGCGGCGAGTTTCCGCGCCGGCGGCTATGGCTACGGGCATGCCAAGAAGGCGTTGCTGGAGGCCTATCACCGGCTGTTCGACCCGTTCCGCGCCCGTCGCGAGGAACTTGCGAAGGATGAAGATGCGTTGGAGGATATCCTCCGTGCGGGCGCGGCGAAGGCCCATGCCGCCGCCGCGCCGATTATGGAAAAGGTTCGCTCGGCCGTGGGCGTGAGCGTGAAGTGAGGAGCGAAAGTTATGACACTTGCCGAACTTGAGAATGCGAAGGCCGAGAGCCTAAAGGAGATTGCGGCGGCGGCGGATGCGGCGGCGGTCGAAGCACTGCGCGTCAAATACGTCGGGCGCAACGGGTCCATTCCCGCCATCATCAAGGGGATGAAGGACGTGCCGAAGGAAGAACGCCCGGCGTTCGGCAAGGCCGTGCAGGCCTGGAAGGCCGAGGTCGAGGCCGCGCTCGCCGTGAAAGGTGCGGGGGCGAAGGGCGAGAAGGCGAGTGACGCCGACCTCACCCTGCCGGGACGCTGGTTTGGCCTTGGCGCGAAGCATCCGCTTTCCCGCGTCATTGAGGAAAGTGCGCGTATCTTCGGCCGGCTTGGCTTCACCGTGGCGGACGGCCCGGAAATCGAGAACCGCTTCAACAACTTCACCGCGCTCAACACGCCGCCCCATCATCCTTCGATGGACAGGACAGACACGTTCTGGCTCGGCGAGGACAGCCTGCTCCGGACCCAGACCTCGCCCGTGCAGATTCGGACGATGATGGCCAACAAGCCGCCGATTCGCGTCATCTGCCCTGGACGCACCTACCGCCGCGATACGACGGACGCGACGCATTCGGCGAACTTCCACCAGATCGAGGGGCTTTACGTCGATACGAAACCCGTGTCGCTCGCCGACCTCAAGAGCGTGCTCGCCTATTTCGCGAAGGAGATGATGGGCGACGGTGTGACGGTTCGGTTCCGTCCGCACTTCTTCCCGTTCACCGAGCCTTCAGTTGAGGTGGACTTCACGTGCCATGTCTGCAAGGGCAAGGGCTGCCGCGTGTGCAAGGATTCGGGGTGGATCGAGGTCGCGGGGGCGGGTATGGTCGATCCGCGCGTCTTCGGTCACGTCGGCTATGACCCGGAGGCGGTCTCGGGCTATGCGTTCGGCTTCGGCGTGGAACGCATCGCGATGATCAAGTACGGCATTCCGGACATCCGCTGGCTCTACGAGAACGACGTGCGGTTTCTCTCGCAGCTCGCCTGAGGGGAAGCGTTCCGAATGAGGAAGGAGGGCTGCCGCCATGATGACGATTTACCGCTGGGAGAATGGCGGACTTCGGGAAGCGCCGGAGTTCGCGCCCTCGTGCTGGATTAACCTCGTCGAGCCGACGACGACGGAACTCGAGGCCGTCCTCACCCATTCGCAAGTTCCCCGCGACTTCCTCACCGACCCGCTCGACCGTGACGAACGCCCGCGCTTCGACTACGAGGACGGCGCGGCGCTGATGATCGTCCACGTGCCGTGTCCAATCGATGACGAGGAGGACGAAGTCGTCGTGCCCTACTGCACCGTCCCGCTCGGCATCATTCTCATTGGTGAAATCGTCATTACCGTCTGCAGTGCGAAGACGCCCGTCACGACGGCCTTCCTCGACCAGATCCGCCGCGTGTGCCCGCCGAGCGACAAGTATCGCTTCGCCTTCCGCTTGCTCTGGCACGGCGGCGTACTCTTCCTGCGCTACCTGCACGACATTCACCTGCGGACGAACGACCTTGAGGACGAACTGCACGAGTCCATCTCGAACAAGGTGCTTTTGCGACTCCTGACGATTGAGAAGACGTTCGTCTACTTCACGACCTCGCTCAAGGCGGACTCGATTGCGCTCGCCCGTGCGAACACCTCGCGGCAGATTTCGCTTTCGGAGGACGACCGCGACCAGCTCGAGGACGCGATGGTCGAATACCAGCAGGCGCTTGAGACGGCGACGATTCATGCGAACATCCTGAACGGGACGCTCGATACCTTCGCCTCGCTCATCAACAACAACCTGAACAACGTGATGAAATACCTGACGGCGGCAACGATTATGCTCGCCGTGCCGACGCTGATTGCGTCCCTCTACGGGATGAACATCGCTCTTCCGCTTCAGGGCAGTCCCCACGCCTTTGCGCTCGTGATGGGCATTTCGGGGTGTCTCACGCTGTGCATCGGGGCGATTTTCTTCCTGCTCGCCCGCAAGAGCAAGTTCTAATCGCCGCGCCGACCATGGAACTCTTTGACACCCACGCGCACTTTGAAGGCTCGGAAGACGAGATCGCCGCGATTCTCGACCGTGCGGCGGCGGCGGGCGTGACCCACGTGATGGCCATCGGCGGAAGCCCCGCGCTCAACCGGGGCGCCGCCTTCGCCGCGTCATGCCGTCCGCACGTCTGGAAGGCGCTCGGCTGGGATCGCGACCTGGCGGGTTCTCCCGACCTGCCGCCGATTGACTGGACGGACGCTCGCGCCGTCGGCGAGATCGGGCTCGACTACTATTATGGGGAAGAATCGACGCGTGACGCGCAACGCGAGTTCTTTGCGCGGCAGCTGGAGACGGCGCGGGAGATGGATTTGCCCGTCATCATCCACACCCGTGCGGCGGACGACGATACGCTCGCCATTCTCCGCGAGATTCCCGCGCGGGGTATCATCCACTGCTTCACGGGCTCGCCCGCGTTCTGCCGCGCCCTGCTCGACCTCGGCTTCTTTGTTTCCATCTCGGGCATCGTCACGTTCCGTGCGGCGGACAACGTGCGCGAGTCGGCGCTTGTCGTGCCGGATGACCGTCTGCTGATTGAGACGGATTCGCCGTATCTCGCCCCCGTCCCCATGCGCGGCAATCCGAACGAACCCGCCTTTCTCGTACACACGGCGAAGTTCCTTTCCGAACTTCGCAAGACGCCGCTTGAGGAATTCGCCGCGCTCACGACGCGGAATGCGCGGCGCGTCTTCGGCCTACGGGAGGATGGCGATGCGCGTTAGCCTGAAGATTGTGCGGCGGAAGTGGCGCAAGGTCCGGCGAGTTCTTCTGCGTCCGTTCGAGTGGCTGGGCATCGGGTTCGGCTGGATCTTCCTGACGAATCTGCCGCACGGGGCGCTGATGCGCCTCTGCGACTTCCTCTCGTTCGTGATGTACGTCTTCGACCACCGGGGGCGGTGTCGTTCGCTTGAGAACCTGCGCATCGTATTCGGGACTTGCACAGGTGCGGAGGGAACGCGCGCCTTCGACCCGGACACGGCGACCTACAATCCGACGCGGAAGGAACGCCTCATCATCCGCCGCGCCTACCGCAATATGGCGCGGACAATCGGGCACATCTTCTGGACGTGCCGAAAGGCACGCGCGCGCGTTGCATCCGTCGGCGAGATGTCCGAGGCGGGCAAGGCGTTCCTTCGGCAGAACCGCCCCGCCGTGACGGTCTCGGCTCACTTGGGGTGCTGGGAAATTCTCTCGCAGCTCGCCTACCTTGAGGGACACTCCATGATGTCCGTCGCGAAGAAGATCGGCACGGACGGCATGACGCGGATGCTGATGAGGGCGAGGAAGTCGATCGGACAGGAAATCGTCGCGGCGGACGGGGCGTTCCGTCCGCTGATGAAGGGGATTAAGGAGGGGAAGTCGCTGGGGCTGCTCGTCGATCAGTCGGTCGATCCGGAGAAGGGTGGGCTGTGGATTCGGTTCTTTGGGAAGCCGCTGCCCGTCTCCGCCGCGCCGGCGTTCTTCGCGGCGAAGGCGAAAGTGCCGATTGCCGTCGCCTGGTCGCGTCCGCTGAAGAACGGGCACTACCGCTGCGAGGTGGTGGACGTGATTGCACCGAGCGAGGCACGGGACATCTGGGGCACGACCCAGCGGTGCGCCCGCGACCTTGAGCGCATCATCCGCCGTCATCCATCCTGCTGGGTGCTGAACTACAATCTTTATAACGAAGTGCCGAGCAAGGACGACATACGGCAACTTGAAACACGCGAGAAAGGATGGACGTGTGGCGAATGAAAATGCTTTCAGATGACAAATGCGAGAACAGGGACCTTTCGATTGCGATTCTTGGCTGGAAATCGCCCGTGACGACGCGGCATTCGCTGGTAACCTATCGGGATGCGGGTCTTTATGACTGCTGCGGCGAGTTTTTCGTCTACTACAACCAGTATTCCGACGAAGACCGCGCACTTGGTGAGGAGATGGGCGTGCGCACCTGCGGCGGCCCGGAGAACCTCGGCAACTGGGGCGGACAGAAGAAGATTCTCGCGACCGCCAAGGGCG
>CAVDWI010000016.1:0-10509 GCA_963612485.1 Barnesiella intestinihominis
CTCCGACCGCGACAACAAGTTCTGGCGTTTCGTCATTCGCGGCGTTCATACGAGCGATACCTATGCGCACGACATCTACGATACGGCGAGTTCAACGTGGACGGACGAAACGCAGAACATCTACGCGGCGCTGAACCGCTTCCACCTCTTCGGCTACGAGAACGCAGCGCCAGTTGCTGCTCAGCGGCTGAACGCCAACTTGACCGAGGCGGCTGTCGGCACGGAGGCGACGGCCCTCGCTCCGGGACAGATTGCGTCCGCCAAGCCGTATCTCACGGGAACTTACGACTACAGCACCGGTGAACATCTCGGCTTAACCTCTGTGGGTGCGGCAATCACGGCGAATTCGCCGGGGACATCTTGGGTGAAGAACATCGCGTGGTGCAATGCGATACCGAAGACGGATGATTCGTCAACGTGGGAGACGCTGACACTGCGCCTTGCGGAGAGCGCGGCACCGGTCGCAAGCTTCGTCTACGTGACGAGTTGCCGAAATCCGCCCGCCGGAAACCCGACGGCGATTAACGTGGAATGTTCGGCGGACGGCACTGAATGGGTCGTCAAGTATGCGGGTGACAATTTGGGAAACCGGCATTTCGCGAATCCGGCTGAATATAGAAGTGACAATGTGACGTCGCTGTCGGCGAATCCGCACGGTGCGTTCAATGCGTGTCCGTCCGTCGAAGTCTCTGCCGGGGCGACGCTTGACCTGTCGGGGATTCCGTCCGAGAACGTGCTGTTCAACGGTCTTGCGATTGACCTTGACCGTGGGGCGGGGACGATTTCCTACTTCGTCCCTGCGGCAACGGGCAACATCTACCTGCGCACGGCGAATGCGCTCGTGTTCGGGGTGATGGAGAATGGCCCGACCTTCACGACGGTCGGCGGCACGGCGAAGAACGTGAAGAACTGGAAGGTCTACGTGAACGGCGTGGAGAACGACCGCCTCTTCGTCACGCTCACCTCCGACGGCCGCCTGAACCTCGAAAAGCGCAAGGGCTTCGCCATCATCCTCCGATAGCACCCGACCGGTACGGTTTTCAAGCCGTCCCCCGAAAGACCGGACAGCCGATGTCGCCTGACGGAGCAGGCGACTGCAAGACCTCGGACGCACCCGCGCCTGAGGTCTTGCTGCGCAAACACAACTATGGTTTAGTATATTCTTATCTATATTCATATTAGGAATGGTATTGACGCGAACGAAGGGCGTCCATGGGGGTCAGACCCCATGGACGCCCTTCGTTCGACAGCATCCCCGTCGCCTTATTCGGCCACGACTTTCTGCTGATTGACCGTCGCCTTGATCTTGTAGAATCCGGCGCCTTGATAGTGCGGCAGCGTGACCTCAAGCGTCTCGTCCGTCGCAATCGTGCTCGACCGAACGTCCATGCCGTCCAGTGTCGCACCCGCGACGACCGAATAGTAGATGCCCGGCTTCGTCGTCAGCGTCTGCTTCGTCTCTACCTTCGCCACCGTCGAGAGCTTCAGCGCCTTCGTATCGGCATCGACCTGGGACTGGATCGTCTCCTCGGCGGCGGTCGTCAGATCGACCACGACCGAGTAAGTGGTCGTGCCGCCTTCCGGCGTCGTTGTGACGACCTTCGCCGCAATGAGCGCGAGGTAATCCGTCTTCTGGTCTGCGGTCAGCTCCGTCGGCACGTTGATGAGCGTGTCCTTGCTGCCGTTGATTTTCTTCGCCAGCGCGTCCGCCGCAGCTTCATTCTCGCAGGGCGTATCCACACCCGGCGTGACCGGCTTCACCGTCGTCTTCTTCGCGAGGGTGTAGGTGATGACCTTCTCGTTCTCCACGTCAGCCGCCTCCGTGATCTCGTAGTCATCGGACGAGAAGTCCGAGGACATCTCAACCGTGGCCGTCGCGAGCGAGGTGTCGAAGGTGATCGAGTCGCCTTCTTTCGCGAGCGTGAACGCCGCGCCGGACGCCATCACCTTGTAGGCCCCGGCGACCGTGACCGCGCTGTTCGCGAGGAACGTCGCCGTGCCTTCCGAGACCTTCGCGAACGTCAGGCCGTCGATGGTCGTGTTCGCCGCGAGCTGGTCAGTCTGCGTCGTCGTGATCGCGGCGGCGGCGTCAACCGTGATGGTTCTGTCATAACGCGAGATGATCGAAAATGCCGGATTGCCCGTGACCGTGCCATTCTGCGCACACGTGCCCTTGATCGTCAGATTCATCTGCACGTAGGACACCAGACCTGCAGCCATCGAGGATGATCCCGCGGTCGTGCTGATGTTGCCGTTGTTCGTGCAGCCCTCGACCGTCGCGCCGTTGTAGTTCTCTGCAGCCGGACCAACACCGGTCTGGAGAATCGCGGCAATGCCGCCGACCTTCGTGTTCTCGCTCGAGATGGCGAGGTTGTTCGTGCAGTTCTTGATGACCGTCGCGCCGCCGGCATAGCCGACGATGCCCGCCAGCGCCTTGGGCGCCTTGAACGTGTTATATTCGCCCGCGACAACCGTCTGGCAGTTCTCGACCGTCGTGTTCACCGAGACGCCGAGGATCACGCCGCCGCCGTAGTCGCCGTTCGCGGCCGTTTCGGCATCCGTCAGAGTCGTCGCCGTCGCGAAGCCGGTCGCATTGCCGAGCGAGACCTTCAGGTTCCTGATCGTCGCGCCGTAGGCGGACATGAACAGGCCGGCGTAGTCCGTGCGCGGCAGGATCACGTTGGAGATCGTGAAGTTGCCGCCGTCGAACGTGCCCTTGAACGCGCCCGCCTTGTATGTCGAATAACCCGCCGCACTCAGCAGTTCCTTCGCGTTCGGGATGCCGATGCCAGCGATGGAGGCACTGCCGTCTTCCGGAATTGTAAGCGCAATGTCCGCCGTCAGCTTGAACGTGACGCCGGCCGTCGCCAGCGCGTCAACGTCCGCGCCGTTCACGTGCTTCGCGAACGCGAGGAGGTCGGTCGCGTCGTCGATCTTGTAGGCGCCGTCCGTGTCCGGCTCGCCGAGGATGTTCGTCCAGGCCTTCGACGCGTCTTCGATGAACGCGGGGATCGTGTCCGTGATGGAGAGGTCGTCAATCCAGCCCGTGCCGACGAAGCCGACCTGCTTGACCGTCTTGTCGTTCTTGACGAGCGCCGGGAAGATGGCGTTCTGGGAAAGCCATCCCTGGCCGATTGATGACAGCGCCAGTCCTGCGGCCTTGATGTCGTTTGCAGCATCTGCGGATGTCACCACGAGACCGTTGACGCAGACGACAAAGCCCGGGATATTATAGCCGTCCGTGAAGTCGGCAATCGTCTTGACCGTCAGGCGAACCCAGTTCGCCAGGGAGAAGTTGGCGGTCAGGTTCTCGTTCAGAGTGCAGGTGTAGTTCGCTGACCCGACGATGTCTCCGGCGCTGTTCAATTTGCCGGCCGTGACCATCAGCTGATAGGTCGGCTCGGCGCCTTCCTCGCCCTCGACCTCCTTGATCCAGACCGCGAACTTGGCATCCGGGTCCATCGCGGCGAAGTCCGCATCCTCGTCGTCATACGCCGTGAACTTGACGAGCGTATCGACCAGGACGCCATTCTCGCCGATATCCTGCGCCACGGGCGTTTCTCCGTCCTCGCCAACTTTGATCGCGCGGTAGATCGGCGAAGTCGGCCCCGTCTCGATCTTGAGGTTCGCGCCGGCAGCGGTGTCGGTGAACTGTGCCGGAAGCCACTCTTCGCCACCCTTGAAGTCTGCAGAGGAATAGGTATACGCGACATCCGAACGCGAAAACTCATTCGTCGTCCAAAGCTTCGCCTCGTTCGCGTCCGGCCAGCTTTCGCCGTTGAAGTCCGTACCGCTCGGATACGTCGCCGCCTGAAGGCCAATGGCCGTCACGGCTGCGGAGAGCATTGCCAGTAGTTTTTTCATGTGTGGATTCCTTTTTGGGTTCGTACAATTCGGCCGCTCGGCCGAGCACCTTCTTCACCGCCAACCCAAAATATACCATATCACCCATTTGGGTGTCAAGGGGACACTAGCGCAAATGGTTTTGATGCGACACAAGAACGGAGAAGCCCGGCGTTATTTCTCGCCGTTCTTATCCGCCATCTTGCCGCAGACGAACATGACGACGACAACCGCGAGTGACGCAACAACAATCCAAATGACCTTGGCTGACATTTATTCCCTTTCTTCTTTGCGCTTGATCGACCGGTTTGACTTCGACCGAAAGCATTCCCTGAAAAACCCGAACAGCATCCAGCTGGAAACGACCGTTTCGCCGCTTTCCGACCCCTCGGACGCCGCAATCAGCGACGTCTCGCCCATGCCCTTCGACGCCTCCGTCCGCCCGACCAGACCCATAACGAGGATGCTCCCGACGGAAAGAAGCGCGATAAACGCCATGACCTTTGCGCGGAATATCCGCCGCGTCCGCCGAATCGACCCGACGAGACGCTCCTCCATGCCCGGCGGCAACTGAACCGACGAGGCACACGACCTCACCCGATCCGTCAGAATCACGTCAATTTCGCTTTCGTTCATGACATCTTCACCTTTCACTTTTGGACAACAACACATACAACGCCGCACGGGCATTGTGAAGGCGCGACTTCACCGTGCCTTCCGACAAGTTCAGGATCGATGCGATCTCGTCAATCGACCGATCCTCGAAGTACCGCAGAACCACGACCTCGCGCAGAGGCTCCGAAATGCCGCGGACGGCACGGCGAACCTCGTCTGATCCGGACGACTCCAGCACCCGCAGAACGGACGGTGAGCACGTCTCGGGCAAGTCGCACGGCGCACCGACGGGTATGACCTCCGCCTTGCGCTTGCGCAGTTCCATGCGACGGAAATTCAGCATGATCATATAGAGCCAGCTGAAGAAGTCCGCCGTCGGACGGTAGAGCGCAATCTTCTTGACCGCCTGGTCGAAGGACTTGTAGACGAGTTCCTCCGCGTCCGAATCGTTCGGGCAAAGCAGAATTGCCGCGGCAAAAAGGCGATTCCCGTACTCGGAAACGAGCCGTCTTGCCCCGCTTTCCCTGTTTTCCCTAATCGCTTGCCAGACTTCCATCAAGGGTGCGAGCCGCTATTCTTCTTACATAGGTGTAAATGCCGAATCGGACAAAAAGGTTCACCACATTCGCCCCTTTCTCCCCCGAATGTGGTAAAATAGTGCCATGAAACGACAGACAATTCAGGTTGGCACATTCGAAGTAAACTGTTCAATCCTCGCTGAAGGCGAAAGGGCGTGGATTGTCGATCCCGGTGCGGACGCAGACCGAATCGCGGCACTTCTTGAGAAGGACGACCTCAGCCCCGAGCTCATCCTTCTCACCCACGCGCATTTCGACCACATTGGCGGCATCCCCGACCTTCAGCGACGATTTCCGAATCTCCCCGTCTACGTCCATCCGCTCGATGCGCCGATTCTCGCGCATCCCCTGAACGCCTTTCCGCCCGACTACCCGGCGATTCCGCAACCCGCGAACATCCGCGACTGCCGTGAACTTCCCGGCATGACGGTTCTTGAAACGCCCGGTCATACCCCCGGCGGATGCTGCTACCACTTTCCCCATGAGAAACTCCTTCTCTCCGGCGACACGCTTTTCGCGGGCTCGGTCGGGCGCACGGACTTTCCGGGCGGCGACTGGGCGACGCTGATGCGGTCGCTCGGCAAACTTGCCGCGCTCCCCGACGACACGCTCGTCATTCCCGGGCACGGCCCGACGACGACAATCGGGCGCGAGAAACGGGATAACCCATACTTCAGGCGAGAAGCCCGATAAGCGAAAGGCTCGGTTGAACCGAGCCTTTTGCCTTATTTGTTCTTGTGACGCATCGCCTTCATGCGCTTGTCGTATTTGTGCTTCGACATTTTTTTCCGGCGTTTCTTCTTGATGGAACCCATCGTTTTCTCCTTCTGTCTTGTTAGTGTGGATGTGGATTAGAAAATGATCTTGTTGAGCGGCAGTTCGATGATACCCGTCGCACCGTTCCTGGTAAGTTCGGGAATGAGGTCGCGAACCTGCTTTTCCTCGACGACCGATTCAACGGCGAACCAGTTCTCGTCGTTGAGCTTGTTCACGGTCGGCGCATGGAGTGCCGGGAGAACCTCAACGACCTTCGCGAGCGTCTTCGCCGGCGCGTTGCACTTCAGCAGAACGCGACGCTGGGCCTCGAGCGCACCCGTCAGGAGCATCTTGAGCTGTTCGAGTTTCGCACGCTTCGCACGGTTCTTCCAGCTCGCCTTGTTCGCGATGAAGCGGGTCGTCGAAGTCAGGATCGTATCGACGATGCGCAGGTTGTTCGCACGGAGCGACGAACCCGTCTCCGTCAGGTCGACGATGGCGTCCACCAGTTCGGGAGCCTTCACTTC
The DNA here is from genome assembly GCA_963612485.1 of Barnesiella intestinihominis. Classification (GTDB taxonomy): domain Bacteria; phylum Verrucomicrobiota; class Kiritimatiellia; order RFP12; family UBA1067; genus UBA1067. Next base: position 6,320 of record CAVDWI010000016.1, read on the forward strand.
CGTCGCGCCCCAGCTGAACTCGACGTCGGCCTTCACGCCGTGCTTCTTCAGGTAGCGCTTCACAAGCCCCATCGCCTCGGTCGAGATGCGCTTGCCCTGCAAGTCCTTGACGGACTTGATCTTCGAGTCGTTGGGTACGGCCAGCACCCAGCGCACGGGATTGGAAGTCGCCTTCGAGTAGTTCAGCTCGCAGATTTCCTGCACGTCGCTGCCGTTCTCGTAAACCCAGTCGTATCCGCAGATGCCCGCATCGAGCAACCCGAGCTCGACGTAGCGGCTCATTTCCTGCGGACGGAGCAGGCGACACTTGATCTCATCGTCGTCAATCGACGGAATGTAACTGCGGCTCGAACAGGAAACGTTGAAGCCCGCCCTCTTGAAGAGGGCGAACGTCGATTCCTGCAAGCTGCCTTTCGGAAGTCCTAAAACAATTGCCATCTTTTCGCTTTCGTTCGTGAAAATTGACGCGAATTATATCATAAATCGGTCGGATTTGTCCAATCCGACCTCACGCCTTTCGGGCGATGCGGGCGATGATGCGCGAAGCCCCGAGGTTCTTGAAGCCGAGCGCCAGCAGAATCTTGCCGAACAAGTGCCGCGATTCGGCGCGGACTTCGCGGATCTCGATGCCCTCCGCCTCGCAGAGCGCACGGAAGTCCTTCAGCGTGATGCAGTGGATGTTCGGCGTGTCGTACCACTGGAACGGCAGTTGCTTCGAGACGGGCAGCCGGCCCGTAAGACCGAGCGTCAGGCGAATGCGATACGCGGCGAAGTTCGGGAACGTGACAATCGCCTCATCGGCGATGCGCAGGGCCTCGTGAAGGAGTCCGCGCGGGTTCTTCACCTCCTGAAGCGTATCCGAGATGATGGCGATGTCGTAGTGACCGTCCGGCACGACGGTAATACCCTCGTCCGCATCCTCCCAGTAGAGGTTGTTGCCGTCCGCAAGCGCCTCCTCAAAGCGTTCCACGTCGATCTCAACGCCGTCGCCCCTCGTGTTCTTCTTCTTGCGCAAGACGTTCAGCAGCGTTCCGTCGCCGCAGCCGACGTCGATGACGCGGGCGTTCGGCCGCACCATGCGCTCGACGTTGGCATAGAGGCGTTCCTGCCACTTCATCACCTTCGGCTCGCGATGTCCGAGGAAGCCGCCGACGAGTTTCGAGAGGTCGTCGATGTCCGTCAGGAAGGAGTCGTGTCCCGTGCCGCTCTCGAGATGGCAATACGACACCTCCTTGCCATTACGCAGGAGCGCGGCGGTTATCTCGCGGCTCTGCCATTCCGTGAAGAGGATGTCGCCCTCGTAGGAAACGACGAGGCACTTCGCCTTCACCCGCGAACACGCCGCGTCAAGCGTCCCCCAGCGGTCGCAGGGGTCGTAGAGATCCATCGAGCGCGTGATGTGCAGGTAGCTGTTCGCGTCGAAGCGACGCACGAACTTCATCGCCTGGTAGTCGAGATAACTCTCGATCTGGAAGTAGGTCTTGAAGAGGCGGTCGCGCTCGCGTCGTTCGGCCTCAGGGGCGTTCACGAAGTTCTCCTGCAGCCGCCGCGCAAACTTCTTCTGCAGGAGTTCGCGGGAAAGGTAGGTGATGTGCGCGAGCTGCCGCGCCGCCGCCAGCCCCGCCTTCGGCCCCTTGCCGTCGCCCTCAAGGTAGTAGTCTCCCCCCTTCCAGTTCGGGTCGTCCGTAATCGAGTTGCGGCTCACCACGCTGAAGGCGATCGCCTGCGTGTTCAGCGAGGCGGAAGTCGCAATCAGGCACGCCTTCTCCATCTCGTCGGGGCATCGCGTCATCCAGTCCATCACCATGATACCGCCGTAACTGCCGCCGATGAGCGCGGCGAGTTTCTTCACGCCAAGTTGCCGCAGGAGCATCCGGTAGACGTCCACCGCGTCTGCGAACGCATACTGGGGGAATGCAGAGCCGTAGGGCTTGCCCGTGTCGGGATTAACGGACATCGGGCCCGTCGTGCCGCTGCAGCCGCCAAGCACGTTCGCGCAAATTACGTGGAAACGGTTGGTGTCGATGGCGCGGCCGGGACCGACCATCCCCTCCCACCAGCCGCTCGGCTTCTCCTCGCCCGGACGAATCCCCGCCACGTGCGAATCGCCCGTCAGGGCGTGGCAGATGAAGACGGCGTTATCCGCCGCGAGGGGTGCGCCGCACTCCTCGTAGGCTACCTCTATTTTCTTGAGAACGCCGCCATACGCAAGCCTGAACCCGCCTTCCGGCAGGTTCAGTTCCATCTTCTTCAGTTCAACGATTCCAACACCTTCATCCATAAGTGCGCATATTATACCACGATTGCCGCGTGAGCGGAGGGCGACAGGCCATTCTGGCGGATGAGTGCGGCGATTTCCGGGTCGCGGCCGCGGAAACGGCGGAAGACGGAGAGCGCACTTTCACTGCCACCAAGGGCGAGAACCGTTTCGCGATAGGACTTCCCGAGTCGCACGACCGCCGCGTCATCCGAAAGCCCAGCCTCCTCGAACGCCCCATAGACGTCCGCGCTCATCACCTCCGCCCACTTGTATCCGTAGTAGCCCGCCGCGTAGCCGCCCGCGAAGATGTGCGTGAACGCGCAGAGAAAGCGGTCTTCGGGAATGGACGGCAGACCGAAATGCGCGAACTCCCGCGTCTTCACCGCGTCCGCATCGACGGACGCTTTCGCGAGATGAAGAAGCATATCTGTCTTGGCGAAGGCGAGTTGGCGGCGGCAGAGGCTGGCGGCGCGGAAGTTCTTCGCCGCACGCACCTTCTCCTTCAGTTCCACCGGGACGGCGATGCCCGTCCGGTCGTCGAGACACCAGTTCTCCATGAACTGGCTCGCCACCTCGACTGCATCCCACTCGACGAGGTTGATGCCCGCCGCGTCCTCCTCGTCCACCCGCGTCAGCATGCACTGCAGGGCGTGGCCGAACTCGTGGAAGAGCGTCTCGACCTCGCGCATGGGCAGATAACTCTTCCCCTCCGCATCGGGTTCCTTCAGGTTGAGGACAACGACGGCGAGCGGCAACACGGGGGCTTCGCCCGCACGGACGGAGCGGTTGCGGAATTCGTTCATCCACGCACCACCCTGCTTCTGTCCCGGTCGCGCATAGGCGTCGAGATAGAAGTGGGCAATCGTCTCGCCCTTCTCGCGCACGGCGAAGAAGCGCACGTCCTTCTGCCAGACGGACGGTTTTGCCGCGCCGACAACTTCCTCGACCTCCACGCCGAAGAGAAACTTCACCATGCGGAAAAGCCCGCCCAGCACATCCTCGAACTCGAAGTGCCGCTTGAGTTCCTCCTCCGAATAGGCATATTTCGTCTCGCGCAGACGCTCGGCGCGGTAGGCGACGTCCCACGGTTCAAGCCCCTCGCCCAGTTCCGCATCCTCGCGCTTCGCCCCTTCGTCCGTCGCCGCGTCGAGGTCGTCGATCATCTTCATGACCGCCGCCGGGGAGGGTGCGCATTTCGTCGCGAGCGAGAGTTCCGCGTAATTGGTGAAGCCAAGCAGGGACGCGCTTTCCTTTCGGAGCGCAAGTATCTCAGGTATCCGCGCCGCGTTCTCCGGCGCACGGGTGGCGCGCTTGCGGTAGAGCGTCTCACGTTTCGTCCTGTCCGGCTCGTGTTTCATTGCCTCAAGATACACCGCGTCGGCGATGTCCGGGGTCGTCGCGTCGATGACGGCATTGGCGAAATCCGCCGACAGGCGGGCGAGTTTCGTCTGAATCTCGTTGAAGCGCATCCGCTTCTCGCCGTTTAGCCCGACACCCGCCAGTTCGGCGGACTGCACCATGCGCGAGAGGATGCGGCGGCGAACGCCGTCGCCCTCGGGCAGACGGGCGAGCAAGGCGCGTTCGAGGTCGTAGAGTTTGCGCGACTGGCTCACGCGCAGGGCGAAGGCGACGATTCGGGGCTGGAACGACTCCTCAAGTTTGCGCCACGCCTCCGAGTTCATCACGCCGAGCAGATGCCCGACCGCGCCCCAGCAGTGCCAGAGGTCGCGTGTCGCGTCGTCCAGCCCCCAGACAAGCCCCTCGTACGTCGTCGGTTCGCCCGCCTCAATCGCGGCGACGGCATCCTCCGAGGACTTCAAGAGCCGTTCGAGTTCCTTTTCAACGTGTTCCGGCGTGAGTTCCGCCCAATTCGGAAACTGATTCATATTTCTTCCTCTTTCCTTATTCCTTATTATTCCGGGGACATGAC
>CAVDWI010000016.1:10519-19411 GCA_963612485.1 Barnesiella intestinihominis
CAATCTCACTTGCCCCACAGAGAAGCATGACGAGGCGGTCGATGCCGAGCGCGACGCCCGAAGCCGAGCCGATGCGCGGCAGTTTCGCAAGAAACTCCTCGTCCAGCGGATAGTCCGCCTCGCCCAGTTCGCGGCGTTCCGCCTTCGCCGCGAGAAAACGTCTGCGCTGTTCCTCCCCGTCGCAGAGTTCGGTGAAGCAGTTCGCGAGTTCGATTCCGCCGACGTAGAGTTCCCAGCGTTCGGCGACGTCGCCGCGCAACTTCGCGAGCGACGCCGCCTGTGGCGGATAGTCCATCAGGAAGACGGGTGTTCGCGGCAGATTCGGTTCGACCTTCGTCGCCATGTCGAAGTCGAAGCGATCCTGATTCCAGTCCGTCCACGGGTCCCACCCCGCATAGTCACGGTAGGCCTCGCGCACGGTCAGCCGACGGAAGGAAGGCTTCTCCGGGAAAAGCACCGCGAGCAGTTCCTCCGCGTCACGGGCGATGTCGAGGTAGGTCGCATCTCGACGATACCACTCGATCATCGTGAACTCGGGATTGTGCCGTCGCCCTTTCTCCCCCTCGCGGAAGCACGGTCCGATCTGATAGATGCGCGGCATTCCGTCCGCAAGCAGTTTCTTCATCTGAAGTTCAGGCGAGGCGCGCAAATAGGTCGTGCGCCCCGCGCCGTCCGCACTCGGCACGACGGGACAGTCGATGTGCGCCTCCGGCGCGGGCGCGGCGATTCTAACAGGCGTCTCGACCTCGACGAAGCCGCGTTCGTCGAAGAAGGCGCGGATCGTCCGCAGGATGCGGGCGCGGCGTTCGAGATTGACGATGAGTTCCTCGCGAATCATATCCAGCACCTCAGCGCGGTCACGCCCGCCGCGACGAGCGGATGCCGCAGCGCGGTCGGGAAGTCGCGAACGGCTCGCTTCACCCGTTCGTCGGCGAGATATGCGGCAAGTCCGCGACGGAATTCGCCGAAGGTCAGCCCCGCCCCCTTCCACATCCGCATCATCTCAAGGGCGGAGAAGACGCAACTCGCCTCGCAGTGCGTCCACACACCGCCATACTGCTCCTCGAACCGCTCGCGACAGCGGAGCATGGCGAACTTGTAGTCCCAGTATTTCCGCGACCGCCGCGCCATCGAACTCACGCCATTCGGATTGGCAAAATAGTCGTAGAGCGTCTCCTCAAGCGAAACCGTCCGTTCGGCGCAAAGCGCACACTCCGCCCAGAACGCCGCATCTTCATTCACGAGGAGCATTTCGTCAAAGCGGAGTTTTCGCCGCTCGATGAAGTCCCGCCGAAAGGCGCCGCGCCAGACGTAGCCGAGTTCTCGATTTGCCGCGAGAACGCCACCCCTGTTCCACCGCCGCACGTCGGCCATCGAATAGCCGATGAACGCCGGCAGAAGAACGGCGCGAACGGCGGCATTGCCCTCAAGCGTCGCGTTGCGCTTCAACTTCACGCCCGAATACTGGCACAGGCAGAAATCCGCCCCGCTTTCCTCCAGTGCGGCGATTGGATGTCGGAAGAAGTCTGGTCGAACCGTATCATCCGCATCGACGAAAAAGACATAGTCGCCCGTTGCCCGCTCAAGACCGCGATTGCGCGCCCACGAAGGGCCATGCCCGGCCTCATCGTCCGAGACAACCGTCTCGACGTCGAGACCCTTCGCGGCGGCTTCAAGCGAGCGGAGCGTCCGGGGCAGGGTCTGCTGCGACCGGTGATTCGGTATGATGACACTGACTTTCATCGACGGCGGGCGGCTTCGGGTTCTCGTAGCGCGTCGGGTTCTTCGCCATGAACTCCCACGCAAACGCCTTGTAACTTTCCGCACCCTTCGAGCGCGGGTCGAGGAACACGACCGGCGTTCCCATCGAGGGGGCTTCCGACACGCGCACGTTCCTCGGAATCAGCGTCTCGTAGACCTTCTCCCCGAAGTGGTTGCGCACTTCCTCGATCACGTCGTGCGTCAGTTTCGCCTGTGAGTTCACCATCGTGAAGACGACACCGTTCAACTCAAGGTCGGGATTCACCGAGGCGCGGATGCGGTCGATCGACCCCGTGATGAGGGCGAGTCCGTCCATCGCCAGGAACTCCGCCTGGATCGGAATCAGCACGGAATCGCTCGCCACGAGCGAACTCGTCATCACAATGCCGAGCGACGGCGGGCAGTCGAGAATCACGTAATCGAACGCACCCGACTCCTTCACCGGGCGGAGGGCGTTGCGAATCATCTCAAGGCGGTCTTCACGTGCGCCGAACTCGAGTTCCGCCCCCGCGAGATCGACCTCGGACGGAATGACGTTGAGGTTCGTCCACTTCGTCGGCTGGATCACGTCCTCAATCGGCTTCTCGCCCAGTAGCACGGGATAGAGCGAAACCCCCTGCTGTTTCTCGAGCCCGAGACCGAGTGTGGCGTGGGCCTGCGGGTCGAGATCGACCACGAGCACCGTGCGATGCCGCGCCGAGAGGGCCGCCGCGAGGTTCACGACGGTCGTCGTCTTCCCGACGCCCCCCTTCTGGTTGGCGATTGCAATGACCTTCGTTCTGCGTTCCATCATCTTCTCAATCCTTGTTGAACAGCCTTCCGCTCGCGTTCAATTCGCGAATGTTCTTCCGGGCGCTGCGGTCCACCTCGCGCCGCCACAGTTCGACGAGCGCGACGTCCCACGGGTCGTCCACGCCCTGCACGACGGCGGCAAACTTATCGTTCGATTCAATGACCGCCGCCTTCACGCGCTCGGTGACGCTCTCCATCGTGTCCGTCACGATCTGTTCGGAGAAGTTGTCGCTCGTAAGCCGATAGCCGTATTGGAGAATCCGCAGGCTCTCCTCGTTCTCCTTCAACCATTCGAGATAGGCGCGCGCCTCGTTGCCGAGGCCAACCGTCTCGACTTCGGCGAAGTGCGGCGTGATGACGAGCGGCTGGTGCGCCTCAAGCCGGCCCTCACGAATGCGAATCTTGCCGGGGCGATCCTCCAACTCCGAAATGAGGTGGTAGTTGACGAGCGTGTTACCGAACGTCTCCAACTGATGCGACGGCGAAACGACGATGTTCATGTGCCGCGCCGCATACCAACGGTCAAACTGTGGGTTTGAACTCAAGCCTTGCTCTTTCCGCAGCACTTCTTGTATTTCTTGCCGCTACCGCACGGACACGGGTCGTTGCGCCCGATTTTCGGTTCTTCCCGCACGATCGGCTTCTCGCCGACGATTTCACCCTCGATGAACTTCCAGTCGTCGTTCTCTCGCGCAAACTGGGCAATCTCGTGGTGGTTGCAGAACTCGCCGTTCGCCGAGTAGAGGGCACGGAACTCGACGACGCCATCCGCATCATTCTTCCCACCCCTCTCCGTTCGGATGATTTCGAGACCGTGCCATTTGGCCATCTCGCTCCAGCGCTTCGTCGCCTCTGGGTCGAACTCCTCCTGCACCGCCTTCGTGGCGCTCGTGCGCAGGAAGTCAATGTCACCCGTCACATAGGACGAGTAGCGGGCGCGCATCAGTGCCTCCGCCGTCTCGGCTTTCGCCGCACCGGAAATAATAGGCCCGCAGCATTCGCCGAACGTGCGACCCGATTCACATGGACAAGTATCTTCGTTTTTCATAGCAACCTTTGTATTTTACCAAAAATATCGCCCCCGTGAGAAGTAGGAACGAACTAAAAATCGGAATGTCGCCCACTTTCGCATACGGCGTTGCCGCGTTTGCCTCGGCAACGGCGACCCGGTCGAACATCGTGCCGCGCCGATCGACGAGCGACTGCCCGTCCGACCCGACGAGCCAATTTGCGCGCCCGTCGGGCAGAACCGTACCCGTCACGCCCGAATTGCCGACGCGGATGACGGGCAGCCCCGTTTCAATCGCCCGCGCAACCGACTGCCACGCATGCTGCTCGGTCTCGTCCGAACGGGAGAACCAGCTGTCGTTGGTGATGAACACGAGCACCTGCGCACCCATCTTCGCGAGCCGCCGAATCTGCGCGGAGTCGGTATCCTCAAAGCAAATCGCCACGCCGAGTTTGATTCCCTCGAAGTCGAGAACCTTGAGTTCGCCCGGTGTGCAACTGCCGACCGGCGCAAGTTTCTGCAGGGCGGGGAAAAACTTGTCGCCCGGGATGAACTCGCCGAACGGCACAAGGTGAACCTTGTCGTAGAAGCTGACGGCATTCGTCGCGTAGAGCGCGGCGGAATTGTAGGCCTTCGCGCCGTCTTCGCGTCCGCCCCCCGCGAGAACCGCCCGTGCCCCCGTCTCCGTCATCACCCAGTTCGCGAACCGCCGCGATGAGGCGCGGTCGACCCGCCCGAACTCGCACATCGCGCTTTCCGGCAACACAACCAAGTCGGGATGAAGCAGCGCGACGTTCGCAAGCAGATTGGAATAGACGGGTATCGGCTCTTCCTCCTGTTCCTTGAAGACGCAGGGAAAGTTCCGCTGGACGAGTGCGACGGAAAGCGTCTTTCCGCTTTCGGCGGACGCGGCGCTTCGGACGTGATTCGCCGCCGCATACACGGCAAAGACGACGAGGAACGGCAGGAGCGTCTCCACGCTCCGCGCCCAGCGCGGCGCGGCGACCTCGTCCGCCCGCCCCACCTTCGGCAGGACGCGCTCGGCAATCGATGCGAACGTTCCATTGATAAGGATGATAACCATCGAGAGGAGGTAGACGCCGCCCAGTGCCGCCGGCGCACCAAATCCCGTATTCACGGCAATGACCCCAAGTTGATTCCACGCGAATCCGCCAAGGAGGCGCGAGCGCACAATTTCAAGTCCCGCCCAGAGAAGCGGCTCGGCAATGAGGAGTGTTGCAAGGCGAAGGAGATAACTGCGGTTTCGCACGGCCTTCCACGTCTTCGTTGCGAGGTAGCCGTAGGCGGCGAAATAGAGCGCACAATACGCCGCGAGTCCCGCCCAGCCGAGCACGACGAGCGGCCAAGGTCCCCCGTTCTTCACGATCGCGGGCATCCACGCGAGCGTCGCGAACCAGAAGAGAAAGCCGTTCGCGAACCACCGCCGGACATTCGTCTTCGCGTCCGCCCGCCGCGTCAGCCACATCAGCGGCGCAAGCGCGAAGAGGCAGTCCGCCCGCTCGCCCATCGGCGGGAACGCCGCCCACAGGAGGAAGCCGGGCAAAAGCCAGAAGACCTTCACCGCACGGGCGAACAGCTGCCGGATCATTCCGCCTCCCAACTCAGGTCAATGCGGCTCGAACACCCGCTCGGCACGTCGAACGTGCGCGGCACGGGTTTCGTCGTCACCCACAGGTTGCCGCGCGGAAAGACGGTGAGTTCCGTCTGCTCCATCGGCTTCGTCAGCGAGATGAAGAGCGGCGTGGACTGCTGGGCGAGGAACTCGACGGGATAGCCGCTCTCCGCCAGATAGCGCACGTTCTCGCGGTCGTTCTCGGGACTCGCCACGAACCGCCGCACGCCGAGTTCCGCAAGTGCCGCGAGGGCGCGGGAATTGAAGGCATAGAGCGTCCAGTCCGCCGTAATGTCCGTCACGCCCACGCTCTTCAGGAGCCGCAGGGTCGCGAGGTCGCTCGCCTCCCACTTGACGAAACCAGCACGGACGAGGTTCTTCACGGCAATGCGCAGACGGTTGAAGTCTGGTTCGGCGGTGTAGACGGGTGTCGCGAGGCGCACGTTGGCGGGACGGGATTCGCTTTCCGTCAGCCGTTCCACGTCGTCGGGCGTGATGGCAATGACGATTTCGTCCCATTCCCCCTTCGGCAGATTCTGGTCGGCACGGATCTTGATTGTCCTGAGCGGCTTCGTCGGGGACGGTGGCGCGGCGGAAGGCTCCGCATCGTCCGCCTCGGCGCGTTCAATCCGTGCGCGGCGTTCGTCCGCCCGATGCGCGTCGAGTTTCTCCACGAGGTCGCGCCGCAAGTCGTTCAGAAGGCTCATCGGCGCGAAGAGCCGCGCCTCGTCAATTAGCGTCAACTTGCCGAGGCGGTAGTCCGTCTCACCCAGTTTCGAGAAGGCCTTGACCACGCCCTCGCAGGTGCGGTCGGGATTCTTCGCCGGGGCGAACGCACCCGCAACCGAGCACTCGACCCCGTCCGCACGGGCGGTCATCCGCGTCGGTTCGAGCGCAACTTCCACATCCACCGTCCGCCCGCCCGGGTAGTCGCTCGGACGGAACGACGGCACGGGGAACATCCGCCGCACCGCGTTGGACATCGAGCAGTAGACCGTCTCTCCGCCGCGAAGTTGCGCGGCGAGGTCGTTCTCGCCCTCCGGCAGAAGAATCTCGACGTCCGAACCCGCCGCGACCTCGAAGACAGGCGTACGCGAAATCGCAAGGCGCATCTCGGAAATGCCGAAACCGAGGGGCTTGCCGCCGTCCGGCGCGGCGAACTGGAGTCCGTCGTGCTTTTCGAGTGCCCTCGCCGTGTGGAAACGCAGCCAGTCGCGTCCCTCGCGATCCTTCGTCACGCGCTTCACCGTGCCGACGGGCGTGCCGAGGTGTCCGAGCGAATCGGGGTCGATGGGCGACTCCCCCGCCCCCTTCGTGCCGGGGCGGCCGTTCAGGTAGAGTTCCGTCGTCCGCCGCGAAAAGACCGTCTCCAGGTCGGACTGCGTGACGAACCCGCCGCAGGAAGCCCCCGTGCGGTCGAGTATCTGGCGGTAGTATTTCGTGACGCTCGCGACGTAGAGTTCGCTCTTCATACGTCCCTCGATCTTGAGCGAGACGATGCCCGCATCGACGAGTTTGCGCACGTCCTCGCCAAGGCGCAGGTCTTTCATCGAGAACGGAAAGGACTTCCGTCCGTCAGCGGCGGGATAGGCGGCGCGGCAGCAGTAGGCGCACTTGCCGCGATTGCCGCTGCGGTTCTTCTCCATCGCCGAGAAGAGGCACAGCCCCGAAACCGAATAGCAGAGCGCACCGTGGATGAACGCCTCGAGTTCGAGTCCGCCGCACCGCTTGGCGATGGACGCGATCTCCTCAAGGCTGAGTTCGCGCGCCAGGACGACGCGGGTGAAGCCGAGTTCCTTCAGGGCGAGAACACCCTCGAGGTTGTGGGCGACGAGTTGCGTCGAGGCGTGGAGCGCGAGGTTCGGGAAGTGGACGCGACAGATTCGCGCCACGCCGAGATCCTGCACGATCAGCGCGTCCGGCCCGATCGCGTCCAGTTCCGCGAGGCGACGAATCACCTCCTCGACTTCGCATTCCGCAACGACCGTATTGAAGGTGACGTAGACCTTCTTCCCGTGTGCGCGGGCGTAGGCGACGAGGTTCTTGAGGTCGTCGGAGGTGAAGTTCGTGGCGAAGGCCCGCGCCGAGAAGTCGAGAAGTCCGCAATAGACGGCATCGGCACCCGCCTGGAAAGCCGCGAGCGCCGTCTTGAAGTCCCCCGCCGGGGACAGAAGTTCGATTCCTTGCATACAGTTCCTATTATACCATAAGTCCCGTCAACGGCAGAGTTCCAGCACAATCATCGCGAAACTCGTGCAGAGGACGGGGTCGCTTTCCCAGAAGCGGTTGTTGTCGTTCACCCAGCTGCCGTCGGGCTGCTGGAGCGCAAGGAGTTTCGCGGCGAGTTCGCGCTTCCAGTAGATCGTCTTCCCGTCCTCGGTGAAGAGTTCGTCCACGCCCGCCGCCGCGAGGGCGCGGGCGAGAATGTCGTAGTAGTAGTAAAGCCCCTGCCGCCCCATGCCGGGATTCTCCTCGACCGACCAGTAGCGCGTGCAGTAGTCGAGCGCATTGCGGACGCGCGGGTCGGCCTTCGTCAGTTTCGCGCTGCACATCGAGAGCACCGCCGCGTAACTCATCGACCCGTAGGCGCGGAGGTTCACCTTGCCCGCCGCGTTCGTCGCCGTGCCGCCTTGGGGAGTCCGCTCGTTGTAGGCCGCGCCGCCTTTCTCCGATCCCTCCTTCTTCTGCAGGTTCTCGACGAACGCAATCGCCTGCGCCCAGTTGAGGTCGACCTTCTTTCCGCTCGTCCGAAGTTCCTCCAGCGAAGCCGTGCGCGCCATCGCGTCCAGCGCATAACTCGTGTTGGAGAGATCCGCATACCGCCGCCGCGACAGGCGGTCGTAGCCGAACCCACCCGCCATCGTGTCGTCGCCCGTCAGCTGGGAGGACGCGATGTATTCACGCGCCTTCAGAAGCGCCGCGACGGGCGCGAGTTTCGATTCGTAGAGTGCGGAAAGACAGACCGCCGTGTTGTAGTTGCCGAGTCCCGAACCGCCACGCCCCGGTTTCGGCACGTAGAACCCGCCGTCCTCGCGCTGGGTCGAGAGGACGAACTTCGCGGCCTTCTCACGCACCGCCGCCTCGCTCGTCACGCCCGAAAGCGCCCACAGCGGCAGAGCCGTCAGCGCCGGCATCTGCGCATCGCTCCAGTGCCCGTCCTCGGCTTGGCTCGCGACAAGGAACTTCGCGCCTTTCGCCAGTGCGGACGCAATGTCCGCCGACTCCGCCGTCCACGCGGCAAGAACGCAGACAACCGCCGCGATTCCAATGTTCGTTCGCTTCATGTTCATTTCATCCTCCTTATTCTTCGTTTACAGTTCGATCGAATCGAGGTCCGCATCCTCTTTCTTCGCGTCGTTCATCGCCTTGACGAGTTTGAGGACTTCCGCGACCGGTGTGACGAGTTCGGCGGGGATGAATTCCTCGACCTTGACCTGCGCGTAAAGGGTGCGGGCGAGTTCGACGTTCTCCATCAGCGGAATCCCCTCGCGGACGGCCGCCTCGCGGATTTCCTTCGCCACCGCGTCCGCCCCCGCGCAGACCACCTTCGGCAGCGGCGCCTCGTCCACGCGGTAGCGGATGCCGACGGCGTAGTGCGTCGGGTTGGTGACGACGACGTCCGCCTTCTTCACCGCCTTCGCCGGCGGCTCGCCCTGGAGGATCTCGTTGCGGAACTGCCGCTGGGCCTGCTTCACCT
>CAVDWI010000017.1:0-19014 GCA_963612485.1 Barnesiella intestinihominis
TCTGCAGGACGTCGAAACGTCCCGCCTGAAGCGCCTGGCGCATGATCTGTGCCGAATCAATCATCTATTTCGACTGTTCCTTCGCGGCCTTCTTCGCCTCCTGCGCCTTGCGGAACGCCTCAAAGCGCGACTCGTAGTCGAAGTCCCATGCCTTGCGGCTCTCCTCGTTCGCCGCGTCGCGCTGCTCCTTGCGGAGGTCGCGCTCCTTCTCGTTGCGGCGGTAGGTCTCGTCGAACTGCTCGTGCCGAATCGTCCGCTTTTCCTCGACCGCCGCCTCGCGCTCCTTCCGCGCCAAGTCGTCGCGATCCGCCGCGTCGGACATCAGTTCGGCCTCGGTGACGTCGCGCTGGCGCAGCAACTGCACGGTCGAGACACCCTGTGTCGGCGACGAGTAATCGACGAACGGATCGATGACGTGCGGCGTCAGGATGAAGAGCCGCTGGACGGTCTGCTTCTTCGTGGAATGTCCGCCGAAGAGCCAGCCGATGAACGGAATGTCGCGCAGATAGGGGATGCCCCAGCCGGATTCCTCGTCAATGTCCTTGAAGTAGCCCGCAAGCAGCAACGATTCGCCTTCGGGGAGCGATGCCTGCGTCTCCAGCGTCGTCGTGCGCTTCGTCGGCAGGGAATCGACCGTCGCGAGCATATCCAATCCGCCGTCCTGAAGTTCGAGCGTCAGCCAGATCTGCCGGGCAACGTTGGTCGCGCCCGCCGGCGGCTCGACGATGCGCGGCTTGATTGCGAGGCGCGTACCGGCACTCGTTTCCGACACGCTCGCGACCTTCTCGCCAACGAGTTTCGCCGAGTAGCTCTCGGTGTCGGAGAGTTCCGCCATCATGTTGTTGAGCGTCAGCAGGGAGGTGCGGGCGATGTTCCGCGCCTTTCCCTTCGACTTGAGCGCGGTCACGCTCGCGTTGACGTTCACGTTCTTGCCGAGGTAGGAATAGGCCCCCGACCCGCCAAGTCCCGAAAGCGTGTCGGGCGTCATCAGGTTGTCGACATTCTGCCCGACACCGCCGCTATGCGTCTCGTTCTCACGCGAACGGCCGCCGGAGACGTTGAGCGAGAGCTGCCAGTCGAGCGCGTCCTCACGCGAGAGTTCAAGCACCGTCACGCCGATTTCGACGAGTTTCTGCGGACGGTCGAGTTCGCGGATGAGCGACTCATACATCGGCATTCTCGGCGCGGCGTCGCGCACAAGCACCGCATTGAGGCGGTTTTCGGGGCGAATGACGGGCGAGGGCACCGACTTCACGGCGCGATCGACCTCGTTCGTCCCCTCCTGTGCCTTGCCGTTGGTCATTTGCATGATTTCCTGCAGAAGCGAGGCAACGCCGCGAATCGAGGTCGACGTCTCGATTCCCTCCGAGCCCGACGTGCGCTGGAAGGTCACGTTGTCCGCCCACGTGTAGGTAAGGGGAAAGAGCCGCGTCTCAAGGCGCGTGAAGGTGCGCTGCTCGCGCAGACGGTCGGCCTTGGCAATCATCTCGACGACGAGCGTGACGTAGCGCGGCGGACCCGAAACCATCACGAGTTCGCCGCCGGAGGCGGATTTCAGCGGAAAGCGCACATCCTCAACACCGAGGTCGCGCATCAGCGCAAGAACCTCGTCCGCCTTCATATAGCGCAAATCGAGGAGAGTCGTCAGGATTTCGCCCGACCCGTAGACCCAGATCGTTGCGCCGTCGTAATACCACGTCAAATTGTTAACCGTCGCCACGCGGTCGAGGAACTCACGCGCCGGAACCTTGCGGAAGTTGCCGGACATTTCGCCGCGCACGGCGTCGCTCATCACGAGCGGTACGCCTTCGGCGATGGCGAACGTCTCAAGCAACTCGCGCACCTTCATATTGCGTGCGGTAATCGAATAGTCCGGTACGCGCCACGAAATCTCCGCCGCACCGAGCTGCAGTGCCGCGCATGCGATCAACAAGGCCAACCTCTTCAGCATCATAATCTCGCTTACGCTCCCCTCTCCTACGGACGAATCATCATTTCGGGAATCGCCGACGCCGCCTCGCCCCCCCTGACACGCGCCTGCCACCAGTCGCATGAGGCGACGAAGACCTCAAAGAACCGCCTCAGCAGCCCCGCATCGGCTGAAACGGGCAAATCCTGCCAGAGAATCACGCAATCGATCGCAGGGTCGTAGGCAAGCGTCGCCTCCTCGCGCAGCACCCGCCCCGCCGCATAGTCGGCGAGCCGCACAAGATCGGTATCGGCCGCGGCAGAAAGAGAATGAGTCAACAGAAGGCGATTCTTCTCAACCGAGGCCTCGACAATCCCGTCGTCAACCGAAAAGGAAAATGAAGCAACACCGGAGGGAACCTCCTCCGGATAGCCAATCGCCTTCGCCAACAAGTTTAGGACTGCCTCTTTCATGCCGAATCTGACGACATTATATCAAAATTTGGCATAGGCGGGGGCGGAAAATTGAGGGCGGACTTGATGAGCGAATCCAGCGCATCAGTCCGCAAGGCCTCCTCCGCATCCGCAGAATCAATCCGCCGCGCCGACACCGCCCCGTCGTTCGGCGACGTTCGTACCGTCAAGGCCGCCCCACCCGTCGGGTTCATTCCCCTGACGGAGGAGGCTTGCCTTCCATCGGATGCCCCGACGAATGACGCCTGATCGCCTATGTGGCCAAGTTGCCCCGCGACCGACTTGAATGTGTTTTCAATATTCACAGCATCTTTTTTACGGACAAATCGCCGAAAGATTACAGGAAATTTCGCCGCTACAGGCGATAATCCTGCATGAAGACGCCGAACTTGCGCTGACGCTCGGCAAGTTCGTCGCCCGGCGGTGGCGTGATGGGGTTCTCTGCCGCCCGCAACTCGTCCGTCGCCGCCTTGAAATCAAACGCCGCCTCGTCGTCCTCAAGCGGCGGAAGTCCGCGGCGACGCAGTTCCTCGTTGACGGCAAGCCGCGCCTCGGGCGTCACCTTGTAGCCCAGCACCTGTTCGCGTGTCAGTCCCTGACTCTCGAGCAGCCGGTCGGTCTCGGCAATCCGAAGCTGCGCCTGTTCGACCATCGCGCTCGACTCGGCAATCGTCTTGCGGATTCCGGCGAGATATTCCTTCACTTCCTCTTCGTTCATGTCGCACCTCCAATCAGCAACCTCACGGGTGAGAGAATGTCGCTTTCCTTCGTGTACATAAGCCGGTCGATGATGAATGGCAGATAGATGATGAGCATGGCGACGCCGAGCGCACTCTTGACTGGCATCGAGAGGAAGAACACGTTGAGTTGCGGAGCCGTTCGATTGACAAAGCCCAGCCCGATCGTCGCAAGGAACATGAGAATCACCACGGGGGCACTGATGACCACGGTCGTCCGCAGCATTCCGTCCAACGCACCGAGGAGTTGCGTCGGTGCGTTCGGGTGAAACACGATGAAATCACCAAAGACCGGCCAGATACGATAACTTGCGTAGAGCGCACCGAGTAGAAGAAGAACGGCTCCGGAAACAAAGAAGATCGTCGTCACGACCTGGGTGAAGAACAGCCCCGTCGTCGAGACCTGCGCACCGGAGAGCGGCGAATAGACCTCGCCCATCGTTGCGCCACGCTGGTTGTCAATGAAATTGCCGACGTTTTCCGCGACATAGAACGGAATCGCCGAGAAAAAGCCGATTATAAACCCGATAATCGCCTCTTTCGCCGCGATAAGCGCGAGCATCGCCCAGGGCATCTCAATCGCCGGCATTGTCCGTTGGACGACCGGAACGACGAGGAAGGCGAAAGCGAGAATGACGAGCCGGCGCACGAGTCCGGTAATCATCCCCTCGCCGAAAGCCGGACACATCATCAGCGCGGCGGTAATCCGAACCGCCGCCATCGCAAAGGCGACAATCCAGCAGCCGAACTCGCCGTATCCCGTCATTACATGTTGTTCACGTTGCCCGTCATCACCGTGTAGAGCGACTTCAGAACATTGGAGATAAGCGAATAGGTGTCGTCACGCTTCGAGGTCAGCGACTGAATCTCGATGAGCTGTTCCTGGCTGATCGTGTTGAGCGAGTCCATCTGCTCCTCGACGTTCTGCATCATCTCGTCCACCTCGTCCACCGACCACGACGTCGCCAACTTGTTCATGCCGATGCCGGAGAGGAAGTTCTCGCGCTCGTCTTTGTTGCTGAAGGTGGCGTAGAGGTTGGGGTATGTCGTGCTGTATTTCTTGCTCGCGTCCATGATGTCACTGACCGAAAGCGTCGCGGTGGGATTGGCCTTCTGCCACGCAGCAAGGTCTGCCTCGACGTTCGAGTATTTCTCGAGTTGGTCGGTTGTGTTGGCCATTGCCGCCATCTCGGAGACGATGGTCGCCTCGAGTTCGGTGGCGCGGCTCAGGCAGACGGCCATCACAAGCTGGCCGATGGACATCTTCTTGAGGGTGGTGCTGCCCGGCTCCGTCACGCCCTTGAGCGTGTAGACGTTCGAGGTGAGAAGAACACCCGTATCGGGATTCTTCATCGAGAGGTCGATTGACTTTGTCTGAAAGTAGTCCGTGGACATGGGTCGTGTTCCTTTTTTAGAAATTGCTGGCGACGGAGTTCATCGTCGTGCCGAAGCGCTTGACCGTCGCGGCGGAGGCGTTGAAGGTCGAGTCGCGGCGCGAGACGAGCGACTGGAGGTCGATTACCTGCTCCTGATTGGTGGTGGAGGCCGCGCTCATCTTGTCCGTCAGCTGGCGATAGAGGGCGGTGCGCTGGTCGGTTGTGGAGAGGCGCGTCGGAACGGAAGCCTTGTCAAGACCGACCTCGTAGACCAGAAAGTCCCAGTAGGTCGTCACCGTCGGCACGTTCGTCGGCACGTAGTCCGTCTTTGAGAGGTCGAGTTTCGAGGTCAGGGAACTGCGGGAGAGGACGCTCTCGCCGACGAGGGCGAGCACCTGCAGCCAGGCGGCCGAGGCGTTGATTTCGTTCATCTTGAGGACGCTCTGCTCCTCAATGATGGCGGCGCGGCGGATGCACACGGCCATCATCAGTTGCGGCAGGGTCAGCCCCCCGACGCCATCGAAGTCGTAGAGGTAGATTGCGTTCGCCCCCTGTGGCGCATAGGCGTTGACGCCGATTTTCTCGGCCTGGACGATTGAATCTGCCATAATCTTACATGTTCTTGATGGTGTTCGCACGCGTGTCGGCGACCGCCTGCATGAGCGAGGTCGCCGTCGAATACGACTCATCGCGCTTGTCGACGAGCGACTGCAGACGCGTCATGTCCTTCGAACTCGCGTTGTTCAGCGAGTCGAGTTCCGTCTTGAGCATCTGCTGGTAGTATTCGGCGGTTGACTTGTTGATTTTCAGCTTGTCCCCGACTTTCCCACCCGTATAGCCGACGAGAAGAAGGCCTGCCTTCGCCTCTTCGGTGAGCGCGATGGTGGACTCCTTTTCGCCGATGTCGCTGGCATCGGTGTATTGCGCCTGAATGTCGGCGATGATCGAAAGCGCCGCGCCGAGGTTGTCGAGTTTGCGGTTGCGCGTCGACATCCGCACGGACATCGGCTCGATCTGCTCCTCGACCGTCGCCGCCCGTTGCTCGGAGATGGCAATGAGCAAGTCCTGGAAATCGACACGCTTGCCGTCCAGCACATAGTCCTTGACGTCAACGCCCCAGGCCTTGAGGTTGTCGCTGTTCACGCTTATTTCCGCTATTGCCATCTTTGGTTCTCCAAGTTCTTCTGCTCAAACACTTACATTATACCATATTTCCTTTTCGCGCGGACGCGGAAAAGGTTACACCTTGTCTTATCACCTGCGTCACTCTTCGCCGCTTCTGCGGCGGCGGCGATTTTATGGTATAATACGCCGTTCATGCAAGAAAGGTAACTAATGTCCGCTGAATCCAAGGTTGGAACTCGAATCCGCACATACCGCGAGCGACTCTCGATGAGTGTCGCAGATCTCGCGCAGAAGAGTGGAATTGATGAGAAAGTCATCGATTCCATTGAAAATGGCACGGTTTTGCCCGCGCTTGGCGTGCTGACGAAGATTTCCCGTGCGCTCGGTCAGCGGCTGGGGACGTTTACGGACGACCAGTTCACCCCCGACCCCGTGATTACCCGTGCGGAAGATCTGCAGAAAGTCGCTGGCACGGAACTCAACGACCTTGGCTACGCCTCCCATTCGCTTGCGCAGGGCAAGCCCGACCGGCACATGGACCCGTTTCGCATCGAGTTCGCGGCAAACGGCGTCGAGGCGATGTCGAGCCACGAGGGCGAGGAACTCATCATCTGCATTGCGGGCGAAGTTGAATTGACCTACGGGAACCAGAAGACGGTTCTCAAGCCTGGCGACACGGCCTACTACAACTCGGTCGTGCGGCACGGTCTGCGTGCGGTCGGCGGCAATCCCGCGTCCATCTACGGCATTGTATTCATGCCGTTCTGAGATTTAAAACGGAGGTTAAACATGGCCTGGTTCGAGAAAAAAGAGGAAAAGGCGGCGATTCCGCCAACAAAGGCTCTCTGGGCGGTCTGCCCGAAGTGCAAGAGCCACTTTGCGAAGGATGTCTGGAAGAAGAACAATTCCATCTGCCCGAAGTGCAACTACCACGGGAGGCTCTCCGCCCGCGAGCGCATTGCGCAGGTGGCGGACAAGGGGACGTTCGCCGAGGTTTTCCGTGAGGTGAGTTATTCCGACCACCTCGACTTCCACGACGCGACGGGACCCTACAAGACGAAGGTCGAGGCGGCGATTGCGAAGACGGGCGAAACCGAGTCCATCGTGATGGGCACGGCGAAAATTGGCGGACATCCCGTGATGCTGGGCGTGATGGACTTCGCGTTCATGGGCGGCAGTCTCGGGACAGGCACGGGCGAGCGCATTGCGAAAGCCTGTGAGCAGGCGATTGCGGAACGCCGTCCGCTCGTCATTTTCTGTGCGTCGGGCGGTGCGCGGATGCACGAGGGGATTCTCTCGCTGATGCAGATGGCGAAGACTTCCGCCGCGATTGGACGGCTGAAGGAGGCGGGGCTGCCCTACATTTCGGTACTGACCGACCCGACGACGGGCGGCGTGAGCGCGAGTTTCGCGATGCTGGGCGACATCAACGTCACCGAGCCGCGCGCGCTGATCGGTTTCGCGGGGCGGCGCGTGATCGAGAACACGATTCACCAGAAACTTCCCGCCGACTTCCAGTCCGCCGAATACCTCGAGAAGCACGGCTTCATCGACCGCATCGTCGAGCGCAAGGACTTGAAGAAGTTCCTCGCGAAGATGCTCGACTACTTTGGTTTCTGAAATCGGAAAGGAGCGTAGAATGAAGAAGATGACAGCGATGGACAGGGTGAAACTGGCGCGCGACCCGAAGCGTCCCCACCTGAAGGATTTCATCCGCCTGATGTGTTCCGATTTCGAGGAACTGCATGGCGACCGCCTCGTCAACGACGATCGCGGGCTGATTGGCGGCTTCGCGACGATTGACGGCGAGAAGGTTCTCATCCTCGGTCACCACAAGGGCGAGACGGTCGAGGAGAACATGGAGGCGAACTTCGGGATGGCGAACCCGGACGGCTATCGCAAGGCGATGAGGCTCGCGAAGCTCGCGGAGAAGTTCCACCGCCCCGTGGTGACGTTCGTCGATACGCCCGGAGCCTATCCCGGCGACACGGCGGAGGCGCGCGGTCAGGCGGAGGCGATTGCGAAGTCGCTCGAAGTTTTCGCCGCGCTGAAGACGCCCGTCGTGGTGGTCGTGACGGGCGAAGGCGGTTCGGGCGGCGCCCTTGCGATTGCCGTCGGCGACCGCATCCTGATGATGGAGAACGCGGTCTATTCGGTGATTTCGCCTGAAGGCTGCGCGGGCATCCTCTGGCGCGACGGCGCGAAAGCCCCCGAGGCGGCGGAAGCCCTCAAGATTACGGCGGCTGACCTGAAGCGGCTCGGCGTGATTGACGGAATCGTCAAGGAACCGGCGGGCGGCGCACAGAAGAACCACGCGGCGGCCGTCGCGGCGGTCAAGAAAGCCGTGCTCGCGGCACTCGCCGACCTCAGGAAACTCTCGACCGAAGACCTTGTCGGCAAGCGCTACGACAGACTTCAGGCGATGGGGAGGTTCGCGTAAGAAGGACGCGAAAGCGGGAACGCGGCATGGAAGAGCGGTTGGTTATCGACGTTGCGCGAATGAACCCGAACGGCGAGGAGCTGTCGGGCGAGGTTGACGCAATCGACATCGACGAGGAGTTCGTGCATCCGTTCGGTGGCATTCGCTACCGTCTGACGGCGCAACTCTTCGGGACTGAACTTCTGGTGCGCGGTCACCTCGAACAGGATTTCACGCTCGTGTGCAGTCGGTGCGGCGAGGACTTCGACACGACGGTAAAAGTCGATGACTTCACCGTTTCAGTGGAGGTTCCAGCCGATCAGCCAGAGGCCGATTTGACCGAAGACGCAAGAGAGTGTATAATACTCGCCCTACCGACATACCCGGTATGCGACGAGCAGTGCCCCGGAATCGTCCGAAAGGCGGAAGAGCCGAAGGACGAACGATGGGGGGCGCTTGATGCGGTAAAGGTGTAAAAAAGACATAAAAACAGAGTAGAAGGAGTAAATAAATGGCAAGTCCGAAGAACAGGAAGTCCAAGATGCGTAAGCGTCAGCGCGTGGCACAGCTCGAGAAGCCGATTCTCGCGACGGTCGGCACGTGCCCGACCTGCGGCGCGGCGGTTCGTTCGCACCGCGCCTGCCCGAAGTGCGGGACTTATCGCGGTCGCAAGGTTGTCGCCGCCGCCGAGTAAAATCGGCGACGCGGAACGGCTTAACGGAAACCACCATGATACGGGTCGCGTTGGATGCGATGGGGGGCGACTATGCCCCCAAGCAAATTGTCGTCGGCGCGGTCGAGGCTGCCTGCGGCATTGAGGACGTCAAGATCCTTCTCGTCGGCCAGATGGCCGCGATTCAGAAGGTCGTCGACGAGTTCTCGAAAGACCGCCGGGAGAACTTCCAGCGGGCAATCGAGAGGGGAACACTCGAAATCATCCCGGCCTCGGACGAGATCGAGATGAACGAAGTTCCCGTCGAGGCCGTCCGCCGCAAGAAGGACTGCTCAATTAACGTCGCCATGCGACTCGTGAAGGAAAAGCGGGCGGACGTCTTCGTCTCGGCAGGCAATTCCGGCGCGGTCGCGACGAGTGCGATTGTCAACCTCGGGCGGATTCCGGGCGTGAAGCGCCCGGCTATCGCAATGGTGCTTCCAACGCGGTCGCCGACACGGCCGCTGCTGCTGCTCGACGCGGGTGCGAACATGGACTGCCACGCCGAGTGGCTCGTCCAGTTCGCCATCATGGGCAGCGTCTATTCCGAGAAGGTTCTGAAGCACGAGAAACCTGAAGTCGGACTCCTTTCGATTGGCACGGAGGACTGCAAGGGCAACGCGCTCGTGCATGAGACCTACCCGATCCTGAAGTCCGTCAAGGGGCTTAACTTCGTCGGGAACATCGAAGGCCACGACATCTGCGGTGGCGAGATTGACGTCGCCGTGGCGGACGGGTTCGTCGGCAATGTCGTGCTGAAGACGGCGGAGTCGGTCGCGCACGCGGTCGGCGGCTGGCTGAAGAGCGAACTGAAGAAGAGTTTCTTCCGAATGGTCTGTGCGCTTCTGCTCAAGGGTGCGTTCAAGGCCCTCAAGAAGCAACTCGACCCCGAGGTCTACGGCGGCGCACCGCTTCTCGGCGTTCCCGGTGCGGTCATCATCACTCACGGGAACTCGACCCACAAGGCCATTTTCTACGCCGTCAAAGCCGGCGTCGCTGCGGCGACCAACGACGTGTCGGGGCTTATCGAAAAAGCAATCGCCGCACACGCCGAGGACGTCAAAAAGCAATGAGTGACTACAATTTCTCCGCCATCGAGAAGAAGTGGCAGAGGTTCTGGCTCGAACACAAGACTTTCAAGACCCCGAACGAATCGGACAAGCCGAAGTTCTACTGCCTTGACATGTTCCCCTATCCGTCGGGTGCGGGGCTTCACGTCGGGCATCCGGAAGGCTACACGGCGACGGACATCCTCTGCCGCTACAAGCGGATGAAGGGCTTCAATGTCCTTCACCCGATGGGGTGGGATGCGTTTGGTCTGCCCGCCGAACAGTATGCCGTCGAGACGGGGACGCACCCGGCGGTGACGACGAAGAAGAACGTCGACCGCTTCCGCGAGCAGATTCGTGCCCTCGGCTTTTCCTACGACTGGGATCGCGAGGTCAACACGACCGACCCGAAATACTACCGCTGGACGCAGTGGATTTTCGAGCAACTCTACAAGAAGGGGCTCGCCTACGTCGCCGAAGTGCCGGTGAACTGGTGTCCCGCACTGGGGACGGTGCTGGCAAACGAGGAGGTGATTGACGGACGCTCCGAGCGCGGCAACCACCCCGTCATCCGCCGCCCGATGCGGCAGTGGATGCTGAAGATCACGGCGTATGCCGAGCGGTTGCTGAAGGATCTCGACACGCTCGACTGGCCGGAGGGCATCAAGGAGATGCAGCGCAACTGGATTGGCAAGTCCACGGGTGCGCTCGTCGATTTCGGCACGACGGTCGGCGCGAAGATTACCGTCTACACGACGCGGTGTGATACGCTGTTCGGCGCGACCTACATGGTGCTTTCGCCCGAACATCCGCTCGTCGCGGAGTGGCTGAAGGCGGGAACGCTGACGAACGCGGCGGATGTCGTCGCCTATCAGAAGAAAGCCGCGTCGAAGAGCGACCTCGAACGCACGGAACTCAACAAGGAGAAAACGGGCGTTCGCCTCGGCGGCGTGATGGGCGTGAATCCGGTGAACGGACGCGAGATTCCGATTTTCATTTCCGACTATGTTCTCGCGAGCTACGGAACGGGTGCGATTATGGCCGTTCCGGCGCATGACGAGCGCGACTTCGACTTCGCGAAGGTCTTCGACCTGCCAATCGTGCAGGTCGTCGCGCCCGCCGAAAGCGATGCGGCGAAGTCCGCCTCGCCCGACCCCGTGCCCTACACGGGAAGCGCGGCGTTTACGGACATCGCGACGGGCGTGATGGTTTCGTCCGGCTTCCTGACGGGGCTGAGCGTCGCCGAAGCGCGGCAGAAGATGGTCGCGTGGCTTGAGGAGCACAAGGTCGGTCAGGCGAAGACCCAATACAAACTCCGCGACTGGCTCTTCTCGCGTCAGCGCTACTGGGGCGAACCATTCCCCGTCATCCACTGGGAGGACGGAACGAACTCACTCGTCCCGGAGGAGGATTTGCCGCTCACCCTGCCCGAACTCGCGGACTACAAGCCGACGGGCACGGGCGAACCGCCGCTCGCGAAGGCGACGGAGTGGGTGAACGTCACCGACCCGAAGACGGGCAGGAAGGGCGTTCGCGAGACGAACACGATGCCGCAGTGGGCGGGAAGTTGCTGGTATTATCTGCGCTACATCGACCCGCACAACGAGAAGGCGTTCGCCGACCCCGAACTGCTGAAGAAGTGGTTGCCCGTCGATCTCTACGTCGGCGGCGCGGAACACGCCGTTCTTCACCTTCTCTACGCCCGCTTCTGGCACAAGGTTCTCTTCGACCTCGGGCTCGTGCCCACGGCGGAGCCGTTCCATAAGCTCGTCAATCAGGGAATGATCCTCGGCATGGCCTACCGCACGAAACGCGGCGTTCTCATACCGATGGACAAGATCGAGTGGCGCGACGGCAAGCCATTCGGCGCGGAAGAGGGCGGCGAACCGGAGGAACTCACGGAGTTCCCCGCGAAGATGTCGAAGTCGCTGAAGAACGTCGTGAACCCCGATGACGTGATTCGTGACTACGGTGCGGATTCTCTGCGGCTTTACGAGATGTTCATGGGCCCGCTTCAGGCGGTGAAGCCGTGGTCGACGAAGGGCGTGGAGGGCGTTCACCGCTTCCTGAAGCGGGCGAACAAACTCGTCACCGAGACGGTGGTTGCGGAGCGTCCGATGACGAAGGCCGAGGCGAAGAGCCTGAACGCGATGATTCGCAAGGTCGGCGACGACCTTGAGGCGATGGCGTTCAACACGGGCATTTCGGCGATGATGGTCTATATCAACGAGGCGGAGGCTTTCGCGAAGGCGGGCGAACTGCCGCGTGAATACCTCGAGAAGTTCGTTCTCTGCCTCGCGCCGTTTGCGCCGCACCTCGGCGAGGAACTCTGGCAGTTCCTCGGTCACGCCGACACGCTCGCCTACGAGCCGTGGCCCGTCTACGACGCGGCGGCTCTCGTCGAGGACGAGATTGAGATTCCCGTGCAGGTTCTCGGCAAGTTGCGCGGCAGAATCCGCGTCCCCGTCGCGGCGACCCCGGCGGAGATGGAAGCCGCCGCGAAGGCGAATGACGACGTGGCGAAGTTCCTCGCGGGCAAGACGATCGTCAAGGTGATTGCCGTTCCGAAGCGGATGGTCAACTTCGTGGTGCGCTGAAATGGCTCTGCTGAAGTTCCTGAAGGTCTCCGGTTCGTGGCGCGACGTCGCGGACGCGGCCCGCACGACGATTCGTCGCGAGGAAGGCACGGGTGAGCCGAGTTCGCGCTGGAAGAAGCGCATTCTTCTCGCCGAGCACTCGCCCATCCGCAAGCTGACGTTCAACTGGAAGTGGCTCGACCTCCCCTACTGGGTGAGCGTCCATTTCGTGCGGCACAAGTTCGGCATCGAGCACTTCGTCTCGACTCAGCGGAGCGACCGCACGGGCGTGACGCGGGATGCGAACCGACAGGACGCGCCCGTGATGCACGAGTGCTTCGCGAACGCACAGGCGGTGATGTTCATCTCGCGGCGGCGGCTCTGCGGTCAGGCAAGCCCCGAAACTCGCGCCGCGTGGAAACTCGTCGTGGACGAGATCGCGAAGCACGAGCCGGAAGTTGCCGCGTGCTGCGTCCCGGAATGCGTCTATCGCGGATTCTGCCCGGAGTTCAAGCCGTGCGGCTACTGCGGTTCGCCCGCCTGGCAGAAGGCGGTCGCCGCCTATCGCGAAGTGCCGGAGAAGAACGCCTGAGATGAACGCCGTCTTCTTCGATATGGACGGGACGCTGATTGACTCGCGGGCCGACCTCGCGGCGACGGTGAACCACACGCGCCGCGAACTCGGCCTCGCCGAACTCCCGCAGGAGGAAGTCCTCACCCACGTCGGGCAGGGAGCGCACCATTTGCTCGCCCACGCGATTCCCGAACGGGCGGATGACGTGGAGTCGCTCTGGGAAATCTTCCGCAGCCATTACGCCGAGCATATGCTCGAATCGGTCGAACTCTACCCGACCGTGCGGCAGACGCTGGAGGAACTTGCGCGGCGCGGCTGGCTTCTCGGCATCAACACGTCGAAGCCCGCCTTCGCGACGCGGGCGATTCTCGAACACTTCGGACTTTTGCGCTACTTCGGCAACGCGATTGTCGCGGGCGGCGACTGCGCCGAGATGAAGCCGAGCGCACTCCCCCTGCGTGAGTGCGCGGCGCGTCTGCGCGGACACCGCCTTTCGTCCCACGACTGGATGGTCGGCGACAGTTGGACGGACATGCAGTGCGCGACGAACGCGGGCATCAAGGGGGCGTTCTGCACCTTCGGCTTCGGCAAACTCGCCGACTCGCGCTACACGATCAAGATCAACCGCCTCGACGAACTCCTCCGCTACCTCACTCCCATCGACTCAATCGAGGGCTAGGTAGGTGTCGATGATGCGGTCAGGGGCCTCCCGTTGAAGCGTCTCGCGCGGATTCGTGAAGGTGACGGCAATCACTTTCATTCCCGCCGCCTTTGCCGCCCGAACACCCGCGACCGCATCCTCAAAGACGGTGCAGTCCGTCGGTTTTACGCCCAACCGCTTGGCGGCGGCGAGGAAGCAGTCCGGCGCGGGCTTGCCGTGCTCATAGCACGAATCATCCACAATCGCCGCGAAATCGCCGCGAATGGCGAGTCCGTCCAGCACGAAGTCCACGTTTTCCTTCGGCCCGCCCGTGGCGACGGCACAGGGGATGCCGGCGGCGTGGGCGCGGTCGAGAAAGGTCCGCAGTCCCTCCGGCAGACGCATGTGCGGCGCGTAGAGCGTTCGGTAGATTCGCTCCTTCTCCTCGCCCAAGCGCGCCAACTCTTCGGACGAGAGCGACCGACCGAAGATCTGTTCGCAGTAATAGGCGTTCGGAGCCCCCATCCAGTCGATGATTTCCTTCTCCGTCAGTTCGCGCCCATACTGTCGCGAAAACTCCCGCCACGCAATAATATGGTAGCGGCAGTTGTCCACGAGCGTTCCGTCCATGTCAAATATGTAGGCTTTCGACTCCATCTTCTCCATTTTCTTCAATGACCTCTCTCTAACACCCTGGCATCCTACGATTCACGCGGCAGGGCGATGCGGTTTCCCGGCAGGTAGCGCACACGCCCCTTCAGGCGAAGCGTCATGCAAAGCGTCGCGATTTTTGCCGCCGGGAGCCCCGTCTTGGCGACAAGGCGATCCATCGAAACGCCCTCCACGTCGATTTCCCTCATCACCATCGACTCCTCAATGGAGAACGGCGGCGGTTCGGGACGCACGACGGACGGCGGCTCTGCGGCTGTTGCCACCGGTTTCTTCACCATTGGAATGAGTTCGGACATCGCCTCTTCGACATCCGCGGCATTTCGCACAAGCGTCGCCCCATCGCGGATGAGCTTGAGGCAGCCCGCGCTCGACCTGCTGTCCACGCGCCCCGGGACGGCCATCACCGTGCGTCCGATGTCCGCCGCGATGCCGAGCGTGATGAGCGTTCCGCTCTTCGAGGGGGATTCGACCGCGACCACCCCGCTGGCAAGCGCAGCAACCACGTGGTTTCGCTGGGGGAAGGTCTGGTTGTCCGGTTCGCGTCCGAAGGGGAACTCGCTTACGACCGCGCCATCCTTCTGCACGATTTGCCGCGCAAGTTCGCGGTTTTCCTCCGGATAGAAGCAGTCGAGCGCCGACCCAAGTACGCCGACCGTCGTGCCGCCCGCCGCGAGCGCACCCCGATGCGCTTCCGCATCAATGCCGAGTGCCAGCCCCGACACGATTGACCACCCGTTCGCCGCGAGATCGTGGGCGAACTTGTTCGCCTGGTCAAGCCCGTACGCCGTCGCCCGCCGCGTCCCCACAATCGCGATACCCGGCTTTGAGAGCGCCGCAACGTTCCCGCGAACGTAGAGGGCGAGCGGATGCCCCGACGTTTTCAGGAGCATCTTCGGGTAGTCGGCGTCCGCCGGGGTGAGGATTGTGACGCGGAACTTCTTCGCCAGTTCGAACTCACGCTTCCAGTCGATTTCCCCGCCCGTGCGCGAGGTCTTCTTCGGATAGTTCTCCCATGCCGCGACCACCGACCCGAACCGGAGCACCAACTTCTCGACCGTCACCGACCCGATTTGGTCGGTGAGATTGAACGCCACATACGCCTCTTTTTCCGTCATTCAAATGCCCCCTTGATTTTCGCGCCAGAGTTATGATATAATTTCCGCCCGTTGAAACGGCCCCATCGTCTATCGGCTAGGACACGAGCTTTTCATGCTTGGTAGAGGAGTTCGACTCTCCTTGGGGCTGCCACTTATTTCCCCTCTCCGCCGCGTTTGTGTCGTCGTCTCTTTCCTCATACAAATCATCCCGTCAAGGAAAACGGGCGACGGATTCTTCCGCCGCCCGTCTCGGTCGCACCATCAGCCCTGCTGCCGTTCCTTGAGCGCCTGACTGACCGCCAGCATCCGGTCGGAGAGATCCTCAAACCCGACGTCGGTCGAGTAGACGTCCTTGTAGTACTGGTAGGCCTTTTCGAGGTCGCCCGCCTCCTCGGCGCAGAGTCCGAGGCGGTAGACGACTTTCTTCTTGAGGTCGTCCATCGTCGGAATCTGGTCGCGAGCCGTCTCGAGCTGCATCACGGCCATGTCGGTCTGACCCTGCGCAAGGAAGCACATCGCGAGATAGTAGAGCGCCCACAGGCGATCCTTCGGACTCTTCTGCGCCAACTGCAGGTGCTCGAGGGCCTCCGCGTAATAGCCGTAGGTGAAGTACTCCACGCCGAGTTCGTAGCGCAGGTGAAGGTCGTTCGGGTAACGCTCCACACGCGCCGCGAGGTCGTCAAACACAAACTGGTTCTTCTCGCCCTCGAGTTGCTCGGCCTCCTCCGCCTTGCCCTCCGCCTTGAGCGCGTCGATCTGCTGGTCGTAGTACTGAATCCGCGTCTGCGAGAGCATGCGGTCGAGTTCGGGGTCCATCGCCCCCGCCGCCTCAATCGCCTTCTCAAGGCAGTCAATCGCCTCGGCATACCGCTTGTTCTGCACGTAGAGACGCGCCAGGGCGCGGCGGTAGTTCATGTTCTTCGGCTCTTTCTCAATCTGCGCCAGTTTCTCGGCAATGAGCGCGTCCGCGTCGGAACCCGAAATGACGGCCTTGTTCGCCGCATCGAGTTTCTTCGCCTGTTCCTTGTTGGCGATCAGGTTCTGGAAGCCGCCCTTCTTGCCCGCCGTCTGTTCCCAGCCGGCGTTCATCGTCGCCTGCGCCTCGGCATTCTTGAGAAGCTGCGTCACGCGCTGGTCGCCCGGCTTCAGTTCGGAGAGTTTCTGGTAGGCGTCGCGCGCCTTGTCCCACCGCTTCGCCATCGTGTAGTAGGTCGCCACCCGCTCGAGCAGGGACGGATCGCGATTGCTGCACTCGTAGGCCGCCTCAACCGAAATTGCCGCGTGGTCGGCCTTGCCCGCCGCCTCAGCCGCCGTCACCGCGACCTCGATGTTGCCCGCATCGAGCGGATTCTGACAGAGGAGCTTCTCCGCCTCGGCCATCGCCTCGTCGCCCTTGCCCTTCTTGGCGAGGGCGAGGACTTTCTGCCGCGCCAGCATATAGCCGAGTTTCGCACCGAAACCCGCCTTGCCGTTCTTCCTGAAGTTCGCAATCTGCGCCGTGCGCAGCAACCGCCGCGTCTCCAGCACGTCGGGAGCCGCCGCGACGGCCTCCATCAGCATGTCAACCGCGAGATCGTAGCGTCCCGTCTCGAGCGCCTGCCGTCCGCGGTTGGTGAAGTTCTGAGCCTTCTGGGCCAAATCATTCGCCATATCCCTCTCCTCGTTCTCTCGTTACGGCGTCACCGCGAGCCGTTCGTCGCCCTCAGCGAGGTCGAGAATCCCCTTCTGCTTGTAGGTCTTCAGCATGAAGTGGGTCGACGTCGAAAGCACGCCGTCGAGCGTGGAAAGATCCGCCGCGACGAACTGCGCCACGTCCTGCAGGCTGTCGCCCTTGGCGAACACGAGCAGGTCGTAGCCGCCCGACATCAGGAAACAGGCCTCAACCTGCTCGAACTTCGCCACCTTCTCGGCAATCTTGCCGAATCCGCAGTCGCGCTGGGGCGTGATCTTGAGTTCAATTACCGCATGCACTTCGTTCATGGATTTCTCCTCTCGCTTACCATTTCTGGGACAAAACATCATCGACAACGCGCGTCGCCAGTTCCTCGGCGACGCGACCGGACGCATTGCGCCGCCCCGTCATCAGGTCGCTGTCAGACCCAAACGGCACGGACACCTCGTATGCGCGGTTGTTGACAAGAACCTTGCCCTTCCGGTGGTCCACCACCGAAACAACCGCCTTGACCGTGAAATGCTGCATCGAATGTCGCCGCCCGGCCGTGCGGTCAGCGCCCGCGAACGAGGAATATGCGCCCGTCACCGTCCCCTGGATCTCGATCGCGGCATCCTCGACCCGCGCAATCCTGAACGTACCCTCGCGCTGGAACTCGCGCAGAATCTGCCGCGTCACCACGTTCCCAAGTTCCGTCACGCCGGTATCGTTGCGGAACGTCGGCACGGCGACCGTCCGCATCTCGGTCGGGACGGACGACGTCCACCGATAGGATGCGCACCCCGCCATCAGCGCGGCGGTTGCAAGAACAGTCAGAAACTTCGCACTCACTTTTTCATCTCCTCCTTAAGGACGGCGAGCCGTGCGCGAACCTCGTCCGCGTGGACTCCCGCCGGGTAATCAATCAGAAAGCGCTCGTAGGCGTTCACGGCCGAGCGGACGGTGCGCGTGCGCGAGTCGTAGAACTTCGCCGCACGGTAGGCCTCGTCCTCCAAGTCCCCTTCGACGCGGGCGAGCATTTCCGCCAGTTCCTTCCGCACGTCCTCTCGGTCAGTCTCGCGCATCGCCAGCCTGAGGTAGCCGATCGTATCGCGAACCCGCACACGGTTGTAGCCGTTGTCCTCCAGAATCGTCATCCGTACGCGAGCTTCGCGCAAGAGCGCCGTCTTCGCCTCGGGCGAATCGGGGTAGAGGCTCCGCAGACTCTCGTAGACCTCGACGGCCGTTTCATACTTGCCCTCGTCCTCGCGGAGCGCGGCAATCGTCAGCAGCGCCTCCGGCACGAACGCCGCGCCCGGCGAACGCCGCACGACCACCTCGTATGCGCGCCGCACGTCCACCGTGTTGGCAAAGCGGAAGAAGATGATTCGCTTCCCCTCCTCGCGCATCAGGTTCGCCACCTTGTACATCTGCGCGGCAATCGCATCGTAATCGCATTCGAGCGAATAGAAGTCCAGCAGATACTTGTATTCGGCGAACGCCTCCTCATAGTCGAGGTCGTGCTCGAGCAGCAGGTCGGCGAGCGCCTTCTGAGCCTTCACCGCCTCGGGCGACGTCGGCCAGTACCGAACGAGCGCGTCGTAGCCGCGCCGCGCCGCACCCCACGACTCGCCGCGCTCGCATTCCTGCGCCCACGCCAACTGTTCGGCCGCATTCGCCATCTTCGGCCCCGTCAGCCACGCGAACCAGCGAGGTTCCTTCTTCGAGGGATTCCCCGCATCCTCTTCCGTGTCGAAACCCGGATAGGCGTCGGTCGCATACCGAACGCCCGGACCCGGGCTCACGCCCGGCTGATTCACCGCCCACGCGGCACTCGCAACGCCGGCAAACGCCAGCACCAAAACTGAACGACTCAAAGTCATACGCTTATTATACCACAAATTGCGCCGCCTTGTCCCACCCCCTCGCCCTACCCCTTTATTTATTGGACTAAAAAACATCACTGATGTTTGACCCAAAGTGCACTGATGTTTGACCCAAACA
>CAVDWI010000018.1:0-6449 GCA_963612485.1 Barnesiella intestinihominis
GGTCGGCATCTCGAAGGTGACGGACGATGCGGAATGGCCCGCCGCGCTCGAGACCGCGTTCGCCTCGATGCGCCGGGGCGGAACGGTCGCGCTCGTCGAGTCGTTCATCCCCGGACGCGAAATGACGGTTGGCGTAATCGACGGCGAAGCCCTGCCCGTGATTGAGATCGTCGCACCGGGCGGCTGGTATGGCTACGACGAGAAATACAGGTCGAACGAGACGAGCTACCCCTTCCTCGAAGAACCCGAGCTCGCGGCAAAACTGCAGAAACTGGCGGTCGATGCCTACGCGGCGGTCGGCTGCCGTGGTGTGACACGCGTCGATTTCCGCGTCGCCCCCGACGGCGCGTGCTACGTGCTTGAACTGAACACCTCCCCCGGCTTCACCGCCCACTCGCTCGTGCCGAAGGCGGGGATGCGCACGGGGCTAACGTTCGCGGAAGTCTGCGACCGCATTCTCGCCTCCGCCCGACATGACTGACGAACCGCCCCAACCACGAAAGCCAACTGCATGAAGGTCAACAAAATCGAACGGAAAAAAGGCAAGCGCGGCATCCTCGCGTTCCTCGCGCTCATCCTGCTCGCCGCCCTCGTCATCGGCGTGGCGTTCGCCTACGCGAAACTGCGCGACATCTATCTCGAACAGTGCGTCGTCACGGATGTGACGGAACAGGTCGCCATCACATCCGGAAAACTCGTCAAGGCCGACGTCATCGCCGGAATGTTCGGTCTCACGAACGGCGCGAACCTTGCGCGAATCGACTATGCCGCACGGCGCGAGGAATGCCTGAAGCGGCATCCCGCCATCCGGTCGCTCGCCGTCACGCGGCATCTGCCGGACCGCGTCGAAATCGCCGTCGTCGAACGAACGCCCGAAGTGCGCCTGAACCTCGCGAAGAAAAGAACCGAGACGGGCAAGGTCGCCGATTCCGAAGGAGTCGTCTTCAGGAGTTTTCGAGGCACGGGGACACTCCCCGTCATCCGCGAAGCCGCCGAAAAGGCGACGCCCCTCGGCAAGAGGCTCGTCGAACGCTCGCTTTCCGCGCTGCGGCTGATCGAGGTCGCCTCCGACCCCGAGTTCGCCGACCTGCGGATTCTCGAGGTGGATGCGACGCACCCCGACTGGTTGGTCGCCACCTTCGGCAACTACTCGCGGGCGAAAATTGCGTGGGAGGGCATGGACAACCCGACCGCCGCGAACCAGAAGAGCCTCGTTATGCGTCTCAGGCAGTTGCGCGATGCCATGCGCACCAGGGCGGCGGGCGGAATCACCGTTTGGAATGCGACGATGCCGAACAAGGTTTTCGCCGACACAAAGGACAAAATCCAATGAGCAACATCTACGCCGCACTTGAAATCGGCACGACGCGAACCGTGCTCGCCGTCGGCGAAGCGGAGGCGGGCGGACGGCTTCGCGTGACCAGCCACGCCGAAATCCCTTCGGCGGGCGTCCGCAAGAGCCAGATTCTCGACATCCACCAGGCGACGCGCTCCATCCGGAGCGTCCTCCACGAAATCGAACGCCAGCAGGAGAAGGCGGGTTCCTCAATCTCGATAGGCAACGCCTTCCTCGCCGTCTCGGGCCAGCACGTGAAGGCCGATCCCTGTTCCGGCATGACGCAGGTCGAGGGCGACCGCGTTGGCATGGACGACATCGCGGAAGCGGCCGAAAGTTCGCGACAGATGCCCCTTCCCCGCGACCGCGAACTGCTCGATGTCGTCGATCGCGACTACGAACTCGACACGCTCGGCGGAATCGCCGCGCCGAAAGGCATGGCGGGGCGCGTACTGAAACTCAACACGCTCCATATCCACGCCGACCGCAACCGCATTCAGGATGCGCGGACGGCCGCGAGCGGTGCGCACCTCGAAATCCGCGAGCCGCTCTTCGCCGCGACCTGCGCGGCGGATGCCGTCCTTGAGGACTACGAGCGGAAGAACGGTGCGCTCGTGCTCGACATCGGCGGCGGATCGACGGGCTATGCGGTCTACTCCGACGGGTATCTGGCGACCGCCGGCGTCATCGGCGTCGGCGGCGACCACGTGACGAACGACATTGCCCACGCCTTTCAGACGACGCAGGCCCAGGCCGAAGACCTCAAGATCCATGAGGCCTCCGCCACGCTGGGCGCGGAAGACGGCGAATCCACCCGCGTGAAGATACAGGGTTCCTCGCCGCTGATGGAGTCGCGCACCGTCTCGCGCCGCGCGCTCGACACCGTGGTCAACGCCAGGTTGCGCGAACTCTTCGCCGTCATTCGCGAGACGCTTGAGGAACGCGACCTCCTCGCCCGCCTCCACGCCGGCGTGATTCTCACGGGCGGCGGCGCGGCAATGAAGAACGTCGATGCGCTTGTACAGCGCGAACTCGGCGCGAGCGTCCGCATTGGGCGGCCGATTCACGTGGACGGGCTTGAGGACGAGACCTGCCCGTGTTCATTTGCGGCCATCGCCGGTGCGCTCCTCTACGCCCATCGAAACTACGAGGAAAAGCCCTTTCTCAAAAACCTGTTCGGAGGACTCTTCAAATGAATGCCGCGTCATCCATGCTTCTGATTGGCATCGGCGGTGCAGGTTCCGCCATGGCGCGCGGCGTCAACCGCGCCTTCGGCGAAGACCTGCGCCACGTGCTCGCGGATACGGATGCCGCGACGGGGCTGGCGGGGGGACCGTTCACCCTTCTCGGCGGCGACCGCCTTTCGGGGCGCGGCACGGGCGGCGACGTCGTCGCGGCGCGTCTCGCGGCGGAAGATTCCGTGCAGGTTCTCGACGAATCGCTCGAAGGCGTGCGCCTCGCCGTCATCGTCACCGCCCTCGGCGGCGGCACGGGCGGCGGCGCAACGCTCGAAGCCGTCAAGCACCTCTCCGAGCGCGGCATCCCCTCCATCGTCTTCGCAACGACCCCCTTCTCCTTCGAGGGAGAGGACCGCCAGAGGAACGCACGCGGCGTGATGACGATGATTGAGGAATCGGCGAACGCCTCCTTCTTCATCCCCCTCGACAAGCTGATCGGCGAGACGGACAACATGGACGAGGCGATGCGCCGCGCTATCGATACGCTTGCCTCGGGCGTCACCCTCTTCTGGCGGCTCGTCGGCAAGCCCGGCTACATCCGGCTCGATGCGGAGCGCATCCGCCATCTCATCGCCCGCGCGGGGCGCGGCAGGTTCGCGACCGTTACCGCGCAGGGCCCGAACCGCGCCGCCGACGCCGTGGATGCACTCGTCCGCGCCCCCCTGCTGACGGCGGGGTCGGGCCCCGTCCGCGCCATCCTCTGCGGCATTCTGGCCGGTGAAGACCTGCGGCTTTCCGAAGTCGGGCGCGTCGCGGCGGGCGTTCGCGAGGCGTTCGGCGAACAGTGCTCATTTGAACTGGCGACTGTCAACGACGAGGCGACCTTCACGGGACGCCTCTCGGTCGTCGTGATGCTCTTCGAGGCAAACGGACGGGACGAGGAGCCCGCCGCCAAGGGTGGCGGTTCGCCGACCGCCTCACGCAAGAAGCCCCGCGCCATCCTGACGCAGGGCCCGAGCGGACGCGGACGCTTCAACAACGCCGAGCCGACGATCTGGAACGGCGAAGACCTCGACCTCCCGACCTTCCTGCGGCGGAACATCAGCCTGGACTTCTGAGATGACGGCCCGCGACGGACACATCCGCGTTCTTCCCCTGCACGTGGCGAACAAGATTGCCGCGGGCGAGGTCGTCGAGCGTCCCGCCTCCGTCGTCAAGGAGCTCGTCGAGAACGCGATTGACGCGGGTTCGTCGAAGATTGCCATCTCCATCGTGCAGGGCGGGCGTAGGCTCGTCTCCGTGCAGGACGATGGGTGCGGTATGTCGAAGGACGATGCCGTCCTCAGCCTTGAGCGCCAGGCGACCTCGAAGATTCTCGACGTCAACGACA
The DNA here is from genome assembly GCA_963612485.1 of Barnesiella intestinihominis. Lineage (GTDB taxonomy): Bacteria > Verrucomicrobiota > Kiritimatiellia > RFP12 > UBA1067 > UBA1067. The sequence continues at coordinate 3,905 of CAVDWI010000018.1, forward strand.
TTGAGTCCATCGACACGCTCGGCTTTCGCGGCGAGGCGATTCCCTCCATCGCCTCGGTTTCGCGCTTCACGCTGACGACGCGGCGGCACGATTCGGACGAAGGGACGCTCATTCAGGTGAACGCGGGTTCGCTCGTCGAAGTCCGTGCGGCGGGGTGTCCGCCGGGGACGCTCGTCGAGGTTCGCGACCTCTTCTGCAACGTGCCGGCGCGGCGGAAGTTCCTGCGCTCCTACGCGACCGAGGAGAGCCACGTGAAGACCGTCTTCACCGTCCACGCGCTCGCCCACCCGAAGATCGGCTTCTCCCTTTCCGTGGACGGACGGGAACTCTACCGTCTCGCGGCGGCGGACTCGCTGACCGACCGCGTCCGCGACCTCTTCGGCGAACCGTTCGTCGAATCGCTTCTGCCTGTCAACGCCCCGGTGGACGCGGCGATTCGCGTTTCGGGCTTCATCGAGCGTCCGAACCTGAACGTCCCGACCCGCCGCGACCAGTACATCTTCGTGAACGGACGCCCGGCGACCTCCCCTTCCATCGCCTATGCAATCCGCGAATCCTATCCGCGTCGGCAGGGCGACCTGCGTCCCGCCCTGATCCTTTTCCTCGACCTCCCGCCCGGACAGGTTGACGTGAACGTACACCCGACGAAGCGGGAAGTCCGCTTCCGCGACAATGCGACCGTGCGGCAGACGCTCATGGTCGCCATCGAGCGGACGCTGGGCGGAACGAGAACGGAGACACCGTCCCCCATGCCGCCCGCCGCCGTCATCGAGATTCGCCCCGCGAACCCCATCGGCGAGAGGTTCTCGACTCCGCCGCCCCGTCCCGTCCCCGCGCCGACACTCCCCGCCGACATCCGACCGGCGGCGGCAGCCCCGGTCGCCATCGACCTTCCGCTCGCCGACAACGAAACGCGCACGAAGCCGTGGGCGTGGTTCAGGTTCCTGGCGACCACCGCCTCGGGCTACCTGCTCGTCGAAACCGATTCGGGAGTCGTGACGATCAATCCCCACGCCGCCCGCGAACGTATCGCATTCGAGCGGCTAATTGCGTCCGCCCGCAGGGGAAGTGGCGCGGGCGGCGTCTCCCAGCCGCTCCTCATCCCCGAAACCGTGCGGCTCTCCCCGCCGGACTTCGCCCGCATTTCCGCCGCGCTCCCCGTCATCGAGTCGATGGGCTTCCGGCTGGAGGAGTTCGGCACGGGCATCTTCAAGGTTGAGGCGATTCCGCAACTTGTCGAGGGGCTTCCGCCCGATGTCATCCTGCCGACGATCGCCCGCGACCTCGCGGAAGGCAAGCGAAGCGGCGAACGCTGGCGCGAAGACCTGATCGCAAAATCCATCGCCCGCTCGTTCGCCGGGGCATCCCTTTCGCTGACGGAGGAAAGCGCGACCAGGCTCGTCGAGGAACTCGCCGCATGTCGGATGCCCTATGTCTGCCCGCGCGGCAAGCCCATTATGATTTTCACCTCAACTCGCGAGCTCAATCGCAAGTTCGCCCGCGAGTGAAAGTGACGCCGTTTAGCGGTTCGCGGCGGTTTCGCGCACGACACGGAAGCCAACCGTAGCGTAGGCGTGGTGCGGATCGCGACCTTCGCCGCGCGTTTCCGTTCGGCATGTCATGCGCCCGGACTCCCACGAACCGCCCTTGATGGCGGCGACCTTCCTGCCTTTCTCCACACCGCGCGTCGCCGTGATTTCGGTCGTCGTCCATTCCCAGCAGTTGCCCCACATGTCCACCGCACCGCAGGCGGCGAGCGTCGACTTGTAGGCATCGACAGATGTCGTGCCGACTCGTCCCGCCTGTGCACCCTTGCAGTTGAATGCGGCATCCTTCGGCATGTGCCCGGCCGCAATCTCCCATTCTTCCTCCGTGGGCAGACGGTAGGTCACGGACGAATCCTTCTTCGTCAGCCAGTCACAGTAGGCGAGCGCATCGTCGCGTGAGACCCAGACGACGGGGTGAGACTCCCGTCCGGCCGGGCATGCGCCGTCCGTCCAGTCGTGCGGCGGCTTGCGTCCCGTCTCCTTCAGGAAGCGTGCGTACTCTGCATTGGTGACGGGCGTGTGGGCGACGAAGACGTTTGTCTTGCCGCCGATGAGCGGATGGAAGCCGTCTCTGGCCTCGCGAGCACCGGGTCTCAGGCGCGGGTCGGTGAAGCGGCGCATCGACTGGGCGACGCGACTCTCCTTGTCGGCGATGACCTCACGGACGATTTCCTCCATTTCCCGGATTTTTGATTCGTGTTTCGCCGTCTTGCGCAACTCCTCAAGCTTCGCCTGCTTGCGGGCGATGACTGCATCGTAGTTGGCTCGAACTTTCTTTTCAAGCGCGGCGCGATTCGCTTCGGACGGGTCGCGGCGGTAGGCGGCGATGAGGGATTTCGTCTCCTCGTCGAGCTGCGGCCGCTCCTTCTCGACGGTTTTCGAGTAGCGGTAGAGTTTCGAGCCATCGGCGGGTGGACGCCTTGCTCCCTGGGCGGAGACCGCCCCAAAAGCCACGAGTGCCGTGAGTGTCAGGATGAGTTTGTTCATTGTCGTAGTCC
>CAVDWI010000018.1:6459-18910 GCA_963612485.1 Barnesiella intestinihominis
GTGCGGGCCGTTGCCCACATCAGGTTAGAACGCGACGACGACAAGAAATCTACAGGAAATTTTACTTGAGCAGGGACTCGACTCTCTCGTGCTCGAGCCGACGATTCCGCAACTTAACCAACTTCACGTAGTCCAACCGATTGCGGAACAAGTCGGAGAGAATGGGCTCGGAAAGGAAGCCAAGCCCGCTCGCTCGGGCGGCGGAGAGGAAATCGTCGTGATCCGTCTGGTCGCGCTGAAGTTCGGGAAGCCGTGCGAGAAGCAGTTTTGCTGCGCCCGCACCGCCGCTCACCTGCGAATAGGCAGCACCAAAGCAGATGAAACCGCCCTCGCGCAGATAGGCATCGACCCGCGTCCGCGACCGGTTGAGCCTTTCGACAAGAGCCTTCGCCTTGTTGTTCATCGCGAAGTCACCGTTGAACTCAATCTTCGTGACCGTCGTCGGCGGACGCACCACGGGCTTCGCCGGTTTTGCGCGGTATGCCCGCGCCGACCCACTCTTCCTCTCCTTCGCCGCCGGCTTTTCGTCCGCGAAGAGATCCGCAAGTGGGTCATCCCAGTCCGTGATGTCCGACACCGCCTGTGAGGTCGCCACCGGTTCGGGCTCGGGTTCGGGCGCAGCGACAGCGGCGGACACTTCGTTCGTGGCGGACTGAACCGCCTCCGTCGTGACGACCGCCCCCTCCTGCGTCCGAAGGAATTCGCTCCACGCAATCAAGGGTCCCGTCACCTGCGTACCATTGATTCGAAGCGCGTTCCCGTACCGCTCGACGACATACGGCGGCGGAACGTACTTCCCGTCGATGAAGACAAGTCCATTTCGGATGGATTTTCCCCGCGTCACCTTGAGCGCCTTCGCCACCTCAAAGGGAACGGGCGGCAACGCCGCCATCAGGGGATGGAGCGGAAGCGCGGCAAGAATCAGAAGAGCCAGTCGTTTTCGCATTATCGAAAGGTAAGAAGCCCCACGTTGCCGTAACACAGAATCCCCGGAACCCGTCGTTCCACATGTGGAGCCGAAGCCCCTCAATAAGATGTCGGTCGAAGAAATTTCTGCTGAATCCGCGTGCAACACAGAGCCCACGTCGTACAAATCAGTTCTCCCTCACTTCAATGCCGGCGGTTGCCTTGAGGGCGTCGACAATCCGCTGGAAGGCCCTGCCCACCTCTTCGTCGGTCAGCGTCCGGTCGGCGGCGCGGAACTCGAGCGAATAGGCGCGGGAATCCTTGAACGTGTCGAACAGCGTGACATTCACGAGTTCCTTGCCGCCGTTCTTGCGAATCGTCCGCACGATCGTCTCGTGCGAAACCTCCTTCTTCGTGACAAGGGCGACGTCGCGGCGCACGAGCGGGAACTGCGGCACGTCCGAGACCTTGCCGAGAACGTCCGTCCGCTTCAGGAGCGGCTTCAGTTCGAGTTCGCAGAGCGCCATCTGGGTGGTGAGACGGTAGGGATGGCGGAGTTTCGCCGAAAGTGCGCCGAGAACACCGATCGGACGACCGTTCAGCTTCACCGAAAGTGCCGCGCCCGGCACGAAGGCCGGATGCTCAACGGCAGCGAACTCAAGGTGACCCGCATGGAGTTTCGCAATCAGTTCCTCGACCGCACCCTTCATCCACAGCACGGCATCCTCTTCCGACACGGCGACGCGGCGGCGCAAAGCCTCGCGCCCCACGGGGCCGACAAAACCGAGCGAGAGCATTTCCTTCTCCGAGGGACCCTTCGCGAACACCTTGCCCATCTCGAAGAGAAGCGCACTCTCCAACTGGTGGGAGGCGTTGCGGCCGAGCGAATCCATCATCTGCGGCAGGAGGCTGTCGCGCATGACGCCGTATTCCCCCGACACGGGATCGGGGAGTTCGAGGCGGTTCTCAACCGAGGCGGGTCGTCCGTCGAAATCGTCCAGTTCCTTCTTGGAGAGGAAGGAGTAGTGCATCGCCTCCGTGAAGCCGAGTGCGGTGCAGATCTCACGGACGCGCACCTTCGCACGGAACGGCGCATCGTCGAGCGTCGAGACGGACGGCGCGGAGGGCATCGTGTCGGGGATGTTGTCCAGCCCGTAGATACGGGCGATTTCCTCGACGAGGTCTGCCTCGAGCGTGAGGTCGTAGCGCCAGGAGGGAATACCGAAATCAACGGACTCCAGCGCGGCGACGTCCGACCTTTCCGCCAAACGCGGCGAAAGCCCGAGCGATGAGAGAATCCGCACCATCGTGCCGTTGTCGATTGCAATGCCAATCAGGCGGCGGGCGCGGTCGAAGTCGAGGCGCACGTCCCGGTCGAGGAGTTTCTCGCCGTTCGACCCCGCGACGAACACACGGTTGTCAACGTCAACGACGCCCTTCGCGACGGTCGCCTTGCCGTATTTCTGAAGGAGGTGTGCGGCGCGACGACTGGCGAAGTCGGCGAGATCCTTGTCCACGCCGCGAATGTAGCGGTAGGAGGATTCCGTCGCAAGACCGAGTTTCGTCGCGGTGAACTTCGTCGAGGTGCACTCGAAGAGCGCGGACTCGAGCATCACGCTCTTCGTGCCTGCGGCAATCTCGCTCTCCTCGCCGCCCATCACGCCCGCCACGGCGTTCGGCTTTTCCACGTCGCAGATCATCAGCATCGAGGGGTCGAACTTGCGCTCTACACCGTCGAGCGTCTTCATCGTCTCGCCCTCGTGCGCATCGCGCACGACAATCGTGCGATCCTTCAGTTTCGTATGGTCAAAGACGTGAAGCGGCTGACCGAGTTCGAGCATCACGTAGTTCGTGACGTCGACGACAAGACCGAGCGAACGCATCCCGCACAGTTCAAGCCGCTTCCGCATCACATCTGGAGACGGGCCGTCCTCGACCGAGGTAATCACGCGAGCCGTGTAGCGCGGACACTTCGCCGCGTCCTCGACGACGACCTTCACTTCCGATTCGACAGGGGTTTCGCACTCGGTGAAGTCAACCGTCGGGAGTTTGACTTCCCGATGGAGAATCGCACCGAACTCGCGGGCAATGCCGACGACGCTCAGCGCATCGGGGCGATTCCACGTCACTTCGATGTCAAAGACGACTTCGGGCTTCTCCGCACCGACCGCGTCACGCACAAACGCACCCGTCGGAACGTCCGCCGGGAACTCGATGATGCCGTCGTGCCCGCCCTCGAGACCGAGTTCCCTGAACGAGCAGCACATGCCGAACGACTCGACGCCGCGCAACTTGCCCTTCTTGATCTTGAAGCCGCCGTCGGGAATCACCGCGCCGATCTTCGCGAACGCCGTCTTGATGCCCTTGCGGCAGTTCGGTGCGCCGCAGACGACCTGATACTCGTTCATGCCGTCCGTCACCTTGCAGACGTGGAGGTGGTCGGAATCGGGGTGCATCTCGCATTCGGCGACCTCAACGACGACAAAGTCGTCCGAGAGCGGCGAGCCGCCGACTGTCTCGACGGACTCCACCTGAAGACCCGCACGGGTCAGTTTCTCGGCGAGTTCCTTCGGTTCGATGTCATCGACCTTGACGTATTCATTCAGCCAACTGAGCGGAAGCTTCATCTTCTTTATTCTCTTCTTTCTTCACTTCTTCGACAGCCGTCGCTTCGGCGGCGGCAGCGGCCTCTTCGGCCTTCGGTTCTACACAAGCGGGTTCTTCGGTTTCTTTACAAGCGGGCGCAGGTTCGGGCGCGGACGCGGCGGATTTCCACTTCTGCCACTGCGGCCCGTATTTCGGGAACTTCTCGACGGGCGAGAACACGCCGTTCGTAAAGGCCACGACGTGACCCGTGGAGGCGAGCCACACGAGTTGCTTTTCCGCCTCGGCATCCGGCGCAACCATCGCCTTCGGCGCACATGGATACGCCGCGACGAGGTTCGCGACCTTCACGAGTTCGGGAATGGCGTGGGCGGTGTCGAACTCCTTGAGTTCGACGCTCGTCACGAATTCGGGACCCCGCGAATCGTTCGCGCGGAAGAAGTGCAGCTTGCGGTGATGGAAAGCGCCGCGCAGGGCGAAGCACATCCCGTAGGGCGCACGGCGTTCCGCCTCGATTGCGTCCTTCGCCGCCCAGAGAAGCGGCTTCGAGGGGGTCTTCATCACCATCTCGGCGGTAATCATCAGGTGCTTGGGGGATTCCACCAGCGAGGGCAGAATCGTCCGCTTGAACTCGCCCTCCGCCTGCTCCCGCGTCAGGGTCGGCGCATCCTCCGCCGCACCCTTCGCGACAAAGACGGTCTTCTTCGTCGCGCTCTTGCGCCACTCCTCAATCGCCTCGGCGTCGCGCACCATCTCGATGTGGGCGCGATACTGCTCTTCGGACATTTCGGGATAGCGCGTGCGAATCATCTCGCGCACGGTCGAATTGAAGTCGTGCACGTTCGGCGGCCCGAGCAGAACGCCCGAAAGCCCGCACTTCGCCACACAGTTGAAATTCCCCTTCGGCGGCTCGCACTCGATCTCCCGCGCCTCGTAGTAGTCGCCGAGATGCGCGTTCAGGATGTGCGCGTGGACGTCGGCCTCGGCGGTCGAGGCAAACCCGCACGCCTTGCACTGGTGCAGTCTTTCCTCCGCACTTGGCGTAATGCGCAGCAGCACGGAGGACGGGTTGTCGAGGAAGAAATAGGCGAGTTCCTTCAACTTGTAGGCGTGATAGTCCTGCTGAAGCTTGCGGATAATCGTCCCAAGTGCCTTCGTCTCCGGCAAAACCTTCACTTCGGCAGTCAGCGGTTTCGGCTTTTCGAAGCTCCCGCCGACACCGCGCCCGCCGCCCAAGCCGGGCTTCGCGAACTTCGGCTTGTTGCGGTCGAACGGACGCTTCGCGAAGGGCTTGCGATCGCCCCGCGCCGAATCCCCGCGCTTCTCACCGTCCGTTCGTTCGCCGACGCCCCGCGACGGACGTTCGGGACGCGTCTTGCCGACCGTCACGCCCGCATCTTTTTTCGCCCAGTCAGGGGTGAAATCGAACGAACCCAGCGAACCCAGGTCTACTTTAGCAGCAACTTCCGTTTCCATAGGCTTGAATTATACCATATATCTCGTTCAGTGTGCGCACCGAATTGATTCTTGCCCGAAGTGCCGCCGCACCGGGGCGTCCGCTGAAGTAGCGGAAGAGATGCGTCCGCATCTTGATGGACGCGAGTCCATCCGCACTCGGCACGTGGTCATTCGGGTATTTCGCCGCGAGTTGGTCGCGAAAGCGAAGGATGTAGTCGAGGTGGGTCTTGACGACGTCCGCCAGCCCCTCTCCGCCGCGCAGATGCGAGAAAAGGTCTGGGCTCGCCAGCGCCGCCCGACCGATCATAATCGCCGCAACTCCCGTCGCCGCCATTTCCGCCGCGCTGCGGGCGTTCGTCACGCTCCCGTTCCCCGTCACGGGAATCCGGGCGCGACGGACGACTTCCGCCAATGTGTCCAGGTGCGTCGCCCCGCCGTGCATTTCGGAGGTATAGCGGGCGTGGAGGATAAGTCCGCTCGCACCCGCCGATTCCGCCGCGTCCAGTATCTCGAAAATCGTCGTGCGCTTCGAGTGGGGGCCAAGCCGCGTCTTCAGCGTCACGGGGAGGTCGGTGTTTTCCTTCATCGCCTTGAGCAGAAGGAAGATCTTGCCGGGACTCTCGACGAGCTTCGCCCCCGCACCGCACCGCGTCACTTTCGTCATCGGACATCCCGCGTTGAGATTGATTTCCGAAAACCGCCTCCCGCCGTCGCCGCGAAACGCCGAGACTTCCGCCGTCGCACGGGCAACGTCCCCTTCCGTCGCGCCGAAAATCTGACAGCCGACGGGACCCTCCCCCTCCATCGTCTCCATCAAGTGCCGCGTCGGCGAACTGCCGTGGGCGAGTCCGGCGGCGGACACCATCTCGGTATAGGTCAGGTCAGCACCGCCCTCCGTGCACAGGCGGCGGAACGGAGCATCCGTGAACCCGGCGAGCGGGGCGAGGACGAGTTTCGGGAGTTTCGGGGGTGCACTCATGGGCGGCGCGGCGCTGCCCGCCGCGCACAAACGCGGGCAATCTCGGTGAAGACAAGCACGTCAATCGAACCCGCCGATGAAACGGACTTCTCGCGCAGGGTGAGGAAGCGGTATCGGGCGACGCGCAGTTCGTTCAGCGTCCAGTTGCGCAAGAAGCCCGTGTTCTTCTTGACGGCATACGGCGTCATCCCCTCCGTCGCCTCGTCCAGTTTGCCGCGTTCCTGCGCATCCTTCAGTTCAGCCAGAAGGCGGAAGAACTTCTCAATCACCGTCGTCATCATCACGGCGAAGCCGCTTTCCTGCTCAAACCGCCGCACGGCGGACAAGGCCTCGTCGAGTTTCCGCTCGCCGAGCGCGTCCGTCACCGACCAGATTTCCGGCTCAACGCCGACACCCTGCGAGGTGATTTCGGCGATGTCGGCGGCGGTAATCGTCTTGCGTTCGCCGCCCAGGTAGTCGCGCATCTTGCCGAGTTCGCTCATAAGCGAGCGCGAATCAGTCCCGACACGCGCCACGAACCTGTCCGCCGCCTTCGGCTCGAACGACAGACCCATCTCCGCCGCAAGGTCGATGACGCGGACGACGGCATTCCGCGCCGCCTCCCACGGCTTGCCCGAGGCGAAGGTGACGATTTCGGCGGACTTCTTCAGCGTCTTCGCGAAGATGCTCGTCATCAAAAGCTTCGGGCCGGAGAGAATGAAGTGCTGGTTTTCGGGCAGAACGTCGCGCACGAGTTTCGCCGCGAACTTCTCAAGCCCCGCCTTCACCTCCTGCGAAGGCCCGCCCGCGCCTCCTTGCGGCAAGAACTTCACGTTCTTCCACCACGTCACCTTGCGCGGGTCGAGAAACGGCGGCGTCGAGAAACTCGCGTCCGCCTCCTGAAGGTCGGCCATCTGAAGGTCTGCGTTCGTCGAGTTGACGGAGTCGATGACCTCAAGCCCGACGCCGTCCCCGACGATCTTCTTCGCGGTTTCGGAAACGAGGTAGTCATCCTCACCGATGATGACGTGCAGATTTGCCATAGGCAATCAGGCCTCCACCCAAAACAATCATTCCCAGCGAAATCGTCTGCGAAATCGAGAACGGTCCGACCGCCGCGCGCGGATCGCCGCGCAGGTATTCCATCCCGAAACGCAGGAGGGCGTAGGCAATCAGGTAGACGCCCGAAAGGATTCCCGGACGCTCCGTCACGCGCTTGCGCAGGACGAGCAGAATGGCAAACAGCGCGAACAGCGCGGCGGACTCGAAGAGCTGCGTCGGCAGGACGGGAAGCGCGGTTCTCGCCGTCGCCCCAATCAGCCCCGCATGGAACTGTTCGAACCACGCGGGCGAATGCACGGGGAACGCGACCGCGAACGGCGAACCGGAAATCTTCCCGTAGCAGCACCCGTAGAAGAAGCACCCGATGCGCCCGAAAGCGTGGCCGAGCGGAATCACCGTGCAGAGCAAGTCCGCCAGTCGGAGAGGATGCTCCCGCTTCCACGCGCACCACGCGAAGAAGACGACGATGGCGAGAATCAGGCCGCCGTAGAACATCAGTCCGCCCTGGTCGATTCGGATGACCGAGAGCGGATTCGCCGCGAACTCGGACTTCCAGTGCTCGATTACGTAGGCGGCGCGACTGCCGAGCACACCCGACACCATCAGCGCGACAATCAGCCCCGAGAGATCCTTCCGACCCGAAAGACGCTCGATCAGCGTCCAGCAGAGAATGAAGCCCACGGCCATGCAGGCCCCGTAGGTCTTCAGGTGCAGGAATCCAATGTCAATCAGGTCGGGGAACATCGTCCGTCAGTCCTTACGAGCCGCGGACGGTGTCCGGGCGGTCAGCAGTTTCAGCACGGAGAGCGTCGCGAACATCAGCACGAGAGCGATGCCCAGCGAGATCCAGACGTTGTTCACGAGCGGGGCGATGACATAGGCGACGAACGAGACCGCCGCGACAATCATGGCATACGGCAACTGCGTGTTCACGTGGTTGATGTGCTTGCACTGCGCCCCGGCGGACGACATGATCGTCGTGTCGGAAATCGGCGAGCAGTGGTCGCCGCAGACCGCGCCCGCCATGCAGGCCGAGACGGCGATAATCGTCATCGTCGATCCAGGAATCGCCGCGAGGACGATGGGAATCAGAATGCCGAAGGTCCCCCAACTCGTACCCGTCGAGAAGCCGAGGATGCAGGCAATGACGAAGATAATCGCCGGGAGGAACGCCTTCAGCGAGGCCGCCGGGCCGTTGATGAGGTCGGAGATGAAGATCTTCGCGCCGAGCGAATCCGTCATGCCCTTCAGCGTCCACGCGCAGCAGAGAATCATAATCGCCGGCACCATCGCCTTGAACCCCTCCGGGAACGCCTCCATGCACGACTGGAACGAAATGACGCGGCGGCACATGAAGAAGACGACCGCGAACACGAGCGCGACAATCGAGCCGAGCGCAAGGCCGACCGACGCATCCGAATCGGAGAACGCCTTCACGAAGTCCATGTTGTTCTCGCCGCCGAAGAAGCCGCCCGAATAGATCATGCCGACCGTGCAGGTGAAAATCAGGAAGAGGACGGGGATGACGAGATCGCAGACCTTCCCCTTCTCGTTCTTCGCGAGTCTCGCGGACATCTCTTCGAAGCCCTCCTTTGCGTCCGACACGCCGTTCTCAAGCGCCTCCCGCTCATACCGCCGCATCAGGCCGAAGTCGAACTTGAAGATGGCGACGAAGAACATCGTGAAGATCGTCAGGATGGCGTAGTAGTTGAAGGGAATCGCCGCGATGAAGAGGGAGAAGCCCGACTCCGCCCCCGCCCCCTTCGCAAAGCCCGCGACCGCCGCCGCCCAGCTCGAAATCGGCGCGATGATGCAGACCGGGGCCGCCGTCGCGTCAATCAGGTAGGCGAGTTTCTCGCGTGAGACACGCTTTGCATCCGTCACGGGACGCATCACGCTGCCGACCGTCAGGCAGTTGAAGTAGTCGTCCACGAAGATGAGGATGCCGAGGATGATCGTCGCTACCTGCGCCCCGACGCGGGACTTGATATGCGATGCCGCCCAGCGACCGAACGCAGCGGACCCGCCCGTGCGGTTCATCATCGCCACGAGCGCCCCGAGGAGAACGAGGAAGAAGATGATGCCGATGTTGTAGGGGTCGGCGACAGACTTGATGAAGCCCGTCTCGACGACATGCACGACCGTCCCCTCGAACGAGAAGAAGGAGTAGAGCAACCCGCCCGACACGATGCCGAGGAAGAGCGAGGAGTAGACCTCCTTCGTGACGAGCGCGAGGAAGATCGCGAGCAGCGGCGGGAACACCGCCCACCACGTGCCGAAGAAGCGGTTCTTCACACGCACCGTCGCGAGAGCCATCGCCTCGTTTTCCTGAAAGGCTTTGTCGCTCTGCACGTTCTCGGCGTAGGCGTCGACATACGCCTTCGCCGACTCGTAGTCCGTGAGGTTGTATTCCTTCGTCTCGCCGTCGACGAGAACCTTCACGGTTTCGGCCGGGGCGGCGTTCGCCTTCTCTTCGGCGAATGGACCGAAGACTGTGCCGGTAATGACGGCGGCAATGAGGAGTAGTTTTTTCATGTTCTTTTACTTACTTTCCTTTAACCATATTGTTTTCGGTTGTTCAGAATCTGAAATCCACCTGCCAGCGCAGAAACCACGCGGGCTTGTCGGTCGCGTAGTAATCGCCGGGGTTGAAGAGTTCCGCGTGAAGGTGGGCGAATATCTCGAACCGCTCGCCCTTCGCCGCGTCCGCCAGCCAGACGGGGAACTCGTATCGCGCTGCGCTGAGGAATCCCTTGAACGAGCCGTCGTCCCCGCCGAGTCCGTCCCGTTCCGCCGCGAAAATCGGGCCGCCCCAGACGGAGAACTTATGCCGCCGCCCGAAATCGACGCCGCCCGTCATCTTCACGAACATCATGTTGCTCCACCACCCGACGCCGTAGTGCGTGCCGTAGAGGAAAATTTCCGACTCGTTCGCACCCCGCGACCACATCGGGTCCCACGCGCGGTGGCCGCCATCCTCGTTCGCGGCGTTTCCGTCGCCGCTCATCGTCCGGAGTCCGACCGAACCGAACGGCTTCCAGCCCCGCCGCGCACTCTTCCAGTTCACGCCCGAATAGGAACTCCAGCCCGAGAGCCACGCGCCGTCGCCATTGCGCCCGACCTGCCCCATCGCCTCCAACTGGAGGGAAAACTCGTCCGTCAGTTGCGGCAGCACCTTGAGACCGACGAGTTCCCGCCGCGTCCACGGATGCCGCTCGCCGTTCAGCCAGAACGCCTCCGTCACCTTCTGCATCGCAAAGACCTGATAGGGCAGCCAGTCCGCCGCCTTCCCCGACCAGATGCCGCCCCAGCCCCAGTCGTCCATCTCCACGTCCGCACCCGGCGCAATGCCCGAAAGCGAGCGGTGCTTCGAGCGCGTCGTGCCCCAGCGGAGGGGATTGTCGTCCCCGTTGTGGAGGAAGAAGAGGTCGAGCCGCCGTTCTTCGTCGAACTTGAACGCCGCCTTCACCATGTCGGAGAAGATCGAACGCGACCCGTCCCCCGGCGTACCGTCCACGAAGATGTGGTTCAGACCGCAGTAGTTGTAGAGATCCTGCCGCCCGACGGAAATGTCGAGGAATCCGTCGAAGAGATCCGTGCCAGAGAGATAGAGGTTGTCAACAATCAGTTCGTCGGGAAACGTCGTCGAGGCGATGCGCGGCTCGGGATTCCAGCGGAACTCGTCCGCAAGCCGCGTATAGAGCCGCCAGTGTTCCGCCGCCTTCAGTTCCATCCACACGCGGGGACGAAACCGCATATGGTTCTTGAACGGCCCTGCGGGAGTGCGGCTGAGGTATCCGCCACCGGGCAGACCCGGCACGTTCTTCATCACCTCCTGCCGAATGCGCAAATCCGCACCGGCGTCGAATTCAATCGCCGATGCGGAGGCGTTCAGGCACAGGATGCCCGAAAGAATGCCGATGAACCCGGTGAGCGTTCTCATGCGTTCGGTTAACTCGGACGATACGAATCCTTCAGGCTGACCGTGCGGTTGAAGACGGGTGCGCCCGGTTTGCTGTCGTATTCGTCCGCGACGAAATAGCCCGTGCGCTCGAACTGGAAGCGTTCGCCGCCCTTCGCCGCCGCGAGCGTCGGCTCGACGTATCCCGAAATCACCTTCAGCGAGTCCGGGTTCATGTAGTTGAGGAAGTTGTCCGCACCGTCCTTCAGCGGATCCTTCTCGGTGAACAGGCGGTCGTAGAGCCGCACCTCGGCTTTCACGCCCGTCGCGCAGTCCACCCAGTGAATCGTTCCCTTCACCTTGCGCCCGTCCGCGGCGTTTCCGCCCCACGAATCCACGTCCCACGTGCCGTGGATTTCGGCGACCGCACCGTCCGCACCCTTCACGCAACCCGTGCACTTGAAGATACACGCGCCGCGCAGACGCACCTCCTGCCCCGGCGCCATGCGGAAGAACTTCTTCTCCGGCACTTCCATGAAGTCGGCGCGGTCAATCCAGATCTCGCGCCCGAACGGAATCCGCCGCGTCCCGGCGGTTTCGTCCAGCGGATTGTTCGGCAACTCCACGTCCCGCGCGCCGCCCTCCCAGTTGTCGATGACAACCTTCACCGGATCAAGCACGGCCATCCGGCGCAACGCCGTGCGGTTCAACTCCTCGCGCACGCACCACTCGAGGAGCGCGGGGTCGCTCTCGCTCTCGAACTTCGAGACGCCGATGCGGTCGCAGAACTCGCGAATCGCCCCCGGCGTGTAGCCGCGCCGCCTCATGCCGCAGACCGTCGGCATGCGCGGGTCGTCCCACCCGTTCACGTGATTCTCCGTCACGAGTTTCAACAGCAGACGCTTCGACATCACCGTGTAGGTGATGTTGAGTCGGGCGAACTCGCGCTGGTGCGGACGTATCTTCACGCCGTTGCGCACCACGAGCATCCCCATCTCGTCCAGCCTGTCCACAACCCAGTCGTAGAGCGGACGATGCACCTCAAACTCCAACGTGCACATCGAATGCGTCACGCCCTCGAGCGCATCCTCGATCGGATGCGCGAAGTCATACATCGGGTAGATGCACCACTTGTCCCCGAGATGGTAGTGCGGAACGTGGCGAATGCGATAGATGACGGGGTCGCGGAAATGGATGTTTGGCGAAGCCATGTCGATCTTCGCCCGCAGGCACCACTCGCCGTCCGCATACTTGCCCGCCTTCATGTCGCGGAAGATCGTCAGGTTGCGCTCCGGGGGCGTATCGCGTCCCGGGCTCGCCTTCCCCGGCCGTTCGGGAACGCCGCGATACTCCTTCCACTCCTCCTGCGTCAGGTTGCAGCAGTAGGCCTTGCCCGCCTTGATCAGGTTCTCGGCAATCTCATACATCCTGTCGAACATGTTCGACGCATTGTAAAACCCGGGCTCGCCCGCATCCCCCTCGCCCGACCACTGGAAGCCCAGCCAATTGATGTCGCGCTTGATGTTCTCGGCGTATTCGTCGGACTCCTTCGTCGGGTTCGT
>CAVDWI010000019.1:0-17981 GCA_963612485.1 Barnesiella intestinihominis
AGCGCATGATCCTGAAGCTGTATCGCGACGACATCTCGAAGTTCGCGAAGTCCGGGGCGGCGAAGGTGCGGCGAATTCTGGACGGCATCCCCGGGCAGCTCGCGAAGAAGGAGAAGAAGTTCGCCCTCGCATCCCTCGGCAAGGACGCGCGACGGCGCACTTATGAGGAGGCGTTCCTCTGGCTTGACGACGCGAAGATTGCGAACACGGCCTATAATGCGACCGATCCGAACGCCGCGCTGGCGATGAGCGCGGACGACGCGACGGTCAAGTTGTACCTGGCGGACACGGGGCTTCTGCTGTCCCTCTCTCTCGGCGACGCCCCGTTTACGGAGAGCGAGTTGTATCACGAAGTCTATTCGGGTGAACTGGGCATCAACGAGGGGATGGTCATGGAGAACTACGTGGCGCAGGCTTTCGCGGTTCGAAGCCGTCGCCTCTACTTCTACTCCCGCTACGACTTGAAGGATGCGAACGGACGTATGGAGGTTGACTTCTTGATCCGGCGAGGTGACGCGATTTCGCCCGTTGAGGTCAAGAGCGGCAAGAACTACGCGAAGCATTCGTCGCTCGACAAGTTCCGGGCGAAGTTCGGCAGCCGCCTCGGCGAGCCGTTCATCCTCTACACGAAAGACGTGATGAAGAAAGATGGCATTACCCATCTGCCGCTTTACATGACCTCCTGCCTCTGAAACAGGTAAGACATGAAATTGTAATGTCGTTGATTTCCTGCTTGGCAAAGCCGCATTGGACTAAAATCTTCTGGGCGAAGAGGCGTTCGCCTTAGGTCGTGAGCGTGATTCCCGGGAAGCACGATTCCGCGAAATATGATATACTACCGGCAGATTCTCAAATCAAGGAGGTTCACGAAATGACGACCCCGACGCTTCTTCTCGCCGCCGTTCTCTTCATGAGGGGACAGAGCCGCCCCTCCGCAGGCTGACAACATTTTTTTGAATGCACACCCGGTAGATAGCCGGACGAGCCTGAACGTCGATTTCATCGATAAAAGGGTTCGGGTGTCTTTGGTGTGAGCGGAAGGCCTAACGACAAGACGCTTGGTCGGTTTGACATTGACATTCCAATTTTGATACAATTTCCACCGTTTCAGCAGTCAACCTCATAAAAAGGAGATACGAAATGGTCAGCGGCAGTTTGGTTTTCTTCGCAATCGTGGCGTTCATCGTCCTCGTGGCGATTATCAAGACGGCGGTCATCGTGCCGCAGAAAACGGCGTATATCGTGGAGCGGCTCGGCAAGTACCGCTGCACGCTCGAGGCGGGTTTCCACATCCTGATTCCGTTCTTCGACCGCGTCGCCTACAAGCACACGCTGAAGGAGCAGGCGATTGACGTGCCGCCCCAGCAGTGCATCACGAAGGACAACATCGCCGTGGACGTGGACGGCATCCTCTATATGCAGGTGATGGATCCGGCGAAGGCGAGTTACGGTATCGGCAACTACCTCTTCGCGACGACCCAGCTCGCCCAGACGACGATGCGCTCCGAGATGGGCAAGCTCGACCTCGACCGCAGTTTCGAGGAGCGCACCTCCATTAATGCGGCGATTGTCGCGGCGGTTGACAAGGCGAGCGACCCGTGGGGCATCAAGGTGACGCGCTACGAAATCAAGAACATCACGCCGCCGCAGACGATTCGCGACGCAATGGAGAAGCAGATGCGCGCCGAGCGCGAGAAGCGCGCGATGATTGCCGAGTCCGAGGGCGAGCGCCAGGCGAAGATCAACCGTGCGGAGGGCGAACGCCAGCAGGCGATTGCGCTTTCGGAGGGCGAGCGTTCGCGGCGCATCAACGAGGCGGAGGGCAAGGCGAAGGAAATCCTGCTCGTCGCCGAGGCGCAAGCCGCCGGTATCGAGAAGGTCGCGACGGCCATCAGCGGCAAGGGCGGCCTCGAATCCGTCAACATGCAGCTCGCCCAGATGTATCTCACCCAGTTCGGCAACCTGGCGAAGACGAACAACTCGATGATCATCCCGTCGAACCTGGCGGATGTCGCGGGCATCCTGAAGGCCTGCACGAGCGTCGTCCGCAAGACGGAAGGCTGAAAAACCCCTTATCTCAATCTCTTACGAGAGGAATTATTCAGAATGAAACCAACACTGGTTGTTTTGGCGGCGGGCATGGGTTCGCGCTACGGTGGACTGAAGCAGGTCGATCCCGTCGGGCCTTCGGGCGAGGCGATACTCGACTATTCCGTGTTTGACGCGGTGCGCGGCGGATTCGGCAAGGTCGTTTTCATCATCCGCCACGACTTCGAGGCGGAGTTCAAGGAGAAGGTCGGCAGGAAATACGAGGGACTCGTGCCCGTCGAATACTGCTATCAGGATATCAACGACCTCCCCGCGCCATACGCGGTGCCGGCGGGGCGCACGAAACCGTGGGGTACGGCCCATGCGACGCGGGCGGCGCGGAAGGTCGTGCACGAGCCGTTCGCCGTCATCAATGCGGATGACTTCTACGGGCGCGACGCCTTCGCCAAACTGGGCGCGTTCCTCTCCGAGGCGAAGCCGATGCACTTCGCGATGGTCGGCTACAGGCTCGCGCTGACGCTGAGCGAAAACGGCTCCGTCGCGCGCGGCATTTGCGACGTCGCGGCGGATGGTTCGCTGAAGAGCGTCACCGAAATGACGAAAATCGTCCGCACGGCGGACGGGGCGGAGAACCGCGAAGACCCCGAACGTCCCGTGAAACTGACGGCGAAGGAACTCGTCTCGATGAACCTCTGGGGCTTCACGCCCGAACTCTTCGACGCGCTCGAGACCCGCTTCCCCGAATGGCTGGCGGAGAATGGCGCGAAGGAAAAGAGCGAATGGTACATCCCGTTTGTCGTGGACGAACTCATCCACGAGGGCAAGGCGGACTGCAAGGTTCTGCCGACGGAGTCGAGCTGGTTTGGCGTGACCTATCGCGAGGACAAGCCCTTTGTGATGGCGGAGATCAAGAAACTCGTCGATTCGGGTGAGTATCCTCCAAAGCTGTTTTGACCTGATTTGGCCGCGGACGTGCGAGATGTGCGGCAGTCCGGTCGATCGTCCGACGCGGCACGTCTGCTCGTCCTGCCTGATGCGGATCCCGTTCGTCCCGCAGACGGGGTGCTGTGCGGTTTGCGGACGGTCGGTTGCCGGTCTTGAGGGCGAGTATCTCTGCGAGGACTGTTCAGGAGCGTCTAGGCCTCATTTCGACCGCGCCGCGAGCGCCTTCCGCTTTGAGGGAAAGGCTCGCGAAATACTGCTCGGCTTCAAGTTCAACCGCCGTCTCTGGCTTCGGGACGATTTCGTCGATTGGCTGGAGGCCGCCCTGCGGGCGCGGTTCGACGACGCGGCAGTCGATCTCGTCCTGCCCATGCCGACGACACTCTTTCACCGGGCGGACCGCGGCTACAGCCAGTGCGCCTATCTCGCGAAGCCCCTGGCGCGGCGAATCGACCGCCTTTACCGAGCGGACATCCTCCGCCGCACGGGACATCCCAGACGACAGAGCGACCTGACCGAGGAGGAACGCCGCGAAAACGCGAAGGGCACTTTCGCCGTGCGCCATCCCGAATTCGTGCGCGGACGGACGGTTCTCGTGGTGGATGACGTGATGACGACGGGTGCGACCCTCTCCGAGTGCGCCCGGTCGCTGAAGGATGCCGGGGTCTGGCGCGTTTGGTGTCTCACCCTTGCCCGCTCAATCCGCAGCTAAATCGTTTCTCCGCCAAATTGTGACATTTTGCCCAAATTGTGACGTTTCTTTTCCGAAAATTGACCTTTGTGGTGACCATTCTCCAAACCCCTTTATTTATTGGGCTAAAAAACATCACTGATGTTTGACCCAAAGTGCACTGATGTTTGACCCAAAGTGCACTGATGTTTACCCCAAACATCAGTGATGTTTGTTTTGCCCGTCAGTGAAGGGGGCTTCCAGAGGGGGGGGCAGCGAGTTCTGCCGCACAACCGCGCAAACCATTACGCCCGACTTTGCGATGTTCACGAAACCGCAATGTGATGCGGTGGACGAATTGCGCCGTCAAATCTGATACACTATGCGCCATGAAGGTGATGGTGTGCATTCTATTCGCGGTTCTCTGCCGGGCGGTCTCGGCGGCGACCGTCGTGCAGGAAGGCCCGCACGGGACGCGCTACGAGTATGCATTCGGTGCGGAGGGATGCTTTCGTACGGCGGTCGGCGCGGCGGAGCGCGCGGCAATCGCCGCGCCGCCCGAGAAGTGGCGCGGGCTTCTCGCGAAGGGCGAAGGCGTCGAGGTGCGTCCGTCGGGTCTTCAGCATCTCGTCGTGACGGACGGCGGCGCGAAGGCGCTCGTCTACCACACCGTCACCGACCGCTGGTTCGAGACGGAGGCCGCCGCGCTCGGCGTTCGCAAGCCCTATTCCGCCGTCAACTGGCTCGTCATCGGGCTTTATCTCGCCGCGATGGCGGCGATGGGGTTCTGGTTCATGCGCCGCAACCGCACGGCGGACGACTACTTCCGCGCCGGCGGACGGCTGCCGTGGTGGGTCGTGAGCCTCTCCATCTACGCGACGATGTTCTCATCCATCACCTTCCTCTCGATACCCGCGATGAGTTTTCTCGGCGACTGCCGCTACTACGTGCTGGCATTCGGCATTCTGCTGATGGCCCCCGTCGTGGTGAAGTGGTATCTGCCGTTCTTCCGTCGGCTGAACCTGACGAGCGCCTACGAGTTCCTCGAGGTGCGCTTCAATCTCGCGGCGCGGCTCTTCGCATCCGCCGCGTTCGTCGCGTTCATGATTGCCCGCACGGCGATCGTCACCTACCTGCCCGCCGTGGCGATTGCGGCGGTGACGGGGTGCGACGTGAACGCGGCGATTGTCGCCGTCACGCTCGTCACGGTGCTCTACTGCGCCGTCGGCGGGGTGGAGGCCGTCGTGTGGAGCGACTTCGTGCAGTCCGTCATCCTGATCGGCTCGACCGTCGCGATTCTCGTGTTCCTCATCCTCGGCACGGACGGCGGGTTTTCGGGATTTGTTCAAATGGGCGAGGCGGCGGGGAAGTTCCGCACGTTCGACTTTGCGCTGGACTGGACGAAGCCCTGCTTCTGGGTCGCACTCGTCGGCGGCATCGTCGCGAACCTCGCGAGCTACACCTCCGACCAGTGCGTGGTGCAGCGCTACATGACGACACGCGACGAGGCGGGTGCGGCGAAGTCGATTCTCCTCAACGGCGTTCTCTCGGTCGTGAACTGTGCGGTCTTCTTCATCATCGGCGTTGCGCTCTGGACGTTCTTCGCCTCGCACCCGGAGAACCTCGGCGCGGCAGTCGAGAAGAACGATGCGGTATTCCCCATCTTCATTGCGGAAAGTCTCCCCGCCGGGTTCTCGGGCCTCGTCCTCGCGGCGGTTGCCGCCGCGACGATGAGCACGCTCTCGGCGAACCTCAACTCGGCGGCGAGCGCAATCGCGACGGACTTCTATGCGCGGCTCGTCCCCCGCGCCACGGAACGCGGCAAGTTCCGCTGCGGCATTCTTGCGACGATTGCGACGGGACTGCTCGGCGGGGCATTCGCCCTCGTGCTTGCGAACGCGCAGGTTCTCTCGGTCTACGACGAGTTCCAGCGTTTCCTCGGCGTGCTCACAGGCGGGCTTGGCGCACTCTTCTTCATGGGCGTCTTCATGAAGCGCGTGAATGGCGCGGGTGCGATTGCGGGGCTTCTCGCGAACTATGCCGTGACCTTCGCCCTTGACCGGCTGGACTTCCCCGGCAAGCCGCACCTTCTTCTCTACGGGGCGATGGGCTTCGCCGCGTCGCTCGTCGTCGCCCCGCTCGTGAGCGCACTCTGCGGAAACAGGAATGGAAAGGAAAACAGGAAAAATGCCTGACTTGTCAGGAAAGGAATTCAAGGGAATGTCGGGCGCGTGGGCGGCTCTCTTCACGCCGTTCGACGCGAAAGGCCGCGTCAATCCCGAAATGATCGCCCGCATCATCGACTACGGGCTGGCGAACGGACTGCGGGGCTTCTACCTGACCGGCACGACGGGTGAGTGGTGGCTGCTCTCGGTCGAGGAGCGCAAGCAGGTGATGGACGCGGCGGTGAGCGCCCTGCGCGGACGCGGCAGACTGATTGCCCACGTCGGCGCGAACCGCACCGACGACTCGGTCGCCCTCGCCCGCCACGCGGCGAAAGTCGGCATCGACTGGATCAGCGCAATCGCCCCGCAGCTCTACCGCACCTCGTTCGCCGCCGCCTGCTACCACTATCGGACGATTGCGTCCGCGACCGACCTGCCGTTCCTCGTCTACTCGATGGGGGCGGAGCTCGTGCCGGAGCGCGACGTGCGCTTCTTCGACATCCCGAACGTGAAGGGGATCAAGTATACGGGGCGCGACTACTACGCCGCGCAGCGTCTCCACCGGATGCTCGACCGCGAGACGGTCTGGTTCGCCGGATGCGACGAGCAGCTTCTCTGCGCCCTTGCGCTCGGCAACGTGTTCTCGGGCGGCATCGGCACGACCTATAATATTATCCCGCGTCACTTCGCCCGAATCTGCGCCCTCGCCGAGCGGAACGACTTCCGTGCGGCGGCGGAACTGCAGGACGAGGCGAACCGTGTCGTCGAACTGATGATTGAGTCCGACAACTGGAGCTACCGCAAGGCGATGATGAAGTTCATCGGGCTTGACTGCGGCTGGTATCGTCCGCCGTTCGAGCCGCTGACGGGCGAACAGTATTCGGACTACACGCGGCGTTTCGCCGCGCTCGGAATCGTAAAGCAAAACGCCGCGCTCAGCGCGGGGTTCGGTAAGTAATGAATAAGGAAAAGGAACGAATGAAGATGAAAAGACAGTCGAAGAATCTCGCCGCCATGTTCGCCCTCGTCGCGACGGGCGGTCTCGCCGTCGCGGCGGAAACGCCGAAGGCCGATGCCCCGCTCGCGGGCGGCGTCTACATCAAGTCCCAGGAGGCCGTCTCGGAAGTCCCCGTCGGCAACCTCACCCACCATCTCGCGTGGGCGGCGAAGCCTCTCCTGCCGGATGGCGATCTTGCCAAGTGGAAGCGGCTCGGCGTGAAGCCCGTGCGGCTCGCCGGTGCGGCGCACGTCTCGTGGCTCGCGGGCGACTACAAGGGCGACGATGACTTCTCGGCGGACGTCTACCTCGCCCGCGACTTCGAGAACCTCTACGTCGGCGTGGAGACGCGGGACGACCGTGCGCCCGCACCCGACCGCATCGAACTCGCCTTCACGCGGGCGGACTGCAAGCCGATCTTCGGCTGGCGCGACGTCGGCGGACGCTACGGCGCGGATGACGTCCACCTCGCCTTCGTCGGCGACGGGAAGGGCGGCATCGGCGTTCACGTCATGCGCTCCCAGCAGCGCATGGAGTGGGGCGTTCTGCAGGCGGCGTGCGGCAGTGAGACGGAACGCCGCGCCATCCTCGAACAGGATGGCCCCGCCTCCGTTGCGGACGCAAAACTCCTCGCCTTCCGCAAGGGCGCATTCACCGAAATCGCCATTCCGTGGAAGGTTCTGCTGCCGATTGACCCGGTGAAGGGCGACGCCTTCCGCATGAACGTCTCGGTTGAGGACAAGGACGGCGAAGTCGCGAACGGCGACTACGGCGTCGTCGCGTGGGCGCCCGGCATCGCCGGAACCTACAGCGGCGGACACTTCCCGCTCGTCGTCTGCGACCCGCCGCCGGAGGGCTGCGCGAAGACCGCCGTCCACGCGCAAACCGCCGACCACACCTTCCTGCGCAAGAACGCCGAGTTCGACGTCTCCATCCGCGCCGGCAAGGCGTTCGCGGGCGCGGTCGAGCTCGTCAACGCGGCGGATGGCAAGGCGTTCGCCTCCCGCGACCTGTCGCTCGCGGCGGGGGCGACGACGAACCTTGTCATCGCCGTCGATCCCGAGAAGATGCCGGAAGGGCAGACGGCCTTCGCCGTGCGGCTCGCCGGCGCGGGGACGTTCCCCGTCTACGTCCCGGCGGTCGGGAATTGCGCCCGCGTCTATCACCTCGCGGGCGTTCAGGCGAGCATCGATGCGCTCAAGGCCGACCTCGCCGCCTACTCGAACCTCTACGCGCGTGTCGCCGCCGCCGGGCTGGACGTCGCCTACCCGAAGGCGTGGCTGACGATGCTCGAGATGTTCATCCCCCAGTGCGAGGCCGACCTCGCGCGCGGCGTCCCCGGTCGCGTCCTCTGGAACGCCGAATACCTGAAGCGCGTTCACGCCAAGGCGACCGCCTACGCCGAACGGATCCTCGCCGACCCCACCGCGCAGATGCTCGTGCCGCATGACGACCCCACGACGCTGAAGATCCGCGACGGCTTCTACTACGCGGGCAACCGCCCGACCTTCCTCTGGGGGCCCTGCACCTTCTGGTATCTGCGCGATCAGGTGAAATACGCCGTCGGTCTCGGCTTCAATTCCGTCTGCACCGAACTCGGCGGCGCGGAGTTCGCGCCGGACGACTTCACCTCGCGCCGTGCCAAGGAGGCGTTCGCCGTGATGAAGGCCTACCGCGACGCGGATTTCCACGTCAACGCCAACCCCGGCATTCCCGATCTGCAGTTGACCGGTGCGGATGCGCGCAAGTCGAAGTTCCTCGCCGCGAACCCCGACGTGAAGAACATGGACCCGAACAACTTCCTCCCGTTTGTCGTCCAGCACCCAGCCGTGCGCGAGGCCATCCGCGACGGCTATGCGAAGAGCATCCCCGGCTGGAGCCGCTACAGCCTCTTCGACGGCGTCCACACCCTCTGGCTCTGGAACGAGCCGTGGTATCTGAACTACTCGGAGCGCACCCGCCGCGACTTCATCGACAACTGGCTCAAGCCGCACTACGGCAACGACATCGCCCGGCTGAACGCCCGCTGGAAGTCGAACTACGCGAACTTCGACGAGATCAAGCTGATTCAGTGGCCCGACCCCGCGAACTACGCGCCGTGGAACGACTTCCAGACCTTCCGCGACGAGTTGCTGGCGGACTTCTTCAAGAGTCTGCACGACGAGGCGCGGCGGCTGAGGCCCGACCTTCCGACGCACGTGAAGTTCATGTCCGCCTCGCTCTCCAGCTTCGACCTTGAGAAGTTCCACGAGCCTTTCGAGATCATCGGGCGCGACGGCAACAACAGCGACCGCGACACGCTTTACCTCGACTTCTTCCGCTCGGTCTACCCGAAGCGTCCTATCGTCGACACCGAGGTGCATATCTGGTACGCGAACGAGGCGGTGGTGAGCAGCGTCGCGTGGCGCATGGCGCTGCACGGTCTTGCCGACGGCAACTGGTGGTGCTGGCACTCGAACCCGCGCTTCTCCGACTCCATCTCCAACGCCCGCTCGATGGATGCGCTCGTGTTCTCCGGGCTCGACATCCGTCGCCTCTACGCCGACTACGTGCATCCGCTCGTCGTCAAGCCCGCGCCGATTGCGACGCTCTTCCCCGACGTCTGCGAACGCCGCACGGACGTGAAGATCACGCGCCTCCGCCTCGAAGTCGCCTCGTCGCAGTATCTGCTCGGTCTGCGTCCGCGCTACATCACGGAGCGCATGGCGGCGCGTGGCGACATCGCCCGCGAGAAGATTCTCTTCGCGCCGGAGTCGATGTGGGTGAAGGACGCGACCTACGCCCGCGTGGTGGACTTCGTGAAGCGCGGTGGAACGCTCATCGCGCTGCGCGGCGGCTTCCGCACGAACGAATACGGCGACCCGCGTGACGCGGGCGAACTGCTCGGCGGCGAGGGTGAGCCTTACGGCGAACACGCCCGCCTTCTGCGCGTCGGCAAGGGGCGCGTCATCCGCATCGACTCGATTGAGCTCCTCGACGACCCGGTGATGGACGGCGGAATCTGCCTGCGCGGCAGTCCCGCGCCGGAGAACACCGCCCGCCGCCGCGTCTACGACGCCGTACTCGCCAAGGTGATGGCGGATAACAAGCTGGTCGAGGACGTGCGGATTGTCGCGGCGGATGATGAGAAGGACAACCCCGATGCACTGCTCGGCTACGACTGGCGGGCGACGAAGCTGAAGGACGGCTCGTGGTCGCTCGTCGTGATTGCCCCCGGCGAACTCCACGCGAAGATCCGCGTGAAACTCGAAACCGCCGCCCCCGTCGAGGAAATCTTCGACCTGCGCGCGAACGAGAAGGTCGAGGGCAACGCGCTCAACCTCAAGGCCGGCCCGAACGCCTACCGCATTCGGCTGAAGAAGTAAGAAAGGAACGCAAACATGAAGAAACTCATTCGTGCAGTCTTCTGTCTGTTCGCGGCGTTCGCCCTTGGCGGCGTCCGCGCCGCCGACAAGATCGCGCTTACGGTCGCGCCGCTTTCCGCGCTCTCGTCCGACCGCATCACCGTCAACTTCTCCTACTGGTCGCCGAGCGAGTTCGGTGTCGGCATCTCCGACGTCACGCTCGTCGACGTGGATACGGGCAAGCGCTACACGCAGAAAGTCCCGTTCCAGATTCGGGCGGGCAAGCAGTCCGGCTACTGGGTCGCGTGGGGCGGCAAGGCCCCGTTCCAGAGCAAGATACCGGAGGGCTTCGAGGACAAGGCCGCCCAGGAGACGGAGATGATTCCGCCCGGTTTCTACGCGCCTGAGGTCACCGTCCGCTCCGCCGACGGGAAGGTGCTGGCGAGTCAGGTGCTCTCGCCCTCCGAACTCGCCGTGCTGAAGGCGAACAAGTCCGGAGGGCGCATGTATGGCCCTGAGACCGTGACCGAGGCGACGCGCTCGCTGGAGGCGCTGCGCGACCAGGTTGAGGCGGCGCGGGCGAAGGCCGTCGCGGCGGGCGCGGATACCTCGCGCCCCGACATCTTCCGCACCGCGCTGAAGGTCGCCCTGCGCTTCAACGACATTTGGGCGAAGAACCCCAACTTCCGCAACATCACGGTTGAGAACGCCGAATACGCCGCCTATGTCGCCCCCCGTGTCCTCGCCGAATACGCCCGCATCACGAAGAACCCGAAGACTGCGTTTCCCTCCGCGTTCATCCCGATGCCGAAGGAGCGTCTGCGCATGGGCGATGGCGTGTTCACGACCCCGGACGGCAAGCCCATTTTCCTGCTCGGACAGTGCATGTGGGATGTGTGGCCGCACTGGGACATCCTGCGCGACCTGCACATGAACCTGACGCACTTCGAGTTCAACCACGACCGCCTCTTCCCCGACGAGGAGAGCGAAGAGCCGACGGGCGAACTCTACATGAGCGATGGCAACGTCCCCGGTCGCATCAAGGTCGCGGACGCGCTCGACCGCTGTCTTGAGAACGGTATGAAACTCGACTTCGGCCTCACCTGCACCCCGCCGAAATGGATGTTCAAGAAGTATCCGGAGGCGAACTGGGGCGCACACTCCATCGCGCAGATGCTTCCGTGGGACATCGAGCATCCGAAACTGCGTGAGCACTATGCGAAGCTCGTCAAGGCCGTCATGAGCCGCATCGCCAACCATCCCGCCCTCAACTCGCTCTGGCTCGCCAATGAGCCGGGCTACGCGAACTACGGGGACCGCATGGTCGCCGCGTTCCGTGCGGCGATGAACAGGAAATACGCCACCATCGCCGCGCTCAACGAGAAGTGGGGCACTTCCTACGCCTCGTTTGACGACATTTCACTGCCGGTCAGCGGCAACGGCGCAGGCGGCCGCGAATACTACTTCTTCGTCAATGCGCGGCTTGTGAAACTCTTCGAGTGGATGAAGGCGGAGGTTCGCAAATACGACAAGACCGTGCCGATTGCCTTCAAGCTCAACAATCTCCAGATGGGTTGGTACAAGCCCTATACGAACGCCGACCAGGAGGGCATTACCGACATCGGCGACTACGTCGGCATGGACTCGGGAACCTACCCGTTCGCGAAGCCCTATTACGACTGGCTGCAGTGCCTTACTCCCGGCAAGCCCGTCGTGAACCTTGAGTTCAAGGGCGGCGGCCGCCGCGCGAAACTCGACGCATGGAAGAGCGCCTACTACGGCCTTGCCGCCGTTGACTGGTGGGGATGGCACGGCAATCCTTGGTTTGCCTCCAGCATGAGTTCCTTCGCCTCGCTTTACGAGACGACCTACGCCTCCTCCGAAATCCAGCGCAATTACGACGCGATTCGCGCCTTCCACAAGTTGCCGCGCTCGCCGTTCTGCGTTGTCTACCCCGACCCGCAGGACCCGGGGGACAAGCTGAACCGCGACTACTTCACCGCGCTGAAGCCCGTCGTCGGCGGCATCAAGTATCTCGGCTACATCCCCGACTACGCGACCGAGACGCGCATCGCCGAGGGTCGCCTCGACCAGTTCGTCTACGACTTTCTCGTCCTGCCTTCCGCCGACGGCATTACGGACGAGACGGCGCGGCGGATCAGGGAGTGGATTGAGAAGGGGCGCAAGGTGCTTGTCTTCGGCAATCTGCCGACGCACGACCGTCTCGGTCTCGAACGCGACGTCTCATGGCTGAAGGAAATCCCCGGTCAGGTCTGGATTCTGCCCGTGCCCAAGGACGAGGTCGCCGCTGTCGCGATCCTTGAGGAAATCGCCATCCCGCACCTCCCGCAGCGTCCCTTCGTCGTGCGGAACGCCGCGAAGGACGGAATCGAGTTCAGTTCCGTGCCGTGGAAGGATGCGAAGGGCAGGGAGGTCGTCCTGACATGGCTCTGCAGCGAACGCGCCCCGCACGGAGCAGGCGTTCTGAAGGACGAGCCGTGGCCAGTCCAGCCCGTCCTCTCCGTCCCGGCGAAGGACGCGGTTGATCTCGTCACGGGCGAGAAGGTGGATCTCGACAACCTCGAACTCGACCCGTGGGACGTAAAACTCATCATGTGGACGCCCGCGAAGAAACTGCCGCGCCGTCCGCCCGCCGCCGTCCGCAAGCGCAAGATCTGCCTGACGGTCGATTTCTTCGATGAACTTGGTCTGCACAAGGGCGGTATGAAGCCGGAGCACGTGCGCGAACTCGTGCGCACGGCGCGGAAGGCGGGCGTGGATAGGATCGTCTGGCGCGTCGCCGGGCTGGGCGTCGCGGGCTACCACACGAAGCGGCTCTCCACGCTCGAGTGGCTCGCCACAGCCGACCGCTCCCTGCTGCGCTCGCGCACGAAGGGCGGCGTACCGCAGAACGACCGCTACAACCCCGACTCGCCGCTTGCCGTCGCGCTCCGCAACATGGACCCGCCCGCCGAGGCGGTGAAGGCGTGCCGCGCCGAGGGGCTTGAGTGCTACCTCTGGGTTGATATGTTCGACGAGCAGAACGGTCGCTGGCTCATCGAGAACCCGTCCGCCCTCGTCAAGTCGAAGGCGGGCAAGCCCTGGCCCGGCGTGAGGGACTACGGCAACGGTCTCGCGAAGTGGGCGAAGATCGACGACATCGCCGAACTCTTCCGCTACAAGGCGGACGGCATCTACCTCTCGATGGGCTGCCACGCCCGCCACCTCGAGGTCGATGAGGCGGACGGCGACTTCGGGACGCTCGGCGCGGGTGCGCTCAACATGTTCCTCCGCGACCTCTCCGAGCGCGTTCGCAAGGAGAGCATGAAACTCATGGTCGGCACACCGTTCGGCAAGACGATTGACTTCGCCGTGCCGTATATGTCCGACCACGTGAAGTATCGCGTCGAAATCGACTGGAAGAAGTGGATTGACGAGGGCTGGGTCGATTCGCTCGTCCTCGGCGACTACGAGTGGACGTGGGATGCCGTGCCGAACTGGAAGGCGAAGGGACTCGACCTCGCGAAACTCGCCCCCGGCAACGAGCCGGCGGACGTGTTCGGTCCCGAATATGCGGACTACGCGAAGGGGCGCGTCGAACTCATCTTCTTCTCGAGCTGGCTTTCCGCCTACGCCCAGCACCACAAGGGGGCTTCCGCCGCCAACCTCTCGGGGGCGATGAAGATGCGCACCGACACCGTTCTGCGCACGGGGACGGACGGCATGCTCCTCCACGAGGCGCACACCTTCGAGAAATACAGGGGCTTCGACACCATCAAGACCATGCGCCGTCGCTTCGATTCGACGAATGTGCGTAAAAACACAAAAAGATAATGTGTACGCCACACGCAGGGATTTTATGGTAGAATATTCCCGAAAACTGGAGGTTTCAATATGGAACTCAAAACCAATAAGAAGTCGTCATTCGTCATACTCGCGGCGGTTGCCGCGCTCGCCCTCGCGCCATTCGCCGCACGGGCGGAGTGGATACCCGGTCTTCGCGTTGGCACGGTCTCCGGCTCGACGAACTATTCGGACTGGCCCGCCGTGACGAACACGGCCCTCCGCCTCGACGCGGCAGAGATTCTGGAAAAGCCGGGTTCATATTCCTTCTGGGCACTGAACACGACCTACGTCTACTGGGGACAGATGTATTTCCAGGAGGGCGTTTACCACTTCGCGAAGTCTCTTGACGACATGGCGTACATGTCAATCGACGGTAAGGAGGTTCTCAAGAACTCCTCCTATAACGCGCGCGTGTCCTCTGGCGGCATTACCATGTCCGAAGGCTGGCATGACGTGGTGTTTCGCTTCGGCAACGGCTCTGGCGATGCGGGACCCTACGTCGGCAACGGTTGGACGGCGACAAAGGGCTTTGGCTACAAGGTCAACGGCAACAACAGCACGAACGGCGACGACTACGAGCTCCTCTTCGACACGGGCGACGGCTCGTTCTTCCGCTACGATGACGGCACGGGCTTCGGCACACCGAATCTTGGCGAGGTCTCTGCGGCGGTCTCGGAGCGCGGCGATTCCGCGACGCTGACCGCCGACCTTACGCGGGTGGGTAAGGCCGCCGCGACGATGACATTCTATTACGGAACGACCGACGGCGGCGAGGACGCGACGGCGTGGGGTCACTCCGTTGCCGTCGAGGGTGACATCACCGAAAGCGGCGAGCAGTCCGTCACCGTCGAGGGATTGACCGCCGACACGACCTATTACTTCCGCGCTCTGGCTGAGAACTCCTACGGGCAGCGCTGGAGTGAGGCGGTGACGTTTACGGCGTTTGGCATGCCCGCACTGGGCGAGGCATCGCTCGTCGCCACATCCACCACATCGGCGGAGTTCTCTCTCTCGCTCACGCACGGGACGTTCGCCTGGATGGGCGTTGAAGTCCGCGAACAGCTGGGGGGGGGGGGTATACCCAGTGAGACGGTTTATTGCGCCGAGGGCACACATTCGGCGTTTGTGGACGGGCTGACGGCGGGTGCGACCTACGAATGGAACGCGGTGGCGAGCAACGCCTACGGCATCGTGCGGAGCGACGCGGCGACCTTCACGACGCCGAGCGTGGCGCAGGTTCGCCGGAGCGCGGCGGGCGGCGCGTGGTCGGACGCGGCGACCTGGGATCCCGAGGGCGTGCCCGCGTTCGGTGATGTCGTCACGGTCGCCGCCGGTCACGTCGTCACCAACTCGTCGGCAACGGCTCGCCTCGGTTCGCTGACGGTCGAGGAGGGTGCGGAAATCTTCGTCGAGGGCTGGGATTCGCCCCTCAAGGCGGCGGGCGAGGTCCGCGTGGCGGGCATTCTCCGCCACGCGACGAACGACGCGCTCACGGCGGAGGCGGACGGCTCGTGGGTTCCGAACGCCCGCGTCTGGATTGTCTGCGGCGCGTTCACGCTGACGGAGACCGGGCTTGTGGACGGCAAGGGGCGCGGCTATCTCGGTGCGCTGAGTTCGGCTCATGGGGACGACTCAAATGTCGGCAAGACTTCCGGTCGCGGACCTGGCGGCGGAAGTTATGCGGGTACGGGCGGAACGCACGGCGGCATGGGCGGCTATCTCAGGGGCGGCGACGGGGCGATATTCGCCGAACGGCGGAAGTCCCCCTACGATTCCGCCACCGAACCGACCCAGCCGGGTAGCGGTGGAAACAAGTGCGATAACACAGATGCCGGATGCGGTGGCGGCGTTCTGCGCGTCGAGGCGACGGGTGACGTCACGGTGGACGGCACAATCGATATGGACGGCACGATGCTTGGCTCGGGCAACCACTGGTCGGGCGGTGCGGGCGGCTCGGTCTGGATCACGTGCTCGCGCATTCTCGGTTCCGGCCTGGTGAGCGCGAATGGCGGTGACGGCAACTACTACTCCTGCGGCGGTGGCGGCGGACGCATCGCCGTGGACTACGACCCGACGGCGCAGTCCGCCGTCGATCTCCCCGGCATTCGCTTTCTCGCCCTTGGCGGTTCCGTCACCCATGAGGCTGGTCGCGGCGGCGACAACGGCAAGAGCGTCTACTACGGACTTTTCTTCCGCCGGCCGTATAACGTGGAGGCGGGCGGACTCGGCACGCTCTGGTTCCCCGACAGCCAGTTCCTCACGAGAAGCCTCGCAAGCGGGACTTTCCGCCACGGCGGCGTTTGGATGGCGGAGGATGCGCCGTCGGAGTTTTCGGTGGCGGGCAACCTCGTGCTTGACGGCGGTGCCCTCGCGTTCTCCACGGCAATCAACCTTTCCGTCGGTGGCGACCTCATCATCAACGGGCGCGATGAGCGCACCATGGGCAGCATGGTCATTCCGTCGAGCCGCCTTTCGCTGACGAACGGTGCGCTGACGGTCGGCGGCACGTTCGCCGCGACCAACGCCATCGTCGAACTCGTCAATTCGCCGCTGACCGTTCAGCGCGACATCGATTTCAAGCTCGTGCGCGGCGTGGCGGGTTCTGACGGCGAGCATCGTCCGCAATGGATCGTCAAGGGTTCTGCCCGTCTCACCGGCAAGACGGCAATTGCCATCGAGTCTGGCGCGGATGGCGACACGCCGACGTCCCTCGCCGAGATTCCCAGTTCCGGCGGTGCTTTGTTCTCGGTCGCGGGTGAACTTGCCTTGACGAAGAGTTATGTCTGGCCCGCGTCGAACGTCGAGAACGGCGGCTCGCCGTGGGTTCATGTCGGCAGTCTCAGCATTGACAAGGATTCCGCATTCAACGCCGACCTGCTCGGCTACGAGGGGATTCTCTCGGGCAAGGGTCCGGGAACTGGTCCTGGCGCCGGTTCGGGCGGTTCGACGACAACTTGCTCCGGCGGCGGATACGGCGGATGCGGCGCGAACTCCAACACCGTGAACGGCGTCCTCTACGGCGGGACGTATGGTTCGGCTTACGCCCCCTATCAACCCGGCTCGTCCGGCGGCAGCGGGGAATCCTGTTCCCAGAACGCCGGCGGCTCGGTTCGCATCCTTTGTGACGGCACGGCGACGGTGAACGGACTTCTCACGGCATCGTGCGCCGGTTACGCCGTCCGCTTCGAGAACTGGGCGACAGGCGCCTCCGGCGGTGGTGTTTGGGTGATTTGCCGCGAGTTCGTCGGCGATGCCAACGCGGCGATTAAGGCGGACGGCGGGCAGGGGCGCAACGCCAGCTACCTTGCGGGCGGCGGCGGGCGAGTTGCCGTCTGGCAGAACGCTGTGGCGGGATGCTCTGGCAGTATCGTGGCGAAGCTGCTCGCGGGCGGCGACGGCGCGGCGTATGTGACGGAACAGCCCTCGGCGTTCCTCGGCACGGCGACGGCATCGGCGGGCGACAAGAAGAAAACGTCGACCTACCAGAAAACCGACGCGGAGGACGGCACGGTGACGTGGCTCACGATTCCCCCGCGCGGCGGCTTCACCATCCGCATCCGCTGACCGCCGCCGTGTTCTTGTTTTTGGTATAATGTGCGGCATGGAGAAGATGAAGCAGATTATGTATGGCGTGACCGACTTCGCGCTTATGCGTGCGGAGAACGGCTACTTTGTCGATCGCACAGGGCTTATCCGCGAACTCGAGAAGACGCACTACGCGATGTTCCTGCGGCCGCGCCGCTTCGGCAAGTCGCTCCTCTGCTCGATCCTGCAGTGCTACTACGACCGTGACTACGCCCACCGCTTCGAGGAGTTCTTCGGCGGCCTCGACATCGGCAAGAACCCGACGGAGGAACGCGGCAAGTACCTCTGGCTCGACTTCAACTTCACGGGCGTCGAGAAGCAGTTCACTCGCGTTCAGGACAGCTTTGACGAATACTGCTGTCTGCGGCTGGACAAGTTCGCGG
>CAVDWI010000020.1:0-17938 GCA_963612485.1 Barnesiella intestinihominis
GCATTACCTTCACACGGTAGGGGTCACTGGTCCGAGTCCAGTATCGCCCACCAAACCGGAAGACAGGTGAGTTTTTACCAGATGCCGAGGCGCAGGTAGGGAAGAATGCGCTTTTCAAGCACGACATCGAGGTCGAAGAGGGCGATGCCCGCAAGACCGTGCTTCCGAGAAAGATTAATCTGTTCGATGACCTGCCGAGCGTCGAGGCGTGATTCGTTCGCCGTCACTCCGATGCCGGCGATGGTTCGCCGCGCATGGGACTTGGGCGTTCCCTGCTGGGCGACATAGCTCTCGAAGCGCGTCATGTTCTCCGTGTAGTCCATCGGCACGACGTAATCGACAAGCCCCGCGTCAAGCCACCCCGACCAGTCCTGCCCGACGCTCGCGACGCAGGCGGGATATTTGCCGAGCACGGCCGTCGTCAGCCAGCGCGGCCTTTTCACCCGTCCCCGCGCATCGCCGACGAAACAGGAAATGACGTTTGCCGCGTTCCTCGGCTTCGTGCTCCGCTCATACCAGCGCACGAAGTCGAGGTGGATGCCGTTCAGCGCGGGATACTTCGCCTGAAGTTCATCGATGGCGTTGAGAAGGTGGTCGCGCACTTCTGGATTGGCGGGGTTGAGGTATTCGGTCAGCGTCCCGTCCTTCGTCTTCAGCCGCCAGCCGCGCTTGCCGAACGCCGCCAGGCGGTCGGGGGTCGCCCGCGTCGCCGTGAAGCAGAGAATCCACGCATGGACGCGGATGCCGCTACCCTTCGCCGCCGCGAGACACGCCGCCACCTGGTCTCCTTCCTGTTCATAAATCTTCGAGCGCGGCAGAACGGACGACGGATAGTGCGCGAAGCCCGCACCCGCGACGTTCACGAACAGGTCGGTGACGCGCGATTCGCGCAGAAGACGCATCGTCTTCGGCCAGTTGCCGGGGTAGAGTCCGCACCCCGAATGATCCCAGACGGCGTGGATTTCCCCGGCGCGGGGGACTTGCTTCAGGGCAAACGCCCGCGTCGCTTCGTGGCGGGCGCGTTCGCGCGCCTCCGCCGCACGGGCGTTCCAGAGTCTCGGGACGGTGAAGCCGCACATCGCCGCGAGGAGCTGCGCCTTTAGGTCTTCGTCGCCGTCGGCGAGCAGAACGTGTGTCATCCAGTATCCCGCGTCCGTCGCAATCCACGCGGCGTCGCCGTTCGACTTGCCGTTGCGGTCAGACCAGACGGCGAGCGTGTGGCCGCGTCCTTTCACGGGTGTCGCCCGCTGGAGTACGGTCGAGGTCTGGCGAATCGCCTTTGGGCAACCCGAGAGGGACTGGGTGTCGAAGTCCATCCGACTCCACGCGCCCGGATAGGGGGCGGTGCGGTAGCCGAGCGGCTTCACGCCCATCATCGCCGCGAGGGCGGGCGACGCGGAATGGAAGACGACGAGCTTGCCGCCCCGTGCGCGGAAATCCTTCAGTTGCTTCAGTTCCGCCGCGCTGGGTTCGTTGAAGCCGAGGAGAAAGGCGATCTTCCCCGCCGCGAGCGAACGCGGCATTTCCTTCGGGGTCGTCACTTCGGATGCAATCTCGTGGCTGTCGAGCCAGCGTTTCACGTGGTTCGCGAGCGAGGTGTAGTAGCCGGGGTCATGGGCGATGACGGCGACCTCATTCGCCGCGTCGGCGGCGGGGAGGAGGTGCGGCAGAAGCGAAAGTCCAATCACCAGGCACAATGCCGCCCGTTTCCACGTATTCATCGTCAATTCAGTCCTATTCAGTATAAAGGTTCACCCGCGTCTTGAGATATTCGTCCTGTCCGTCGATCCAGCCACGAAAGAGGGTGCTGAGCTGTCCGCTCGCGAGCGTATCGCGGATTTCCGTGGAGCCGGCGAGCTTGTCGAGCCATTCGGGACGCGCCCCGAACGCGAGTTTCTCGGCGTGGCGTTGGAGAAGGGCGGTGAAGACGAGCGTTCCCGCCGTCACCGGGTAGAACGCGCCCGGATTCTCCACCGAGAACATGATGCCGTTGAGGGTGCAGCCCGCATAACTGCCCGACGTCGGCACGTAGCGGTAGGGGCGCATTCCCACGCCGCAACTGGCCAGCCCCGGCGCAAGGTCGTGCATCAGTCCCTTCTGATCCATCCACGGTGCGCCCATCACGCGGAAGGGCATTGTGCCCGCCCGGTCGCAGTCCACCGCCGGATAGGCCTCGGTGAAGACGAGCATCGGGTAGAGCGCGGCGGAATCCCAGCTTCTGATGGCCGGGGAGGGGGCGACGAAGTTCATCCACGGTTCGTGGTGGTGGTGATTCCACTCGGTGACGCGCACGACGTGGAGGTCGAGCGAAAGCCCTTCCTCGTTGCAGATCCAGATCGCCGCCTCGCCCGGCGTCATGCCGTGGCAGAGCGGCACGTTCAGCGGCGCGACGAACGACTCGAACTCGGGGCGGCGCATCGGCCCGTCGAGGATGCCGCCGAGCGGAATCGGCACGTCGAGCACGGTGACGGGGATGCCCTTTCGGGCGCAGACCTCGATCACATTGCGGAGCGTCGCGAGATAGGTGTAGCACCTCACGCCGATGTCGCGCAGGTCAATCACCATGCGTTCGATGCCTTCCAGCATCTCGTCCGTCGGTTGGCGAACCTCCCCGTAGAGGGAATGAATCGGGATGTTGTAGTAGGGATGCCACGAACTTGCCGTCTTCTCGCCCGCCGCCGACGAACCGAAGAAGCCGTGCTCGGCGGAAAAGAGGGCCTTCAGCCGCGTCGGGAGGCGTTCGTGCAGAAGCGACGCGGTCGGCGAGGCCTGCATGGTCAGAAGTCCGAACGGCCTGTTTTCACTTTCCAGATGACGAGTCAATCCCCTGTAGTCAACCATGCCGAGCCTCCTTTTGCTTGTCTATTGGTCGAGTTCGGTTCGGAGCGAACCGATTTCCGAAGCGGTGTTCACGATGGATGGGTCACGGAGCGCCGTCACCACGCGGTCGGAGGCCGCCGAATGCAGCCAGACCGCCGAGGCGGCGGCGGCGAACGCCGTCCCCTTCAGGTAGGCCCACCGCGCACCGACCACGCCCGCGAGCAGGTCGCCCATTCCGCCGAGCGCCATGAACGGGTTGCCGCATGGGTTCTCGTAGATGTCCTTTCCGTCCGCCGACATTACGAGCGTATGCGCACCCTTCAGTACGACCGTCGCGCCGTAGCGTTCGACAATCTCGCGTGCGGCGGCAGGGCGGTCTGCCATGACTTTCTCTCGCGTCCAGCCGAGGAGTTTCGCGGCTTCGCCCTCGTGCGGCGTCAGGACGAGTTCCTGTCCGTTCGCCGGATCGTAGCCGTCCGTGCGCCCGTACCAACCGGCGAGAATCGCAAGCGCATCGGCATCCAGCACGAAACGCCCCCGCGCACCCGAAAGAAGACGCGAGACGAGCATTTCCGAGTTCACCGTGCGCCCAAGGCCCATGCCGATGACCGTGACATCCGCCGACGGCGGCACGCACGTTGGCATTAGCTTGACGAACGTCGCCTCGGGGAGGAGCGCACCCGCGCAGATGCGCGAGGCATCGGGCACGACGAGACGGACGAGTCCCGCGCCGGCGCACCGCGCCCCCAGCCCGGCGATGACGGGCGCGTGGATGTAGTGGCTCGAACCGCCGACAATCGTCACCGTGCCGACCGAATACTTGTTCGCATCCGCCGGACGCGGCACGAACGACGCCTTCAGGATTTCGGGTGGTGTCGTCTTCATATCGTGATTCCGTTCTGACGCGCCACGAGTTCGTCCGCGCCGTACATCTGCCGCAGTTTCGGTTTCTCGATTTTGCCCGTTGGGTTGCGCGGCACTTCCGCGAAAATAATTTTGCGCGGACGCTTGTAGCGCGGCAAGTCGAGGCAGAAGTCGTTCACATCCTTTTCGGTCAGCGTCATGCCCGGCTTCACCGAGATGATGGCGGCGGCGATTTCTCCGAGCCGCGTGTCAGGGAGACCGATGACCGCCACGTCCTTAATCGCCGGGTTTGCGCGGAGGAAGTCCTCGATCTGCACCGGGTAGAGGTTCTCCCCGCCCGTGATGATTACGTCTTTCGCCCTGTCCACGAGATAGATGAAGCCGTCGCGTTCCTCGGCCATGTCGCCCGTCAGCAGCCATCCGTCGGGCTTTAGGATTTCCGCCGTCGCCTTCGGGTTCTTGTAGTACTCCTTTAGTACGCCCGGCCCTTTCAGGGCGAGTTCGCCGACCTCACCGACTTTCACGGGCGTGACGCCGTCCGACTTCACGATTTTCGTCTGCCAGCCGAAGCCGGCGACGCCGATTGCGCCGACGTGGTCGATGTTCTCGATGCCGAGGTGCACCGCACCGGGTCCTGTCGATTCCGAAAGCCCGTAGTTCGTGTCGTAGTCGTGGCGGGGGAAGACGGCTTTCCAGCGGCGGATCAGCGCGGGCGGCACGGGTTGCGCCCCGATGTGCATCAGTCGCCACTGGTCGAGTTTGTAGTCCGCGAGTTTCACGTCGCCGCGGTCGAGCGCGTCGAGGATGTCCTGCGCCCACGGCACGAGCAGCCAGACAATCGTGCAATGCTCCTCCGAAACGGCGCGGAGAATCCACTCCGGTTTCACGCCTTTGAGCAGGACGGCCCGGCCGCCGACGAGGAAACTGCCGAACCAGTGCATCTTCGCGCCCGTG
Organism: Barnesiella intestinihominis; assembly: GCA_963612485.1. GTDB lineage: Bacteria > Verrucomicrobiota > Kiritimatiellia > RFP12 > UBA1067 > UBA1067. The sequence continues at coordinate 4,639 of CAVDWI010000020.1, forward strand.
TGGTAGAGCGGCGGAATGCAGAGGAAGCAGTCGTCCTTCGTCTGCCCGTGGTGCGCCTGCTCGACCTTGCAGGAATGCAACAGGCACTTGTGCTGAAGCACGATGGCCTTCGGGAAGCCCGTCGTGCCGGACGAGAAGTAAATCGCCGCCTCGTCCTCCGGCGCAAGCGGCACGGACGGGGCCTTCGACGAGCAGTACGAGACGAGGTTGCGGTAACTTACCGCAAAGCTCGGACAGTCGTCCCCGACGTAGAACTTCGCCTGTACGCGGGGGATGCGGTCGGAGATCTGCTCGACGCGGCCGATGAACTCCGGACCGAAGACGAGGGCTTCGGCATCCGCGAGGTCGAGACAGTATTTGATTTCGTCCGCCGTGTAGCGGAAGTTGAGCGGAACGGCCATGCACCCCGCCTTCAGGATGCCGAAGTAGATGGGCAGCCACTCGAGGCAGTTCATCAGCAGAATCGCCACCTTGTCGCCGCGCTTGAACCCGCGCGCCAGCAGGAGGTTCGCGAAGCGGTTCGCCTTCTCGTCGAACTCCACCCACGTGATTTCGCTGCGGAACGCCTCAATCGGCGAAGCCTCAATCAGCGAATATTCGCGCCACGTCGTGTGCCGCGCCTCAAGTTCCTGCGGGTTGATTTCGACGAGGGCGACATCGCCCGGCCATTCGCGGGCGTTGCGCTCCAGGATTTCGGTGATGGCGTTCCATTCCATTTTCGTGTCTCCCTTCGTCAGAATGCGGCGGCCGCCCACTTGAGGTCGGCGAGACTGTTCTTCGCCTCCTGCACGACGTTCGGGTTGTCGTGCTTCTTCAGGGATTCGCCGTTCTTCATCGCCATTTCGATCTTGGCTTTCGTAATCTTGAACTTCTGCCGCTTCGCCGTCGGATCGTAGTCGCGGGCGCGGCGGGCGAACTCCACGAGTTTCGCGAGTTTCTCGATGTCGCGAATCGCCTTCAGTTCCTTGTAGAGCGCGGTATACGCGGCGGCTTCCTTCGGGAAACTCTTGCGGAACTCCAGGAGATGCAGGTATGTGCGCCCCGGGAGGACGTCCTTCTCGCCGTCGATGAGTTTCTTCCAGTAGGTCGCCGTCGGCGGTGCGCTGAGATTGGTAATCGCCTTCACGACCGCCTCCTCGGCGATTCGCTCGTCGCGCCCCCTGTAGACGATCTGCCCCGCCGCGTCCAGTACGTAGAGGTAGGGCGTCTTGTCGAACGGCGGCTCCTTGGCGGCGAGCGCGGCGTTTCGGTAGACGGGATAGGTCAGCCCGACGGACTTGATTGCACTCTGCGCCGCCGCGCTGTCATCGCCGCAGTAACTGCCGAGAAGGATGAACTGCTTCGACTTGAAACTCGTCCAGACCTGTTCGAGACGCGGCAGTTGGGCGCGACTTTCCGCGTCGTCGCCCCACTTGTTCACGAGCACGACCTTGCCCTGCAAATACCCCTCCGAGACCTTCCGTCCGCCGAGGTAGTCATCCTTGTCGATGCCCGTCCAACCGACGAGCGTAGCCATCACTAACGAAGAGATTAGATTCATATCGCCCATATTATACCAAAATACCCTCTCGCTTGTCGCTCGCGCGTCTTTCCGGGTTTACCGGGTTTACCCGCCCGCGCTCCCCGGTCGCAGTAAACTGCGCCCCTCCCGCCCGCTCGTGGTGGCTTTGGGTAGAACTGTGAGCCAGTGCCGCTCGGACGGCAGGTGAAAGTCAATGGACGGGGAGGAGATGTTCCATCCAGACCATGGAATAGAGCCGGGCGAACTTCTCCGCGCAGTCCGTGAAGCGTCCCGCCGTGCGAAAGCCGAGCCGTTCGTGGAAGCGGACGCTGTCGAGCGTCAGATAGGGGTCGTCCGCCGCCATCGGCTTCCCCCGGTCAGCGGTGCGCACACGCGGTAAACGTCCGCGCCAGACGCATCGAGAAGCGCATCGGACGGTTCACCGCCCACCCGCAGGCGTTCAGAATCGCGCCGAGGTCGCGCTGGCGCAACTTGAACCACGTCAGGATGACGCTCGGCACCGAGACGATGGCGACAATTGCCGCGAGGGCGACGAGAACCTGCCACCAGACCATGCCCGAAACTGCCGCCATGATGCTCGCGCACGCCGCACCGACCATGCCAATCCCGATGCCGATTGCCGCAACTGAACTCGCCATCGCCGCGCCGCCCGCCTGCGGATTCGTCGTCGCCGGGGCGACCTTCTGCATCGATTCGGTCTGCTTGTCGCCAAGGAACTTCTTCGCCGCCTTCGCCACGCCCTCGCCCAGCTTGCGCCACGGCGCCCAGAACGCCTCCGCGAGCGAGACCTGGTTCTCGACCATCCGCGTCACGACCGCCTCCCAGTCCTTTCCGTCGCGGTCGTAGAAGACGCCGTTCCGTCCGACGTAAAGCCCCGCGACCGTCCCCGCCGTCACGACGGCGCAGATGGTGCGTTCCGCCTTTTCCGACGGGCGCGTCAGTTTCAGGTAGAGCACGCAGCACTTGGACTTCTCCGTCAGCGCGGCATGGGCCGCCTCGCCCGTCACGTGGAAACAGAGTTTCAGTTCCTTCGCGTCAATCCGCAGTGTCCCCGTCTGGAAAATCGCGAGGTCGTCGAGCGAATAGAGACGCTTCATGTTCACGTAGTTCTCAAGGAACTCGAGGAGATGCAGACGGTAGCGGATTTCGCGCTCCTCGTCGTCCAGTTCGGACTTCGCGGCGGCGGAAACGACCGGTTTCGCGGCGACCCACGCCCGATACGGCGCGAACGCGGCCTTCACCTTCTTCCAGTCCATCCGCGAAAGCGTCGCCCTCTCGCCAAGCACGGGCGTGACGCATTTCGCGGCGAAGTCGAGTATCGCCTCAAGGTGCTTCGGGTTCAGGTGTTCGCGGAGCGGCAGATCCCTATCTGGCTCCTCGGTGACGAGCGGCAGGTCTTCTGGTGGCGTGAAGAAACCGTCAATCGTCTTCTCGACCGCCGCAAGCGCGGCTTCCGCCGCCGCCGTCGCCTCGCCGAGAAACGTGACGGACGCATCCTTCCCTTTCTCCTCCCACGCGGCAAGCGCCGCGAGGTCGGCTTCGGACGGCTTGCTGTTCGCGAGATCCGCCTGACGCTCGAGCACGTCTGCGAGCCGCTTCAGGTCGCCTTCAGGCGGATCGAAGAGGTCGTCGAGATTCACTTTCCGCGCCTTCAGGAACTCGATTGCCGCGAGCACCTCCGCCGTGCGGATTCGCCCGTCGCCGTCCGTATCCATCAGCTGCAGCATCCGCGAATCGAAGCGAACGCCATCCGTGGGCATTGAAATCGCCATCCAGCGTTTCCTGTCCAAGTCGGCAAGATGTGCGATGTCGTCACCGCACGTCAACTTCACCTGGCGCATCAGACCGATGCCAGACCATTTCCAAGCATAGTTCTCCATACCGCGTATTATAGCAAATTCACCGAACACCCGAATGTAATGGGTTGGAGTCAATTACGGGTGACAAGACACCCGACCGAGCCGCCGAAGCGACGCTTTGGGCGAGAATATGGTATAATTTACGCCGTTCCTGAAGAAAAGAGGATGTAATGGCAGATTATCTGACGAAAATACTCAACTCGACGGTCTATGACGTCGCGTCCGTCACGCCGCTGGAGCCTGCGGTCGCGCTTTCGCGGCGGTTTGGATGTCATTTCCTGCTCAAGCGAGAGGACTTGCAGCCCGTTCACTCGTTTAAGTTGCGCGGCGCCTACAACAAGATGAGCCAACTGCCGCGCAAGGATCTCGACAAGGGCGTGATTTGCGCGTCCGCCGGGAATCACGCGCAGGGCGTCGCCCTGTCGGCGAAGCGTCTCGGCTGCAAGGCGACGATCGTCATGCCCGTGACGACCCCCGAAATCAAGATTTCGGCGGTGCGCTCCTACGGCGCATCCATCGTCCTGCACGGCGACTCCTACTCCGACACCTACGAGGAACTGGAGGCGCAGATCAAGGCGCACGGCTACACCTACGTCGCGCCGTTCGACGACCCCGACGTGATTGCGGGGCAAGGCACGGTTGCGAAGGAAATCCTCGAACAGGCCGGGCGGACGCTTGACGCCGTGTTCGTCCCGATCGGGGGCGGCGGACTTGCCGCGGGCGTCGCGGCCTACGTGAAGGCGGTGCGTCCGGAAGTGAAGGTCTACGGCGTCGAGCCAGTCGATTCGGACTGCATGCGCCGCTCGATTGAGGCGGGGCGAATCGTGACGCTGGAGAATCCGGGGCTGTTCGCGGACGGCGTGTGCGTGAAGACGCCGGGCAAGGAGACGTTCCGCATTTGCCGCGAATGCCTGGACGGCATCGTGCTCGTCTCGACGGCGGAGACGTGCGCGGCGATCAAGGACATCTTCGAGACGACGCGGGCGATTTGCGAACCGGCGGGTGCGCTCGCCCTCGCGGCGGCGAAGAAGACCCTCGGGAAGGACGAGACGGGGGCTTGCATCGTCTCGGGCGCGAACATGAACTTCGACAACATCCGCTTCGTCTCGGAGCAGACGGAGATCGGCGAAGGACGCGAGGCGATTCTCGACTGCTGCATCCCCGAACGGCGCGGCAGTTTCAAGAGGTTCATCTCGCGGCTCGGCAAGCGGCGTGTGACGGAGTTCAACTACCGCCTCAGCGATTCGACGCGGGCGCACGTCTTCGTGGGCATCGGCGTGAAAGACCCGAAGGAGGTCGCGGCAATCATCGGCGGCTTCGAGAAGGCGGGCTATCCGACGGTCGACCTCTCGAATGACGCGATTGCGAAGGAACACGTCCGCTACATGGTGGGCGGGCGCGTGAGCGGACTGAAGGACGAGATCGTGATGACGTTCGAGTTCCCGGAGAAGCCGGGGGCGCTTCGGAACTTCCTCTCGGAACTCGCCGACCGCTGGAACATCTCGATGTTCCACTACCGCAACCACGGGGCCGACCACGGCAAGATTCTCGCGGGCTTCCAGGTGCCGAAGAGCGAGCGCAGGGCGTTCACCGACGCGCTGAAGCGAATCGGCTACGCCTTCAGCGACGTGACGAACGACGCGGCCTACAGAAGCTTCCTCGGCGACAACGCCTGACAACGCTTACCACACATCGACAAAAGGAACAGAAAGATGGAGATTATCTCGACTGAAAAGGCGCCGGCGGCGCTTGGGCCGTATTCACAGGCAATCAAGGCGCACGGCTACATCTGGTGCTCGGGGCAGATTCCAATCGACCCCGCGACGGGAACGATTCACGCCGAAGGCATCGAAGCCCAGACGCGGCAGTCAATCGCCAACCTCAGGAGCGTGCTGGAAGCAGCAGGGTCGAGCCTCGACCGCGTCGTGAAGACGACTGTCTTCATCCGTCACATGGACGACTTCGCCGCGCTCAACGCGGTGTATGCGGAACTCTTCGGCGCGGCGAAACCCGCCCGCAGTTGCGTGGAAGTCTCGTGCCTCCCGAAGGGTGCGCTCGTCGAAATCGAGGCAATCGCCACCTGCCGCTGTCCCTCCGAAGCATAATCAGGGTTCGACGATGACCCGCGTGCCGACGCGGCAGAGCGAATAGAGCCGCGCGGCATTCCAGTTCGAGACACGAAAGCATCCGTGCGATTCCGCACGGCCGATGCGTTCGGGGACGGGCGTTCCGTGGATGCCGTAGCCGGGCAGGGAAAGTCCGAGCCAGGCAACTCCGACGGGATTGTTCGGCCCTTCCATGAAGATTTGCCGCGATTGCCGCGCATCGTCCGGCGTGTAGGTGTAGTTCGGATTCGGCACGAGCGAGACAATCTTGAGTTCGCCCTGCGGCACTTTCGCCTTGTTCCGTGCAATCGAGCAGGGAAAGAGTCCGAGCACCGTCCCGCTCGCATCGTAGGCGACAATCTCGAACTTCGAGAGCGAGATGCGCACGAGCGTCGCCTCGGGGCGCGTCGCATCGCCCGGCAGGGTGCGCGTTCCGGCTGCGAGGTCGTCCGCCATCGGACGAAAGTCCGGAAGCGTGATTTTCGCACCGGGCTTGAGCCGTTCCCAGTTGAGACCCGGATTAAGCCGCTCAATCGTCCGTCGACTCACGTGACCGCGTTCGGCGAACGCCTCCTTCAGCGACTCGTAGCCGAGACGCGGCAATTTCGCCTTCGCGGCGGGGTCGGTCGGAATCGACACGAGCGCGGCGAGATCCGCCGCCGTCACCGTGTCCTGACGGAAGAGCCGTCCGCCGATGGAGAAGAACTTGTCGTAGGCGTCTTCGGGAGAGGGCGGCACAGGGAGTTTGCGGTCGGCGCAGTAGCGTTCAAGGGCAGACTGGGACTTCCGCCCCCACTGCCCGTCAATCGTGTTGCAGGAGTAGCCGAGCCGATCAAGCCGAATCTGGACGGCGAGCGTCTTCGACTCGGCGAACGCCAGGGTGGCGCACAGCATAAGCGTCGCAAACATACGAAGTTCAGTTGCCTTTCTCGTCCATTCGCTCAATCACACCGTCTTCCATGTATATCGGGGGGGAGAAGGGACTTCCGAACCTGTCGCGGTTTGCCGCGTCCGTTCCGACCGTCGCCTCAACGCGGTAGGTAGCCATTCTGCGCTTCTGCTCGTCAAACCCGATCGCCGAGTCCTCCTTCGGAAGCGGACTTCTCAACACGACGGACACCTTGCAGCCTGTCAGTCGCGACCGACGGCCGATTGAAAAGAAAATACGCTGGATGCGTCCACTCCCATAGGAGGACGCTCCATCAAGTTGCACATTCGTGAAGACCAGCCGCCGTCCGGCAAGTCGCCGCTTCAAATCTTCAATCTGGAATGGCGTCAGAGCCGTCTTCCGCCGCGAAAGCATCTTTGAGAGTTCGTCAACCGTGATGGTCGCCGCGTCAAAGTCGGGAAGTCTCTCCGTCGGCACGACGAGCTGATAGTCGATATCCGTCAGGCAGAATCCCCTGTCGTCGCGCCTATCCGTGCAATTTCCGCCGCTTTCCCACGCCACGATGCCCGAGACGTTCGTCAGCTGAACATCCGTCGTCAGTTCGCGTAACGCCCGCTCCTTCTGCTCCCCGGCAAAAATCGCCCAGATTCGCCGGGCGGGCGGATAGCGTTTCCACTTGGCGTCCGATTCGTCGAAGTCAAGACTGACGCGGACGACATTCTCCTTGGATGGTGCGCGGAATTCGCCCCCATCCCATCCGACGGAGCAGCGGGAGAAGATGAGCCGACGCCCCTCCATCATCCGAAGCATTCGCTGAACCTTGGCCTGTCTCGTGGTGGACTCAAAGCCAAGCGCCATATCCATGAGTTCGTCGCCCGTGAGGGTCGCCACGTCAAAGGACGGCAGTTTCTCGTTCTGCCACGCGACCTCAAAAGTCGCATCCTCAAGGGGAATCCCCTCCGGCCAGAAGCCGAACTTGTTTTTCTCCGGCGCGGCGACTCGTCCCGACAGGCGGAGGATTCGCTCGCCCGGCGACAGTTCCCACGGCAACGCCTCGAGATTCGCCGTGCGCGTCGTCGCCGTGAGGATAATGGGCGACGACATCCAGAAATTCGTCATAATCTGTATCTGGCGGTCAGTGCGGAATCTGAGTTCCACCGTCTCGCCCTTCCCCTCGCCTTCGCCAGAGGTTGCGGCCTCGAAAGTGACATTCGTGAAGGTGAGCGTCCGCCCCACAAGCCGTTTCGTGACATCCCGCACATAAGGACGAGCCCCCAGTTTGAAGGACTGCAGCAACTTGACGACGCCATCGCCCGTAATGGTCGCCACGTCGAAGTCCGGAATCTCCTCCGGCGGCAGATTCGGCTCGAGAGCCAGTCCCTTAACGGAGAGATGCCCGAATGTAGACAGCCACGGGGCGTTCTTGTTGACCTCGATGCGCCCCTTCAGTTCGCGAATGTAGTTTTCTCCCCACGAATCGCTCTCCCAGATTCGTTCGGCGATGCGCTCCATCTTCGGGTCGTCAAACGCCACGTTCAGCCGGAGTGCCGAATTGTCATACCGACGCTCCCTTGACGAGAGGATGAAGAAATTCCATCGATTGCCGGATTGGCTGTCGATGCACCCCCAGCTGCTGCCCACGATGGCGAGGTCGTGGAAGGTGAGTTCTCGCCCCTCCAGACGGTGGCACAACTCCTTCCAGTCGTTTGAGGAGACGGAAGACCCTGCCGCACCATCCAGCGCGGCGACAAGTTCGTCCCCCGTGATTTTCGCCGCGTCCATTCGGTCGAGCGGCGAATCGACCGCCGCGCAGTAGCCGACAAGCAGACCCGCCGCGCAACAACCGACAGACAACAACAGTTCTTTTTTCGTCTTCATGCCGTAATCTCCACCTGACGGCACGTAGTATACCATATTTCCCCCGAATCGTGCTGGTGTTGACTGGTGTTGCGGCCGCGCACTTATTCTTAGTTTCGGTGCGGTTTCGGTGCGGGCGAAAATGGTATAATATGCGCGTTATGAACATTCTTGCAAAGAAGTTGAACGAAACTCTCGGCGACGCCGAGGCCTTTCTCTCGCCCGCCGGGCGGCGGATGTTTTTCCCCTACGGCGGCATTCTCGGTCAGGGAGCCGAAGCCAAGAAGTGCGACGTCAACGCCACGATTGGCATGGCGTTCGAGGAGGACGGCACGCCGCTCGTAATGAACTGCTTCAGCAAGAACACCGCCCTCGACAAGAAGGCGTTTCTCTACGCCGGAAGTTTCGGCCTGCCGAAGCTGCGCGAAGTCTGGCGCGAAATGGAAGTCGCAAAGAACCCGTCCATCAAGGGCGTGAAGTTCTCGAACCCGGTCGTCACCAACGCCCTGACGCACGGCCTTCGCATCGCGGCGGAACTCTTCGCCGCGCCGGAGGACGAGCTGGTCGTGCCGGATCTCTTCTGGGACAACTACGAACTCATCTTCGGCGATGCCGTCGGCTGCAAGATCCGCACCTTCAACACCTTCAAGAAGGGTTCGTTCGACGCGAACGCGATGAAGGCGGCGCTGCTCGCGCCCTGCAAGGGCAAGAAACTCCTCATTCTCAACTTCCCGAACAACCCGACGGGCTACACCGCCACGGTTGAGGACGCGAAGAAGATCGTCGCGGCGGTGAAGGCGGCGGCTCGCAAGGGCGTGAAGGTCGTCGTCGTGCTGGACGACGCCTACTTCGGGCTCGTCTACGAGGAAGGCATCCACGAAGAGTCGCTTTTCGCCGAATTCGCCGCGCTCGACAGGAACGTGCTTGCGGTGAAGCTCGACGGCACGACGAAGGAGGACTACGTGTGGGGGCTGCGAGTCGGGTTCATCACCTTCGCGTTCAAGGGCGCGACCGACGAACAGTTGAAGGCACTGGAGGCGAAGGCGGCGGGCAACGTGCGCAGTTGCATCTCGAACGCCTCCTCCATCGGTCAGCACATGGCGCTCGCCGCCTATTCCGACCCGAAGTATGCGAAGGAGAAGCGCGAGAAATACGCCGTTCTGCGCAAGCGGTATATGGAGATACGCCGCATCCTGAAGACGCACCCCGCCTACGCCAGGGCATTCGAGGTGATGCCGTTCAACAGCGGCTACTTCATGTGCGTGAAGCCGATTGGCGTGGAGGCGGAAGCCGTCCGCCGTCAGCTCATCGAGAAGTATTCGACGGGTACAATCGTCCTTTCGGGGCTGATCCGTCTCGCGTTCTCAACAATTCCGAAGGCGAAGCTCGCGAAACTCTTCGCGAATGTCGCTTCCGCCATCACCGATTTGCAAACAACGAAGAAAGGAAAGCGAAAATGAAGAAACTGCTCGTTCTTTCCGCGCTGTGCGCGGCACTCTCGGCGACTGCGGCCCCGAAGAAACTCGCGACCGTCCAGATTGCGGACGTCACTTCCTGCGTGTCGGCGATCACCAAGTTTGGCGAACTCAGCGGCATGGCGATGATTGGCCCGATGCTGTCGCCGATGATTGTCCGCAATCCGGTGACGGAGTTCTTCGGCCCGATGCGCGAGAAGGCGAACGCGCTTCTGCTCTTCTGCATTCCCGAAGAATATGCCGATTCGACGAATTGCCTTGAACACGCCAACGTGACGCTCGTCTATCCGCTGATGCGCACGAAGGCGCAGTTCCTCGCGGCGCATCCGGGGGCGGTCGAGACGAACGGTCTCATCGTGGCGAAGGGCAAGGATAGCGGCAAGAACTACTATTCCGCCTTTTCGAAGGACGGCAAGTGGGTCGCGAGTTCCGAGGTCGCCGAGTTCGTCTTGCCCGCGCTGGACGAGATTCCCGTCGCCGAGAAGCCGATGGCGGGCGATGTCGTGCGCGTCTTCTCGACGGAACTCAAGGGATTGAGCGTGGGCATGGACGTCAATGCACAGAAACTCGACGAGTCGGATAAACTCGCCCTCGCTGCCAACCAGAAGCTTTTGGAGGGTGTGAAATCCATCGAGGCGGGGCTTCGCATTAACGACCTCGGGCTTGACGTGCGCGGTCGGGTTAAGGTGGCGAAGGACTCGGTGCTGGCGAAAGTCGGCACGGAGACAATCGACAAAGAGCCTTTCGCCTTTGCCGCGCCGAATGCCCTTTCGGCATCCGCCCTCGCCGCCGGATGCCCGACCAGGGGAACGGCTGGGCAAGAATATTGGAAGGCCGTCAAGAAGATGCTCGCCAAGTATGGGATCAAGGCGGATGCGATTTCCGTCACGGAAAAGGACGGCATAGTCTCCACGACCGTGGACTTGGTTCGTCTGCTGAAGGATGCCAAGGCACTCGTCGGCGACGGCAAGAAGAATCCCGTTGACGCGGCGGGGCTGTGCAAGGAACTGTCGACGAACGAGACGCTTTTCGCGACGAAGACGCTCGCCAAGACCCTGCGCGGTCAAGCCTTTCTCAAGGACGTGAAGGCGACGGTTTCGCCGTCCGTGCGCTATGCGGAGACTCTGCCCGAATGCGCGGGCAAGCCCGTCTGCTACGCGACCGTCTGTTCGATGTATGAGATTGTGCGGGCGGCTCTGCCGCAGGTCGTCGAAGTGTTCGGCGAAGGTGACGAATCGCTGCAGATGCTGAAGCCGCTGTTCGCCGCGCTTCCGCCGGCGGGCAAGGGCGGCACGGCGGTCGCGGCGTGGCGCGAGGGCGACGCACTGCACTTCCAGGGTCGCTTTGCGAAGGACGAGTTCAAGAGTCTGGCGGCGTTCTACCAGATGGTGGCGATGACGGCGCAGGCGAATGCGAAGGCGCGGGCGAAGTGCCCCGCCGCCGTCGATGATGTCGATGAGGATGCCGAAGAGTGCGATGAGGATTGAGGCGTACGCCAAGGTCAACCTGACGCTTGAGGTGTTCGGTACGCGGGCGGACGGCTATCACGCCCTCCGCTCGGTCGTTGTCCCCATCTCGCTTTCCGACACGCTGGAGATTGAGGCGGCGGACGGGCTTTCGTGCGACACGGGATATGCGGACGACCTCTGCCTCAAGGCGGCGCGGGTTCTGCGCGACGCGGTCGGCAAGCCGTCGCTCGGCGCGGCGATTCACGTCGAGAAGCGCATTCCGGCGGGCGGCGGCCTTGGCGGCGGCAGTGCGGACGCCGCCGCGACGCTTCTCGCGCTGAACGACCTCTGGGAACTCGGACTGACGCGGCGGAAACTCGCGGAACTGGGCGCGGCGGTCGGCAGCGACATCCCTTCTCTCGTCTGGGGCGGTGCGGTTCTGATGGAGGGACGCGGCGAAACCGTCTCCCCGTTCCCTGCGCCGCACGGACTGAACCTCGTGCTGGCGAACCCCGGAGTTGGCTCTTCGACGAAGGAAGTTTACGCAAAGTGCCGCGCCCGCGTGACAGATGACCCCGCAATAGTGTATAATATGCGCTCAGCCATCGAATCCGGCGATGTTCAACGCATCGCGGCGGCGCAGATGAACGATTTGCAGTCCCCGGCGGTTGCGCTCCACCCGGAAATCGGCGCGGCACTTCGGTCTCTTGAGGAGGCGGGGGTGTGCGGTGCGACGATGAGCGGCAGCGGATCGACTGTCTTCGGTCTCGTCCCGAATGAAGCGCGGGGACGCGAAATCGCGGCGCTTCTGAATGCGAATGGCCTTCGGGCCTGGGCGGTTCACACGATTGTCCCGTGATGTAATGGCAGCATAGGGGTTTTTGATACCCTTCGAAGTGGTTCGAATCCACTCGGGACAACCAAATTCAGCGAAATCGGCATGGGCGTGAAAGGCATGGCAATCGGCGGCACGGCGGGATTCCTCTTCGGAGGCTCCCTCGGTGCGCTTTTCGGTGCGATGCTGGGTCATCAGGTCGAGCGCGAGTTGCGTGGCAAGGGCTCGTTCGGTCGTCGGCTCGGCCGTGCGGCGGGGCGACGGCATTCCGCCGCGAACGCATGGGAGCGCGAACGCGCCGCCCGTGCCGCAATACCGTCCGCGCTTGCGGAGGCCTACGCGGTGCTGGGAGTCGCGGCATCCGCGAGCGACGGCGAAGTGAAGCGGGCTTATCGCGAAAAGGCGAAGAAATACCACCCCGACACCCTGCGGGCGCAGGGACTGCCCGAAGAACAGGTGAAGGCGGCGACGGACGCGATGGCAAAGGTCAACGCGGCTTGGACGACAATCAAGGAAACGCGGCATTTATGAACGAAAAGGCGAAGAATCTGAAGATCTCAGTTGTGGGCAAGGGGCTGATTGGCGGTTCGCTCCTCAAGGCGGCGGAACGGGCGGGCTACTGCGCGACGGTCTCGGACAAGGGCGAGAAGCCCCTTGTCGCCGAAGCGGATGTCGTGTTCGTCGCCGTCCCGCCCTCCGCTGTTGTCGCTGTGGTGGATTCAATCGTGCCCGACCTGAAGAAGGGGGCGATTGTCGTGGATGTCACGGGCGTGAAGGAATATGTTTACGAATCGCTCATGAAATACGCCTATTCGGCAGATTTCGTCTTTGTCGGCGGACACCCGATGGCGGGGAAGGAGCGCACGGGCTGGGCGAATGCGTCCGCCGACCTCTTCGATGGCGCATCCATGATCCTTGTGCCCTACCCGACTTACGGACGCGCCCCGCTCGACTTATTGGAGAAGATTTGCCGCGATTTCGGCTTTGCGCGGGTCGTTTACACCGACCCACGGCATCATGACGAGATGATTGCCTTCACAAGCCAACTTTGCCATCTGATTTCGTCCGCCTACGTGCGCGAACCGCTGGCACAAGAGCATGTCGGCTATTCGGCGGGCAGTTTTCGCGATATGGCGCGTGTTGGCGCACCCGATCCGGACGTGTGGACGGAACTCTTTATGCTGAATCGGGCGGCACTTTTGCCAGTTTTGGAACGTTATATCGCCCGATTGGACGACTTTCGTGCCGCGCTGGCGGACGGTGACCGCGTCCGTCTCCACCGCGCCCTCGAGGAGGGTGTCGCCGCCAAG
>CAVDWI010000021.1:0-17735 GCA_963612485.1 Barnesiella intestinihominis
ACCTCGATGGCGAGCGTCTTCGCCGTGTCCGAGAGGAACGCCGGCGTGAACACGAAGCGCCCGGCGTCGAGGTCGGGCACGATCTGGCAGCTTTCGAGGCCTGCGCGGTCGACCGCCTCCAGCCAGACCGTCTGCCAGATGCCGGTGGTGCGCGTGTAGGAGCAGCCGGCCGACTTGTAGGGGCTGCTCTGCTTGCCGATCGGCTGCTTTCCGTTGCGGACGTCGTCCTTCACGCGGACGACGAGGTCGTGCGATTGGCCGGGGCGGACGCTGTGGGTGAGGTCGACCGAGAAGGACACGCTGCCGCCGTAGTGGAGACCGACCGACTTGCCGTCGACGTAGACCTCGCTCTCGTAGTCGACGCCGCCGAAGTTCAGGATGACGCGCTTGCCGGCCCAGCCCGCCGGGATGTCGATCTTGCGGTGGTACCACATCGCCGGGATGAAGTCGGTGTAGCCGACGCCGGAGAGCTTCGACTCGGGGCAGAACGGCACGACGATCTTCCGGTCGAAGCCCTTCGACTTGAAGAGTTCGCGCCCGGCATCGCGGCCGGATTCGCCGAAGTCGAACGTGAACGTCCATGCGTCGCCGTTCAGGTTGACCCAGTCCGTGCGCTCGAACTGGGGGCGGGGATATTCGGGACGCGGCACGGCGGCGAACCCCGCAAGGGTAGCCGACGCAACGGCGGAGAAGAGGACAGCTGACAGTTTATTCATATTCAGTGTTAATTCTTTTTACACGTTGATGCAAGAATGATACCATAATTCGCACCTGCTGTCAAACGAGGCGCGTTTGTCCCTTTTGTCCCTGCGGACAACCCAACCCATTGCGCCCGGTTTATGGTATAATACGCGCCAATTCATTTCAGTCTGTGACGGGCGGCGCGGTTGCCGTGCGTGTGACAAACTGAGTCAACAGGGAATGATTATGGAAAATAAGTTGCAAAGCCACGTCTTCACGTCGGAGTCCGTTTCGGAGGGGCATCCCGACAAGGTGGCGGACCAAATCTCCGATGCAATCCTCGACGCCTGCCTGAAAGTCGACCGAAACGCCCATGTCGCGTGCGAAACGATGGTCGGGCCTGATGTCGTCATCAACATGGGCGAAATCACCTGCCGAAACTTCGGCAAGATTGATCCGCAGGCCATCGCCCGGCGCGTCATCCGCAAGATCGGCTATGACAGGCCGGACGAGCACTTCAGCTGGGATACCTTCGAATATACCTCCCACCTGCACGGCCAGTCCCCCGACATCGCACGGGGCGTGAACCGCCGCACGGCGAAGAAGCAGGGTGCGGGCGACCAGGGCATGATGTTCGGCTACGCAACGAACGAGACTCCCGAATACATGCCCGCCCCGCTCGTCTACTCCCACAAGATGCTCAAGGCTTTCGCCGACTTGCGCCACTCCGGCGAACTCCCGTGGCTTCGTCCCGACTCGAAGGGACAGATTTCGGTCATCTACGAGAACGGGAAGCCCGTGCGCATCGACACGGTCGTCCTCTCCCACCAGACCACCGAAGAGGGCGCGACGAAGGCGAATTACGCGACGCTGGAGAAAATCGCCCGCGAGCATCTCGCGGAAACGGGGCTTCTGACGGAAAAGTCGCGCTTTCTCATCAATCCGACGGGCAAGTTCGTCGTGGGCGGACCCTGCGGCGACTCGGGGCTCACCGGGCGCAAGATCATCGTCGACACCTACGGCGGACTCGCCGCGCACGGCGGCGGTGCGTTCTCCGGCAAGGATCCCTCGAAGGTCGACCGCTCGGCCGCCTACTACGCCCGCTACGCGGCGAAGAACATCGTCGCCGCCGGTTTCGCCGACCGCTGCCAGATTCAGGTCGCCTACGCCATCGGCGTGGATCGTCCCGTCAGTTTCTGCGTGGACACCTTCGGCACGGCGAAGAACGGTGCGACGGACGCGAAACTCGAGAAGATGCTCGCGTCGGGAAAGGTCTTCGACTTCCGCCCCTACGCGCTCATCGACGACCTCAAGCTCCTCGCACCGAAGGGTTGGAAATATGAGGACACCGCAACCTATGGTCACTTCGGTCGCGCAGCCTTTCCATGGGAAAAGCTGAACAGGGTCGCGAAACTCAGGCAGTGGTTCAAGTAGAGAATCTCTACGTCCACTTTCCCTTCTGCCGCCGGAAGTGCGCGTATTGTGCGCTGCACTCCCGCGCGGGGAAGTCGCAAACCGAACGCGACGCCTACGTCGAACGCCTTGCGGCGTTTTGGAGGGCGGGGTGTCCGGGGGCGGGGGCGGAGGCGAAAAACCTTCGCACCGTCTATTTCGGCGGTGGTTCGCCCGCGCTCTGCGACCTCACTCCCCTTTTCGCCGCGCTCGCGCCGTGCCTCGCGGCGGACTGCGAATTCACCGTCGAACTCCACCCCCTCGACGCAACGCCCGACACGCTCCGCCGACTGAAGGACGGCGGAGTGAACCGCGTCTCGATGGGTGTTCAGTCCCTCGACGACGCCATCCTCGCCCGCATGGGACGGGGCTACACCTTCGCCGAGGCCGAACGCGCCTTCTACCGAGTTCGCGAACACTTCGACAATGCGGGCATCGACCTCATCGTCGGCTATCCGGGCGAGGAACGCGCCCTTTCGCCGCGCCATGCGCGGCTCGCAAAGTGGGGGCTCGCCCACTGCTCCGTCTACTCACTCATCCTTGAGGAGAACTCGATCCTCGCCCATCTGATCAAGCGCGGCAAATCCACCCCGCCACCAGACGACGACACGACCCTGAACCGTCTCGCGGTAATCGCCGCGTTTCTGCGCGACCTTGGGCTTGAACGCTACGAAATCTCGAATTATGCCGCGACAGGAAAGGAATGTCGGCACAACTTCGCCGTCTGGCGCGGCGAAGACTATCTCGGACTCGGCGAAGGTGCGCACGGGCGCATCGGCAACCTTCGCACGCAGAACTTCGGCACGCCAAGCGCCGCGACCGAGACCGTCAGCCCCGATTCCGACATGAAGGAGAGGACGCTCTTCCGCCTGCGCACCTGCGAAGGACTCGACGCCGCCGCGCATCCCGAATGGCGCGAGCCGCTCAACGCCGCCGTTGACGAAGGGCTTCTCACGCGGTGCGGGACGCTTTACCGACTGACCCCGCGCGGCACGGAAGTCTGCGACGCCATCCTCACCGACCTCGTCTGAGGGTGACGAACGTCTCGAAACGAGCCGTGCGCGGGAACATATCCACCCACTTCACCGACTCGACCTCGTAATTCTGCCGCGCAATCACCCGCAAGTCGCGCATCAGCGTCGCGGGGTCGCAACTCACGTAGAAGATGCGCGGCGCATTCGACTGGGCGAGCCATTCGGGGACGTGCGGTTCAAGTCCGCCACGCGGAGGATCGACGATGACGGTCGTATCCTCGCCAATGCGAATGCGGCGCAGATTCCGCCCCACCTGTTCCGCAAAGAACCGCGCCCGCGCACCCTGGTTCGCCGCGTTCTGCCGCGCAAAGTCAATGGCGCGGCGACCGCTCTCGATGCCAGTCAGCCGTTCGGGGCGACAGCACAGCCCGAACACGCCCACGCCGCAGTAAAGATCGAGAATCGCTTCCGTGGGACGCGACTGAAAGGCCTCGACCACCGCCTTGACGAGCCGTTCGCCCGCCGCCGGATTCACCTGATAGAAGCCGTCCGCCGGCACGTCAAAGGTTCGCCCGCAGGTCGTTTCCTTCAAGACGACATCCGTCGGCGCCTTGCCAATCCACCATTTCACGCCCGACTTCGCCGTCCAGCGGATCGTGACGTCGCCCTTCTCCTCAATCGACTTTCGCACGGCGGGCGCCCCCTGCGTCAGCAGCGCCATCACGTTCCGGCGGATTTCGAGCAATTTCGCGTTGATTTCGGGAGCGGCGAGCGGGTCTTGCGTGACCTCGACGATTTCATGGCTCGGCTCATTGCGGTAGCCAAGCACCCACGCGCCGTTCTGCCGCGCGAAATGATAGACGACCTTGTTTCGGTAGTTCGAGCAGTTCGCCGCGTCCGTCAGGTTCACGGGAGCGGGCGCGGCAATTCGCGCCCGCTCGAAGAAATCCTTCAACTGATCCTCCTTCGTGCGCATTTCCGCCGCGTAATTCAGCGCGGCATATGCCATGCCCGGCACGACCGCACCCGTCGGCGCAATGCGGTCGGCACTCGGCTCGACGACTTCAATGAGGCGTGCACGGACGAAACTCTTCCGTTCGTCGATGATTTCGGCACGGACGCTCTCCCCGGCGAACGCACCGGGGACGAACACGACGCGTCCATCGCCGAGACGGCCGAGGCCGTCCCCGCCATAGACCATCTTCGCGATGTGGACGGTCGAGACCATCGGTTACGCCCAGAGCCGTTCGAGCGCGTAGTAGGCCCGCGCCTCGGGGGAGAACACGTGAACCACGACATCGATGTAATCGACGACGATCCACCCGCTTTCCGGGTCGCCCGACGTCCGGTAACTCGCAATCTTCTCGCTTTTCATCGCCGCCTGCGATTCGGCGACCAACGCCTTCAAGTGCGGGGCCGCCGCGCCCGTCGCCACGACGATGAAGTCGGTGAACGAGGATTTCCCCCGCACATCGTAGACCTTCACGTCCAACGCCTTGCGTTCTTCAAGAGCCTTTGCAATCGCCTTCGCCTGTTCTTCTGCAGTCATGCCGATATTATACCAAAAATCGGGTTCGGCGTGTCTCCTCAGCGCATGCGCGTCATCTCGAAGCGTTCGCCGCGAAGGGCGCGGCGGACGAACTCGCCCCAGTAGGGCGTGGGATCGTAGTCCCAGCTCCGGATCATGCAGGGCGCCGCCTTCGGGTGGAAGCACCACGCCGTCCAGTTGATGCGGTGCTTCTGGATGAAGGCAATCATGTCGGGGGAGAAGGTGAACGGGTCTTCCTTCTGTTCGAGCGGAATGAACGTCATCTCCTCGCGGGGCGCCGCCCCGACCTCGCCAAGGAAGACGGGATGCTTCGCCGCGACGGGCAGAATCCGCGCCCAGCCCTTGTGCCAGTGATAGGTGTGCCAGGCGTACATCACGCCGTTGCCGGTCGCGTCCGTCAGGCGGTAGGTCGGCTTCCCCTCGTCGTTCTCGATGCCCGTCAGGTCGTTCGCCCACTGCAAGCCGCCCGCAATCACGACGTTCCGCGCTCCCGTCGAGCGAACCGCCTCCACGAGGGCCTGCATGCCGACGGACTCGAAGCCCTGGTTCTTCCGCTTCTCCTCCGCCGAGAGGAACGCCGACTCGTCGACCGCCCCCGCCTTGCCGACGAAGCCGCCGTCGCGCCACGTCTTCCAGTCGATTCCGTGCGGCTCGTTGAAGAGGTCGAAGAGAACGGCGGGATGGTTCGCATACCGTTTCGCCGCGTCCTGCCAGAACCGCACGTGCTCCGCCTTCGGTGCGCGGAAGCGGTGCAGGTCGAGCACGACATACGCGCCGCGATTCGCCGCGAGCCGAACGATCTTGTCGACCGTCGCCCGATACGCCGCCCCGCCGTCGTTCAGATAGGCGCTCGTCCCGAACCAGAAGTCCTCCTTCACGGGCAGTCGGACGCAATTCGCCTTCCACTCGTCGATGCCGACGACCGCCGACTTCACGACCTGGTCGCCGTTCGGGACGGACTCGAGCCCGCCCGCGTTCAGTCCCTGCAGCCACACTTCCGCGCCGTCCGCCGTGACGAGGCGGTTGCCCGCCACTTTCACTTCCTTCGGCCACTTCGCGCGGTTCTCCTCCTCGTCCGGCACGAACCGCGCCTTGATCTGCCGCTCGCGTTCCGCCCGCGCCACGCGAAGCGGCGCGGGGTCGGTCGGCGCAAGCCGCACGTCCGCCATCGTCATCTCGCCCGCCTTCACGTTGAAGAGGCACGGCATCACGACGACCCGCGCCGCCTCGGGCGGCACGAGAAAGGCGTTCGTCCGCACCTGCCATCCCGCCGTATTGCGCTGGACGTAAGTCGGCGACGGCTCGGGCTTCACGTCCCGTCCGTCCGCGTCCTTGAACTTGAGCAGAACCCGCGCATCGAACCACGGCTTCTCCCCCGTCTTCAGGTTCGAGACCTTCCACTTCCACGAGAGCGCGAGGGCTTCCGTCCCTTCGGGGATGCCGTATTCACGGTAGGCGTTCACCATCTTGCCCGGCACCGTCGAGACGAGCGAGCAGTAGGGGTCTTCCGGATTCTTCGGCGCGGGGATGATCGAGCCGTGCTTTTCCAGCTGGTATTGAGCCTTCTTGCGCGCCTTCGCCGCGTTCTCCGCCTTGCGCTTTTCCTTCGCCTCGCGCTTCGCCGCGTCCGCCGGGTCTTCAACGAACGTCTCCTGCGCCTCGACCGAGAGGTTGCGCACCGAGAACGCGCCCGCCTTCACGTTGAAGAGACACGGCATGAGCGCCATACCCGCCACACCTTCGGGAACGCGCACCGTCTTGCGGACGCTCACCCAGCCGTCGCTCGTCCCCTTCCAGCCGCCGATCGCCGGCCCGCCCTTCACCTTCTTGCACTGCGAGTTGATGAAGTCTGTCATGATTCGTGCGTCAAACCACTTCTGCGCCCCGCAGACGACCCCCTCGTATTTCACTTCACACGAGACGACCGCCCCCGCCGTTCCCTTCGGGAAGAAGACGGGCGTGTAGACGAGCCCCATCTTGCCCTCCCCCTTGAACGGCACGTCGAAGTTCCGCTTCTGCTCCGGCACGAGATTCGCCGCACACGCGGCGAACGCCGCCCCGACGGTAAAAGCCCAGACAAGACCCTTCCTCATACTCTCATTCCCTTTCTCGCGTCCGCCCTCAGCGGATGATGATCTTGAAACCGATGTCCTTCGAGGCGATGAGTTCGGTCTTGTCGTCGCTCAACGCAAGCGAACCGATGTTCGCACCCTTCTTGAACGTGATTCCCTCGAGCGTCCCACCCGTCACCTTGAGCACCGAATACGACCCCTTCCATTCGGCGGAATCGGCCTCGACCGTGACCTCGCCCGCCGCCGAAATCGCCGCGACGGTGAGCGGACCCTTCGCCTTGCCGTTCGCGACCTCCACGCGCAACTTGGCGTTCGCGGCGAAAGCGAGCGACGTCTCGATCGTCCCCGCGCCGCCAATCGCCGCATCCGCCGCGACCGAAACGGTCGCCGCCGTCGTCTCATTGCTGACGACCGTGCCGTCAAGGATCACCGTCCCCGAACTGACGGTCAGCACACCCTTGCAGGCGACCGTGCCGCCGAGCCGCTGCCGTCCCGACCCAATCTTCGTCACATTCTGGAGGACACTCAACGTCCCCGTGAAGTCGCCGTCCGCATCGTTGTCACCGAAGGAGAAATCAAGCTTACGCTTACCGGTTTCCTCCCGAATCGTCCCATCACCGTACAGACCGTTGACGGTTTGATAGGTAACATACCCACTGCTGTTTGCCTTAAACGCCA
Source organism: Barnesiella intestinihominis (assembly GCA_963612485.1). GTDB lineage: Bacteria > Verrucomicrobiota > Kiritimatiellia > RFP12 > UBA1067 > UBA1067. Next base: position 7,407 of record CAVDWI010000021.1, read on the forward strand.
GATTGCCCCACACATACAGGTCTCCCTGCCGCGAGCCGTAGGGAAACACCTTTTTGTCAGCCGCGACGTACAATGAGGAATTGACATAGGCGTTGCCCGAATAGTCACAATCCGAATTGAGGCTCAGCCCGGCTCTGTCAAGGCTCGCGGCATAAGTCGCGAAAACAATGCCACCCGAACCAGAAATGGTGGAGTTCCATTCCGTCCACTTGTCAGCCGAATGGGAAATGCAACCCCGCACCGCGCCGAAATCAACGGGTACATTTACATAGGGCTTTGCATTACGAGAATAAGCAATGACAAACTGACCACTCGTCACACGAAGTTTTGCGGTGTCATCTCCCTTTTCCAACGCAGTGGACGACTTTTCCTCGCCGCCCTTCATCAGAACAGCGTTCACCGTCGTTTCGCCTGAAATCGTCGCCGTTGTCGCGTGGGGGACGAGCAGATTCTCCGTTCCGCTCGTCAGGGACGCAACATCCGTCACAAACTCATTCTCAAGGTCGAGCACTCGAACGCCCTTCTCCGCATCGTAGCCGGCGAACGACAGGTTGGAGGATGTGCCGCCTTCGGCCAGCGTCGTGAGGGCGACCGCCTGAGGAATCAGTCCGCCGACCAAGGTCGGGGCTTCTTCGAAGAACAGGTTCGCGCCAGTCTCTCCCGGAACGCCAAGCCCCAGCGACGTGCCGCGAAAGCAGACGAACGCACAGGGAGCGATCTCAAGTTTCTTTGCGCGGAGGATTGTGTTCGTCGATGGCGCATAAATCGAGACCGTGCGCATCCCGGCCGAATCGTCCTGAATCCGAAGCGTCCCGTCAATCGTGTCCTCCGTCGCGGAACTTCCGCCATTCAGTTCGAGATCGTTGCCGCCGTGATAGACGTTCTTCGCCCGCACCGTCCCACTACTATCCTTCGCACTGCTGTCGAACTGCAGCTTGTTCGTCCCATGAAAATAAATGTCGCCATCAACCTTCGCGTCATCATTGTAAAAACTCACGAAAGATGTCGATTCGCCGCCAATCCGAAACGCCCCGTTGCTAATCGTATTATTAAAGTAGTACCCGCCCGTCCCCTTCATCGTAAAAGTTGGGGACTTTCCGCCGAGATCAATGTAGAACTTACTCCCCGCGTTCTGAGTGCCGAATTTCACCCAGCCCTTCCATATGCCCGCCGCGAAAGTCATGTCACCCGGCACAAACCATGTCGCGTCCCGCGAACCGTCGCCGCAGAGGGTGAGGAACGCCTCATTGGAATGGGTAAATGAGAGATTCCCGCTCCAGTCCTGCCCGAAAGTGATTGTTTGTGTCGCCTTATTTTTCCCAAGTCCAGAGCCGAACTCGCCCGTGATGAGACCCTGATCCCAGTTGTCGGTGGAGAAGAAGTCGTATTTCTTACCATCATTGGCAGTGACAATCCACCCCCCCCCCTCGGAGGTTGTCTCGTCCGCCGAACTGGCCAAAGGCACGAGAATCACAGAACACGCCAATGCCAGTGCGGCACGTGCGACGGACTTCAACGACGACTCGCTCATAAACGCTCCTTAATACTTACTAGTTTAATCACACTTGTTTTAAACAACCCTCGCGGACTGCACCTGTATTATACACGAAATTGGCCGACTAATGCAAGTGGCGCCCGACCCCGACCAAAACGGTATCTACTGAATCTTCTCGACCTTGCCGTCGACAAACTGCCGCGTTGCAGGGTCGTAGCGGAAGCCCTGCGCCGCAAGGAGCATGCAGAGTGACCCCGCACGGCGCAGGGTCTTGAAGTCCGCGATGTTGGTGGCAATCGGTTTCATGCCGCACATTACATCAAAAAAGGGATGTCTCGAGCCGGGGCAGGGAATCGTGAAGCGAGAGCTTGAACGGCAAGTCCATACAGAGCGGACGCAGCAGACGGAAGACCCGGCCCGAACGCACCTTCACTTCACCCGGAATCCGCCCGCCTTCCACCAGACGCTCAAGGAAGCGCTCCGGCATTTTCTCCCAGAGTCCGCGCAAGCCAAGATCGGGCAGAACCGATGCGCGGTCGCTGATGACCTTCGCCCCCGTCTGCGCGTCAATCGCCGCGAGAAGGTAGACGCAGCGCGGACGCGTCTCCTGCGTCATCACGGTCGTCTGCAGGCGGAAGTCAAGTTCCAGCGCATAGTCCCGCACGAACGGCAAGTCCTTCGCCTTCGCCAGAAGCGCGTTCGGAAAGACGACCGTTTCCTCGTGCGGACGCACGTCAGGCACAACGAGCGGCTCGTCCGTCCATTCGCCGTCCCGCCCCTCGACGCGGGCGAAAATCGCCCGTTCCGCCGCGAACTTCAGCGGCAGGCTCCGTTCCGACTCGATTCGGAGCATCACGCCGTAGGTCTGCCAGAGGAGGCGTGCGCAGAAATCGCGTTGCGCCGCCGTCACTGCGACGGGCATGTAGCCGGGGTCGTGGCGGGAAAGGTGCGCCGAGCCGTCCGCCATGATTACGGCTTCGAAGTGCGGCAGTTCCATCGGCGTCTGGTAGAAGCCGAAGTTCCGGTCGATACGCGTCCGGACGAAGTCGTGGAACGTCTGCCACCCTTCGAGAAGAAGCACCCGAACCTTAATCGGCGAACCATCGCCCGACAGCAGGCAGAAGAAGTAGGGAATCACCGTCCCACGGGGCTTGATTGCCCAGTGGAAGGGCGCGACGGTCTGCCAGAGGTTGAGACCGTCCATCTTGCGGACGATTTCCTCGGCCGTCATTCTTCGAACGAAGCCCCTTCGCGCATGAAATACGGCAACCGCGAGAGCGGCGTCTTCACCGTGATGACCGCCGGCCCCGCGACGACGCGACCGTCGTCCGCCACCCACCTACCGGGCGGGACGGCGACCGGACGCTCGGTAGCGCCCTTGACGACCTGCGGCGCGACGAGCAGGTCGGAACCCATCATGAACTGGTCGGCGACGGTCTCCCAACCGTTGCCGGGGAACTCGTATTCCATCGAGCGGAGCATCGGCTCGCCGCTCGCCGCGCACGCCTTTGCGACGCGGAGGATGTAGGGCGTGAACTTCATGCGCAGCCACGCGGCGGAGCGCACCGCCTCAAGCGTCTCGCCCTTCAGCATCCGCCACGGTGCGGCGGAGAACTGCATCATCGGCGCGAGTGCATGAACCTGTGCGCTCCGGACGAAGATTTCGGGTTCATACGGCGAGGGCGCGTCGGGCGCGAACGCCATCCACGAACCGGAGGCGATCATATCGGGACAGACGAACGAATAGCCGAGAAGCCCCGCCTGAATCATGTGCGGCACGAGCATCTGCACGGCCTTCCAGTTGTGATCCTTGTCGCAGAGTCGCTGCACGAGCGGCTGACCGCCCTGCTTGAAGCAAGCCCGATACTCGTTCAGAGGAAACCGCAGCCCGATTTTTGCATATGCTTCGCAGAGTTCGCTCGGACTCGCCTTCTCCCGCGTGACATAGGGGGACTGGTATTCGTCCATGTCGCCCGCGTCGAGTTTGAAGCCGTCCACGCCGAAGTTCTTCTGGAGGTTCGTCAGTTCGCGAGCGAACCAGTCCGCGCCGAGCGGGTCGGTGAAGTCGAGAATCGCGCTCTTGCCGTTCCACCACTTAACGGGCTTCGGGTCGCCGGGCGTTTCGCAGATGAGGCCGCCCACATGCGTTTTGTTGCCCGTATCCTTCAGTCCGAATGCCAGTTCGCGGTAGCCGGGCGAATCCATCGAGACGAACGGGCACACCCAGAGCATCACCTTCCATCCCATCGCGTGGAGTTCGTCAATCATTCCCTTCGGGTCGGAAAAGCGACGCGGGTCGAACTGCCACACGCCATACCCGAGCTGCCACGTGTCGTCGATCATCAGCACGCCGCCCGACGGAAAGCCGTTTTCCTTCACCGCCCGCGCATAGGCGAGGACGTCCTTCTGGTTCTGGTTGTAGGTCAGCTCGACCCACGTGTTCCACTGGGGCTTCTCGATGAGTGCAAGGTCGGGCAACTTGCCGGACGCAGGGAAGTGCCTCTTCGCGGCGGCGAGGAAGGCCTCCTTCAGCGTCTTGCCGCCCGTCGCGAGTTCAATCGGTGCGTCGCCCTCGAGGCGAATCCGTCCGTCGGCAATCGAACAGGCGAACGCCTTGTCGCTCCAGATGTAACGCCCCTTGGTCGAGACGAGAAACGGTGCGGACTGGTTGCTGTAATTGTTGGTTCGGATGTCGAACGTCAGTTCGCCCGTCTTCAGTCCGTAGGGGGCCTCGTTGCCGAACAGCGTCGCGCCGCCATGCCATCCCTCGCCCGGAAGAATCTCCACGTCCAGGCCGTCACCGAACGCGAGCGCCACCGCCAGCGTTGTCACCGTAAAAACCATCAATTTGTTCATCTTATCTCGCCTTTCGGTTGTCCAGTTTTCCGTATTGTATCATATTTTCGCGGCGGTATGTCAGAGGACTTCCTCGAAAACGTATTTCTGCACACGCATTCCAAGATGGCGGTAGAACGCAACCGCGTCCGGGTTGTCCGCCCACGCGCAGAGCGTGACCTCCGCGCAGCCAAGCGCGGCCGCCGCCGCCCGGACGTGTCGGTAGAGGCGCGAGCCAACGTGTTGCCCGCGAAACTGAGAATCGACGCAGAGGTCGTCGAGGTAGAGGTAGCGGCGGGGGCGCATCGAACCGCCGGGCGTCTCCCGGACGATGCAGAACGCATAACCAACGACGCGCCCCCCCAGTTCCGCGACAAAGACCGGGCGGCTGACGTCGGCGAGAATCTCCCGCAATTCGCCGTCTTCGTACTTCTTCGCGCCCGGCGTGAAGATGTCGGGTCGCGCATCCGAATGGATGCGATGCACCTGAATCAGCAACTCGTCCAGTGCGGGAATGTCCGTGACGGTTGCCTTCCGAAACAAAATCTCATTGTTTTCTTCCATTATCGACTCTTTCCCTTTCTTTTTAAAGGATTCCGCTACCTGGCGGACGCACACATTATACCAAAAGTCTCCGCCAGATTTCGTCCGCACGGATATGCCGTGATCCGCCGGACGCTTCTTCACGCCAAGGACATCGGCCAACTATGCGCCGGCAATCTTCTGGACGCGACGACTTTACCGACGGGTGCGCATGAGCGCGAGTGCCGTCGGGATGGCGACGAGGAGGGTGAAGCCGAGCGCACCCGCCGCGCCCTCAAGGACGGTGAGAATCGGCAGGTCGAAACAGGCGGGAAGCCCCCAGTTGGCCATCGCCGCCCGTGTGCCCGCCGTTGCGAGCCACCCGACCGCCGAACCGCCGAGGAGACCGAACCCAATCGCCCAGCCCGCCGTCTTCACCGCCTCGCGCACCAGGATTGCCGCGAGCTGTCCCCGCGTCGCCCCGACCGCCCGAAGCACGATGAACTCGCGCTTCCGCGAGTCCGCACTCGCCACGAGCATCGCAACGAAGCCGAGCGAGATGATGGCGAGGAAGATGAACGGCACCCGCGCCATCGCCCCGACGAGGTCGGTTCCGTGCGCGAGCGTGCCATCCGCCACCTCGTCCCGCGAATGCAGGCGTACGGCATTGCCGCGAACGTCCCCGTCCTTCGTAACGCGATTCGCACCGTTCAGAGCCTTCACGATTTCCGCCTCCACGAGCCGTCCCGCCGGGAAGACCCCGTGTCGGGCGAGGAAGTCGGGTTCGTAGTCAAGCCACAGGTGGGTCATGTTCACGAACTCGGCTGGACGCGCATCGAGCGTCTGCACGGTATCGAACGAGACGAAGACGGGCCCGTCCGTGTTCACGGGCATGCGGTTCAGTCCGCGCACGAGTCCGCGACTCGTCACCATGTGCCAGTTGAGATCGACGATTCCGACGATTTTGAGCGCGACCTTCAGTCCCTGTCCCGCATCAAGGTTGATGTCATCCCCCAGTTTCAGTTTGCGTGCGCGCGCCATCATTTCGGTAATGACGCAGGCATCCCCCGTGCGAATCGCCTTTGCCGCGTCCGCGTGATTGCCAGCGACAAAGGTGAAGTCGGGCAGCCAGTCGCTCGCGAGCAAGAGGGCGTTGCGATACTGCTTCGCGCCGCCGCCCGCCCACGGACTCTTCATCTCCTCCAGCGGCGCGAAGTTGACCTGCAGAGGCTGGAGTTCGGCGATCCGCCGCACACCCGGCAGATTGCGGAGTTTCTCGATGTCAAAACTCGATACGCCGCCCGGCAGAATCGAGACGATGGCGTCCGGCCACTGCTTGGACGGGATGAACGGCTTCGTCAGGCTCGACCCCCACACCTCGACCGCGACAAAAGCACCGAATCCGCAGGCGAAGGCGATCAGCATGCCGAGATGGCGCTTCTTCGGCATTCGGTTCGACGCGGCCTCGAGCGGCTTGACGGCAAGTGCGGGCTTCAGGGCGACGAGCGCACCCAGCACGGCGACGACCGGCGACAGCGCGACCGCCGCGACAAGTCCCGTCCAGCCAATCGCCGCGCCCATCGGGAAGAGCCCGCGCTCGAAGAAGACATAGACCCAAAGCGCCGCGAGCGAGACGGCGACGCCGAGGAGAAGTCCCGCAAGGGTCAGGAGAAGCGACTCGCGAAGGACGCCCTTCACGACGCCGCCGCGCGTAAGCCCCACCATGCGCAGGATGGCGATTTGCCGCCGCTGGGCTTCAATCGAGAGGAAGAGCGAATTCAGCAGCATGCAGAGCGCGGTGAGTGCCGCCGCCCAGAGGAGGAGCGGCTTTGCGCGACCCATGTTGCGCCCCGCGTCGCTCGTGAACTGTGCGGCAATCGTCTCCGCCGTCTGCACGCCCTCCCCCTGCACGGGCGACCGCCAGAAGTCGATGCGCCCCTTCGTTTCCGCCCCGAGCGCGGCAAAGCCCGCGCCGTTCGCGAATGCGCCCGGCCAGCCCGACGGCAGACGCGCGGAATCGAGGTAGCCGACAATCGTGAACGCAACCGCCCCCTTTTCGCCGATGAACTTGACGACCGTCCCGAGTGCGGGCGGTTCGCCGCGTCCGAAGCGCATCATCGTGCCGCGCGTACAGACGAGTTCGGGCGTTGTCGCGCTCTCGTCCACCCAGCGTCCCTCCGCAAGCGGTGCGGAACCGTAGGGCGATTCCTTCGGCGCGGCGGCGACGACGCACGTCATCGGCGGACCCTGCAACACGCGCCCGCCCGGACGGTAGTCGATTTGCATCGACAGGCAGGGGAGCGACAAGTCCGCCTTCGGAAGCGGCGCGTGACGTTTCGCGGCGGACGGCTCGCCCTTTTCCATCGGCGGCCGGCCGCGTCCGCGCAGGCGAAGCCCCTCCACCTTCCACGCCGCCCAGGGAGTCGTCAGCCGCTTCGCCACGGCAGGAGCTTGGGCATCGTTCGTCGCCACGAGCGACTGCATGAAGACGACCGCCCCGACCGCGAGCGCAATGCCGAACGCGGCGCAAACGTGCCGCGCCTTCACTTGTAGGTCTCCAGATAGAGTTTCGAGACGCGCTCGGGGTCGCCCTCCGTCGGATGCGAGGCGGCGATGCGCCCATCGCGCAGAAAGTGTACCGTCGTCGCACAGGCGGCAACCACGGGATCGTGTGTGACGACGAGAATCGCGCTCTTCTCCGCCCCGTTCAGTTCCTTCAGGAGTGTGCAGATGCCCTTCGCGGACTTCGCGTCAAGGTTACCCGTCGGCTCGTCCGCAAGAATCACGTCCGGCTCCGTCATCAGGGCGCGGGCGATGGCGACGCGCTGCTGTTCGCCGCCCGAAAGTTCCTCCGGCTTCCGCGCAAGTTTGTCGGCGATGCCGAGGCGGTTGGCGAGGTTCTCAAGGCGTGCGCGGTCAACCCGCCCGCCGTCAAGCCGCACGGGAAGGACGATGTTCTCCTCCACCGTCTTCTCATTGAGAAGGTTGAACTGCTGGAACACGACGCCGACGTGACGGCGGCGGAACTTCGTCGCTTCCGCGTCGCCCATCTTCACCACGTCCCTTCCGCCAATGAGAATCGACCCCGCATCCGCCGCGAGCAAGCCCGCCGCGAGATGGAGGAACGTGGACTTCCCCGCTCCGCTCGGACCCATCAGAGCCTCAAAACTGCCGGGTTCGAGCGTCAGCCCGAACCCATCCAGAACCTGCTGCCGCCCGTAGGTGCGGCAAACGCCCGTCGCCTTCAACGCTTCCATCGACAAAACTCCTTTTACGGATTTGAACGCCGACGAAAGCCCTCCAGTTCATTCTATTCCGCGTGAACGGCGGTCAGTTCAGGGCACTTGCCCCACCACCCACAAATTTTCATCAGATTTTGGTATAATCCTCTCCGTTCGCGGGGCGAGGCATTGCCGTGTGAACCCATAGGTCGGGAATTGACGCGGCAAACCGCCGAGCTTCACCCCGTGAGCACATAAAAAGGAGAAATTCTGCGGTTGAAGATATCTCGGAGGCGATTTTGTGGCGGTGCGTCCGCTTTTGCGACGCAACTTGTCCTGACTGGTCTGTCGGCGGGCGATGTGAGCGCACCGTCCGAATGGACATTCCCCTATTTGTCGTTGGGCAATAATGAACTCGACTTTGACTTGTGCGGCTATGACCTCGTGCGTTACCGTGCCGATGTTCAAAATCTCGGTTTGGCAGTGACGTGGGAACGCATTTGCCGATGGTTGCTCATCCACGGCGAAGATGGCTTCCTTCGGCTTTCCGCACTCGGCGACCTCTACGAGGAAGGACTCGCCCTGCGCGACAAATTCGACAAGAAGCATTGCGGACAGTATTATACGCCGGAGGATGTCGCCGCCGTCATGTCGGAGTGGTTCGACCGTCTGCCCGGAAAGGTCGTTTGCGACGTTGGCTGTGGCGTGGGCAACCTGATTCTGTCATATTTCGGGCGCATCGGAAATGAGAAAACGCGGCGTTTGCTCCGCGAGGGGCGTCTGCATCTCTATGACCAGGACGAGATTGCGCTTGGCATCTGCCTGACCTCCATAGGCGTTCGCTACGGGATGGATTCGATCAAGACAGTCCATGCGCATCTCGGCGACTTCCTCGACAGGCGGCTGGCGTTGCCGCCTGATTGCAAGGTTATCTCGAATCCGCCGTATGCGGCAATCAAGGAGATCCCGGAAACGTGGGAACGCACGGAGACCGTCTGTCGGGGGATGGAACTCTATTCTTCCTTTATGGAGAAGATTGTCCGCCAGAGCCGTGCCGCCGTCGTCATCACGCCCTACAGCTTCATCGGCGGCGAGAAGTTCTATCCGCTCCGCCGCGTCCTGAGCGAACGCGGCGGCTTCGTCGTCTGCTTCGACAACGTGCCGGGCGCGATCTTCGCGGGACGCAAGCACGGCATCTTCAACACGAACACGGGCAACGCCGTCCGCGCCGCCATCACGGTCGTCGAGGACGGAGGAGATGCCGTTGGCTTTCGGTTCAGTCCGCTGATTCGGTTCAAGAGCGTCGAACGCGAGAGGCTGCTCGACTGCGCCGTCCTTGAGGGTTTTCTCGGAGTGCGCCGTCAGCGCGTATCGCCGGAGATGCCGATGTTCGCCAAGTGCGATCCGCGGCTGGAGAGTGTCTACGCGGCATGGCTTCGCGTAAGCGATTCGACGGTCGCGCACCACGTCAGCAAGATTGGAGGCTATTCACTCTCGATGCCGAACACGTGCCGCTACTTCACCGTGGCGACGGATAAGGCGCTCTCGCGCAAGGGACAGATTACTCTGTCGTTTTCGGATGAGGACGTCTACTGGTATGTCTTCTGCATGGTCAATTCGTCATTCGCCTACTGGCATTGGCGGATGTTTGACGGCGGGATTACTTATCCGCGCGGACTGCTGCTGGCGATGCCGCTGTTTTTCGGTGCGCTGTCCGACGACGACAAGAGATTTTGCCGCGAAATGGCGCGGCGGATGATTCGTGACCGCGGCAAGTTCGTGATTACGAAGGCGAACGTCGGCGTTCAGGAGAACGTGAAGTATCCGCGCGAATACCGCGACGCCATCAACGGACGATTCCTGAAGGTTCTCGGACTTGACGCGGACGCAAAGGTCTTCGACGTCGTCCACTCGAACATGGCACTGGAGGCAAGCCGATGAAAGAGATTGTGCTGACGGACGATCAGCGAAAGATCATGAGCGTGTTCTATTCTGTCGCTGCGCAGAAAGTTCTGTTGGGTAAGGTCGAACGGAAGAGACTTTGGGAGGATGTGAAGAAGCGCCGCGTGACAGCCGACTTTATGCGAATGGCCAAACGCGAATGCCCCGCGCTTCATCATCAGCTCGTGCGTCACGAGACGGAGTTCAACTGTGTTCAGTCCGCCATATTCAGCGAATGCGTCTATGCGCAGGCTCTTGCGAACGTCTTCAGGCTGCCCATCTTCCACAACTGCTACGAGGACAAGTCATTCCTTC
>CAVDWI010000022.1:0-17713 GCA_963612485.1 Barnesiella intestinihominis
GCCGTGGTGGGGCGACCTCGTGAAGCCCGCGCTCTCCTACGAGGGCGGGTTCATCACCGTTCCCGAACGGCCGGGACTGGGCATTGACGAACTCAACGAAGACCTCATTTCGGAACACGCCTGCGGGGAGTTCCCTGCGCCGTGGTCGCCGACCGATGCGTGGGACGGCGAATGGGCGAACGACCGCCGCTGGAGCTGAGCCTTGCGGCAACCGAGTTTGAATTGAAACAAGCGTACTAATAAGGAGTAAAGGAAATGGCAGAGGAAAACCAACTGCAGAAGGAAGCGAAGATGATGAAACTTGAGAAGCTCATCCGCGAGCGCGAGACGGTGGAGATGACCCCGTTCCCGATTCCGGACGACGAACTCCTCTCCCGCTACGAGAAACTCTACGCCGGGTGCGTCTCGGACGTCCTGCGTGAGTTCTGCCGCCTCGACCAGGCGCTCCCGTGCGAGATTCACCCGTTGCGCGACTCGGATGTCGTCGCCGGGTTCGCCTTCACGGTGAAGTCCGCGCCCTGCTGCAAGATTACGGGCGAGATGAGTTTCCGCGGCAAGATGCTCGACGAGATGGGCAAGAACCACTTCGTGCTGTGGGATACGTCGGGCGACGTGGATGCGACGCTGTGGGGCGGCGTGATGACGGCGACCGCCTACGGCAAGGGCGTGAAGGCCGCCGCAATTGACGGCAACATCCGCGATACGAAGCAGATTCTCGAGAAGCCGTTCCCGATTTTCTACAAGCACCGCATGCCGAACGGCTCGCTCTCGCGCTGTCAGATTACGCACTACCAGATTCCGATCAAGATCGGCAAGTGCTTCATCAAGCCGGGCGACGTCGTGTTCGGCGACATCGACGGCGTCGTGGTGATTCCGCGCGAGATCGCCTACGACGTGCTTCTGCGGGCGGAGGAAATCGTCGCGAACGAGAAGAAGATCTTCTCGTGGGTCGCGAAAGGCGAGACAGTTGACCAGATTACGGCGAAAGGAGGGTATTTCTGATGCTGAAGGAGAAGTTCGACCTCACGGGGCGCACGGCCTTCGTCACCGGTTCCGCACGCGGCATCGGCCGCGCCATCGCGCTCGGCCTTGCCGAGTTCGGTGCGCATGTCGTCGTGCACGGCTCGCGCGAATCCGCCCCGCTTGAGGAGGCGCTTGCCCTGGCGCGGCAGTTCGACCCGAAGGCGGAGAAGGCGGTCGCCGACCTCGGCGACCCCGAAGCCGTTGAGCACATCTTCGACGGACTCGCCGCGACGCCCGACATCCTCGTCTGCAATGCGTCCATCCAGTCGAATCTGAAGTGGTATGAAGTGCCGCGTGAGACGATGCTCGCGCAGATGCAGGTGAACTTCAACGCGACTTTTCGGATGTTCCAGCTCTGCTATCCGCGCATGAAGGCGCAGGGGTGGGGACGGCTCATCACGGTCGGGAGCGTGCAGGAACGCCGCCCACACCCGGAAATGCCGGTCTATTCCGCGTCGAAGTCCGCGCAGGAGAACCTCGTGCGGTCGGTTGCGCGGCAGATTGCCAGCGAAGGCATCACGGTGAACAACCTCTGCCCCGGCGTGTTCGCGACGGATCGCAACAAGGCCGCGCTCTCGAACCCCGTCTATAACGAGAAGGTGTTGAACGCAATCCCGATGCACCTCGCGGCAACGCCGGAGGATGCGGCGGGCGCGGCGGTTCTGCTCGCATCGGACGCAGGACGCTATATCACCGGCGCGACCATCATGGTTGACGGCGGACTTTGCCTCCCCGGCTGAGTGCCGCCGTCGGCGACGCAAGGAGTATAGAAGAGTAAGGAAGGGACGATGAAGATGAATCGGATGCGGATTGTGAAGTTGTCGTTTGCGCTCGCCCTGTGCGCGGCGGGGTTCGTCGGACGCGGCGAAACGCTGAAGGACGGCGGCGTGTGGCCGGACGACAGGGGCGTTCATATCAACGCGCACGGCGGCGGCGTTCTCTTCGCAGAAGGCCGCTACTGGTGGTTCGGCGAGCACAAGGTCGCTGGCAAGGAGGGGAATCTCGCGATGGTCGGGGTTCATGCCTATTCCAGCGGCGACCTCGCGAACTGGAAGGACGAGGGCATTGCGCTCGCCGTCGAGGACAATCCGAAGTCCGACATCTTCAAGGGCTGCATTCTCGAACGCCCGAAGGTTGTGCGAATGCCCGCAACGGGGAAGTACGTCATGTATTTCCACCTCGAGAAGAATGCCGACTACACGTCCGCGCTCGTTGGAATCGCGATTTCCGACACGCCCGGCGGGCCTTATCGCTATGTGAAGTGTCTTCGCCCGAACGCGGGGCAGTTGCCCGCGAACGCGCGTCCCGAGGAACTGACGGCGGAAGTGTTTGCGGCCTCCGCGAAGGTCGGCGAACTGCCGGGCGGGCCGAACGAACGCGCTGCGGCGGCTGAAATCTGGCAGGGTCACGTGAAGGGCGGTCAGATGTGCCGCGACATGACGCTCTTCACCGATGATGACGGCAAGGTCTACCACATATTCGCCTCGGAACACAATTCGACCCTGCACGTGGCCGAACTCGCGGCGGACGGTCTCGGCTACACGGGCAAGTGGACGCGGTTCGCCGTGAAGGACTGGACGGAGGCTCCCGCCGTCCTGAAGCGGAACGGATGGTATTTCCTCGTCGGTTCGGGCTGCACGGGATGGGCGCCGAACGCGGCGCGCTACTATCGGGCGCGGAACATCCTCGGCCCGTGGGAGCGCGTCGGGAATCCCTGCGTGGGCGTGAACCCGGCGAACGGGTTCGGCCCTGAAAAGACGTGGGGCGGGCAGTCGACCTTCATCCTCAAGGTCGAGGGCAGGGACGAGTTCATCGCCATGTTCGACGTGTGGTGTCCGACGAACGCAATCGACGGACGCTACATCTGGCGGAAGGTCGAGTTCCCGGCGGACGGGCAGATCCGCATTCCGTTCGGCGGCGGCGAACCCGCGACGGTGCGCGAGATTGCGCAGGACTACAAGACCTATTCGTTTTCCGACCCCGACCCAACCCCGCACCCCGACACGAAGATCTACCCCTACGGCCGCTACAACGGCTATGCGGAGGAGGGTGCGACACAGGCGTGGAAGGTCGTGCGCCTTGAGAACAAGTACATCTGGGTCGATATTTTTCCCGACATCGGCGGCAAGGTCTGGAACGCGCACGACAAGGTGAACGGCAAGGACTTCGTCTACAACAACCCCGTCGTGAAGTTCCGCGACATCGCCATGCGCGGCGCGTGGACGTCGGGCGGCATCGAATTCAACTTCGGGCTTATCGGCCATCAGCCCACGGTCGCCGCACCCGTCGATTACCTCACGCGCACGAATGCGGACGGGTCGGCGAGTTGCTTCCTCTCGTCCTACGACTGGATGAACGGCACGTTCTGGTCGGTCGAAGTGCGTCTTGCGTCCGACCGCGCCGACTTCGAGACGGCGGTCTCGTGGTTCAACGCCTCGCCGCTCGAACAGCCCTACTACCAGTGGATGAACGCTGCCTACCGGGCGGGCGGCAACGCCGAATACGTTTTCCCCGGCAATGCGTTCATCGGGCACGGGACGGAACTCGACACGTGGCCGTTCGATGGCAAGGGGCACGACCTCCGCTTCTACGACAACTACGCCGCGTTCTCCGGCGATGCGTCCGAACACGTGCTCGGCCACTACAACGACTTCTACGGCGTCTACTACCACGCGGACGGCTTCGGGTCGGTCCACTACGCCGACTACGACGCGAAACTCGGAATGAAGATCTTCCTCTGGTCGCCCGGTCGCGACGGGGCGATTTGGGAGGACTTGCTCACCGATGGCGGCGGACAATACGTCGAGCTGCAGTCCGGACGCCTCTTCAATCAGCCCGCGTGGAGCAAGTGGACGAGTTACAAGTGCGGCGGCTTCTCGCCGATGATGACCGACCGCTGGACGGAACGCTGGTTTCCCGTCGCCGCGATTGGCGGCTTCGACAAGGCCTCTCCGCTCGGCGCATTGCGCGTGGAGCGCGAGAACGGCAACCTCGACCTTTCCTTCTCCTCTCTGACAGATGCGCGGCGGACGGTTCGCGTCTTTGACGGCGAGCGGAAGGTGGCGGAGTTCGACGACTTCTTCAAGACGCTGACCCCGTGGACGCGCACGCTCGACGGGCTCGGCTCGATTGCCGACGGACGGCTGACCGTGACGGTGGACGGCGACGGTCTCGTCTACACCGAACGCCGCGAGGCGTTCGAGCTCTCGCGTCCGAAGAAGAGCACTTACGACTACGAGGGGACGGTTTACGGCAATTACGCCCTGGGCGTTCAGGGCATTCGCGAGAAGTCCTGGGCGTGGGCCGAGAAGAACTTCAAGAAGGCGCTTGAACTCGACGGGGACTATCTCCCGGCAGGAGTGAAACTCGCCGCGCTCTATGTCGGCGAGGGGCGCTACGAGGAGGCGATGCCCTATCTCGATCGGGCGGTGGCGTTCGACGCCTACGATGGTGAGGCGAATTACCTGCGCGCCCTCGCGAGCCGCGCCCTCGGTCGCACGGCGGACGCGAAGGACGGCTTCTCGCTTGCGACGCGGGACGGTGCGCTCCGCACGGCGGCGTTCGTCGGTCTTGCCGAGATGTTCGCGGCGGAGGGGAACTGGGCGAAGTCCGAGGGTTATGCGCGTCGGGCGCTTGACTGCAACGCCGAGAACCTCCTTGCGCGGCAGATTCTCGCCGTCGCCCTGCGCAAGCGGGGCGAGACGGCGGCGGCTCGCGAGCAGATTGCTCGCGCGCTTGAAGTTGCGCCGCTCTGGCACTTCGCACGGGCCGAATGCGCCTGGCTCGACGCGGGTGGACTTCGGGCGGGCGGCTTCGCTACGCTCGTCCGCTGCGAACTGCCGAACGAGGTCTATCGCGAGATCGCCCTCTGGTATCTGAGCATCGGGCTTTACGGTGAGGCGGACGAACTCCTTTCGCTTGCCGGGAACGACCCCCTCGCGCTCTATCTTCGTGGCTATGCGGCATTCCGTCAGGGCAAGGCGGACGACGCGGTCGGGTTCGTCCGTCGGGCGAACGCGATTTCGCCGCTGAATGTCTTTCCCTACCGTCCGGAGATGCTCCCCGTCCTCGACTGGGCGGCGGGCGCGGCGGATTCGCCCGTGCTCGGCTACTACCGCGCACTCGTCCTCTGGCGCAACCAGCGGAAGGCGGATGCACTTGAAATGATGGAAAAGACGCGGGACTTCGACTTCGCGCCTTTCTATCTCGCACGGGCGGAACTCAAGGGTGAACTCAAGAAGCCGCGCAAGGACGACCTCCTCCGTGCGCTTTCCCTCGATCCGTCCTACCGCACGTATGCCGCGCTCGTTGACGAGGCCGAGGAGCGGGGCGACTGGAAGTCCGCCGTGGCGTGGGGCGAGAAGGGACTTGCGGCGCATCCGGGGAACTTCCAGCTTATCCTCAAGTTCGCGGGCAGCCTCTGTTCGGACGGACAGTACGAGCGGTGTCTTGCGGAACTCGCGGGGGTGCGCGTGATGCCGGCGGAAGGTTCGTGGCTCGGTCGCCACCTCTATCGGCTCGCGAACCTCCTGCGGGCGGTCGAACTCGCGAAGGCGAAGCAACCCGATGCGGCGCGGCGGTTTCTTGACGCCTCTTACCTCTGGCCGGAGACCCTTGGCTCGGGCAAGCCGCAGGACTTCCGACTTGACCTGCGCGTCGAGGAATATGCGGAAGCCCTCCTCGCCGACGTGCGCGGCGACAGTCAGGCGCGGAGGAAGTGGCTTGAGAAGATTGTGGCGCGGAAGTTCTCCGGTGAGTTCAACACGCTCAACTTCGTGAGCGTCCTTGCCATGCGCGACCTTGGAAAGGGGGACTGGGCGGATGCCGTCCTGCGCGGCTGGGAGAGCGACAAGTCGATCAAGAGCGCGACGGTGAAGAGTCTTGCCTGTTGCCGTGCACTCTATCGCGGCGACTGGGCGCGGGCGGCGGAACTCGTCTCGCCCGCACCCCGCGAGGACAACGCCGCCGCGTGGGAAACCCCCGTCCGCGATGTCAACATCCACATCCTGATGAAGATTCTCGAAACGCCCAAATCGCCGTAGCGTCTCCGTTTTTGGTATAATTTCCTTCATGGAAATATTTGGATATGCGTTCAAGGATGATGCGCTTCTCGCCGAGGCACTGACGACACCCGCCTATCGAATGGAACGGCCAGACGTGAAGGACAACCAGCGGCTTGAGTTTCTGGGCGACGCGGTGCTGGGTTTGCTTGCGGCGGACGAACTTTTCGCGCAGTGCCCGACCGAGATGGAGGGCTCGCTTTCGGTGCGTCGGGCGCACATGGTCTCGGCGTCCGCCCTGTGTGCGGTGGCGAACCGCCTCGACCTCGTGCCGCGCCTGAAGCGGAACCGAGGGGCGAGCAGTCTGCCGAAGAACTCGAAGACGATTGCGGACGCGGTGGAGGCGATCATCGGCGCGGCGTGGCTGGACGGCGGTATGGCGGCGGCGCGGCAGATTTACGAGACGTTGAGCCTCTCGACGCAGGCATCGGCGGATGAGTGGCTGGGGAATCCGAAGGGCGAACTTCAGGTTCGAGTGCAGGCGATGGTTCCGCCGCGCCATCCGACATACGAACTCGTGCGCACGGCGGGTAAGCCGCACGACCCTATCTTCACCGTGAAGGTTTCGGTGGAGGGCGTTGGCGAGGCCGTGGCACAGGCTCACAGCCACCGCGAGGCGGAGTCCGTCGCCGCCACGAAACTGCTTCGTCAGATGACGAACAACCGTGCCGCGAAGGGTGGCAGGTAAAGGACGGGCGGAGGGGGAGCGCATGGCACTGTCTTGGAAGATGAGATTCTCGACTCCGCTCGGACGCGACACGCTCGGCGCGGCTGCGCCCTATCTTCTCTGGATGGTCTTGATGCTAGTTCTGCCCGCATCGGCGACCGGATATGCGGTGCGGACATTCCTGACGTTCGCCGCGCTCTTCTTCCTCTATCCCCGAATGTCCGCCGAGGCGACGGATGCGCGGAAGGGCGAAATGTGGAATGCGCTGGTGTGGGGTGCGGCGGTCGGGGTTGCGGTCTGCGTTCTCTGGGTCTATCCCGAGCGGTTCGATTGGTATCGGCGATTTCTGGTGGTTGGGGGCGGAAGCGCCGCGTCGGCGTTCTCGCCCTACGAACCGGGCGTGTGCGGGTGGCCGCTCACGTTGTGGCGCCTCGTCGGGAGCGCATTCGTCATCGCTCCGGCGGAGGAACTCTTCTTCCGCTCCTTCCTCTACCGCCGCCTGCAGTCGCGGGACTGGACGGCGGTGCGGCTCTCGGCTTTCGACAGCTCGGCGTTTCTCTGGACGGTTGGGCTGTTCGCGCTCGAGCACGACCGCCTCGTCGTCGGTGCGCTCGCCGGCGCGGCCTATGGCTGGCTTGCGATTCGACGCGGACTCGGCGCGGCGATTCTCGCCCACGTGGTGACGAACCTCCTTCTGGGGTTTTACGTCATCTGGACTGGCGAATGGGGATTTTGGTAAAACACAACAAAGGGATGCAGATATGATGAAGGAAAGAACTGAATGTTTGGTCTCGCGGCGCATCTTCCTCGGCGGACTCTTCGGGAGCGTTGCCCTGACGGGATGTCGTATGGCGGGCATCACCGACTCGACCCTTCATGTACCCAACCTGCGACTCGGGCTGCTCGCCGACATCCATATCTGCGCCGAGGACGGCGACTTCAACAAGTTCGGCGACACCCAGACATTTGAACACGCATTGGAATGGTTTCGCGACCAGCGCGTGGACGGTGTCGTCATCGCCGGCGACATGGCCGACAACGGGATGCTTGCGCAGTTGAAGAAGGTCGGTGAGGCGTGGGAGCGCGTCTTCCCCGGCAACCGCGCACCGGACGGACGCACGGTCGAGAAACTCTTCGTCTACGGCAACCATGACGTCGAGGGGCAGACCTACGACGGCTACGACAAGCGGTTCTTCGACAGGGAGGCGTTCAAGAAGGGGTGGGTCGCGACGAATCCCGCCGCCGCGTGGGAGCAGGTTTTCCACGAGCAGTATGAGCCGATCTGGATGAAGCGCGTGAGGGGCTACCAGGTCATCGGCGCACAGTGGGTGGCGGGGAAATGGGACGGAATTGCCGCCATCGAGGACTGGTTCAAGGTTCACGCCGCCGAAATCGACCGCACGAAGCCGTTCTTCTTCATCCAGCATCCGCATCCGAAGGACACGTGCTTCGGCGCGGACGTCTGGGGGCATGACGCGGGATACTCGACGCGTGCGCTTTCGTCGTTCCCGAAGGCGGTTGCCTTCTCGGGTCACGCGCACTGTCCGGCGACGGACGACCGCTTCATCTGGCAGGGCGCGTTCACGTCCATCGGCCTTGGCTCGCTGCGCTACGGGTCGAGTGACAACGTAAAGGCACTGTTGGGTGGGAAACTCGTGAATGAAAGCAGTCGGTGGCAGACGCGGCAGGGTATGCTCCTTGACGTCTACGACGACGAGATGGTGCTTCAGTGCCGCGACTTCGTGCGTGACGAGTTCCTGCGCGAGGAACTGGTGATTCCGATTCCCGAGACGACCGCTGACATGCGCTATGGGTTCGCCGAGCGGGCCGCAATCTCGTCCGCCCCCGCCTGGCCGACGGGCGCGACGCTGAAGGCACTTGCGATGGAGAAGAACCTGCGCCTCTCGTTCCCCGCCGCCGACTGCGCGAACTGCCGCGTCATCGCCTACGTGATTGAGGCGACGCTGCCGAACGGCAAGGACGTGCGGCGGTTCGCCGCGCAGCCGAACGGCGACCTCGCTCCGTGTCACGTCGCGGCGAAAGTCGAACTCGACCTCCCCGCCGCCGACTTCCCCGCCGGGACGACGTTCAGGGTGATTCCCGTCAACAGCCTCGGCAAGCGTGGCGCGGCGCTTGTGTCGGCGTGAAGATGCGCGGCGGATGTGTGATTCTCGCGGCGGGGGACTTCCCCCGGCGCGGCGGTTTGGCGTGGCGAACGCTCGCCGAGGCTCGCACGGTCGTCTGCTGCGACGGCGCGGCGGATGCATATCGGCGGCGGTTTCGCGCGGAGCCGACGCTCGTCGTGGGCGACTGTGACAGCGTGAAGGGGAGGTTCTCGAATGTCGTGCGTATCGCCGAGCAGGAGACGAACGACCTTGAGAAGGCGATTCGCCTCTGCTGCGAACGGGGCTGGAAGAATCCGCTCGTGCTCGGTGCGACGGGACGGCGCGAAGACCATACGCTCGGCAACGTTTTCCGTGCGCTCGACCACAAACTCGACATCCTGACCGACTTCGGACGCTTCCACGCAGTCGAGGGACACGCCGTTCTGCACACGCGGAAGGGGGCTGGGGTCTCGATCTTCGCGCCGAATCCGCAGACGCGGATGACGTCGAAGGGGCTTGAGTGGCCGCTCGACGGCGTGAAGTTTGCGAACCTCTTTTGCGCCACGCTCAACCGCGCCGCGTCCATGCGTCTCGAACTCACGGCCACGCACCCCGTTTACGTCTACATCTCAAACACATAAATGAAGAAGATTACGCTTGCAAGTGGTAGCCCGCGTCGGGCGAAGATACTGGAGGAACTGGGCATCGCATTCGACGTCGTGAAGACCGACGCGGCGGAAGTCTGCTATCCGCACGACCCCGAACGCACGGTGCGCGAGAACGCCCTGCTGAAGGGTGCGGCGGCGCACGCCCTCGGCCACGAGCGGGTGCTGAGCGCGGATACTATCGTCTGGTTCAACGGACGCATCTACGGAAAGCCGAAGGATTTGGCGGAAGCGAAGGAGTTCTTGCGCGAGTTGAGCGGGAACGTCCATTCGGTCTTCACGGGTGTGGCGTTTGACGGCGAGGTGAGGGTCTGCCGGAGCGACGTGCGGTTTCACGACCTGACGGAAGCACTTATAGAGGAATACGTCGCCCGCGTGAAGCCGACCGACCGTGCCGGGGCGTATGACATCGACGAATCGGGCAACCTGCTTGTCGCGGGCTGGACGGGAGAATACGAGAACATCATGGGGCTTCCCATCGAGCCTCTCCGCGCCTGGGGACTTTGCTCGATGCCGTTGCGTCCCGCGTCAGAGATCGACATGGTCGGTGCACGGCAAAAATCTGCCGCGCCGCATTGACACGGAGAGCCAAAATAGAGTAAAATATGCGCAAGATTTCACCTACAAAGAAGGAGACAGTCAAAATGAATCGTATGATTAAGGTTGGTGTCGCGGCGGTTGCGCTTGCGGCGGCGGTTCCCGCGTTTGCGGAGACTACGGAGGAAGAGGAGTCGGGAGCCATTGGCTGGACTCCGGTTGCGTTCGGCTTGGCCTCGCCCGTGCAGCTTCCGTGGGGGCTTGCGAAGTGGGATGTCTTTGGTCTCGACCTGAATCTCTTCTACTCCGACGCACCCCTGATGTACGGTCTTGGCATCGGCGGTCTCGGTATGACGACGCGCGATACGATGGCGGGTCTGCAGGTCGCGGGTCTCTTCAACTACGCGATGGAGAAGGATGTTTACGGCATGCGCGTGACGCTCGGCGCGAACGTCAGCGAAGGCACGGTCTACGGCATTGAGGCGGGTGCATTCGGCTACCGCAAGAACTTCTGGGGCCTTGACGTCGAATTCCTCGGCAGTTTTCAGGACGAGATGTGGGGCTGGCAGATGTCGGGGCTCGTGAACATCACGAAGAAGCAGGTTTACGGCTTTCAGGGTGCAATCGGCGTGAACATCGCCGAGGTTGCCTACGGTTGCCAACTTGCGGGTATCTTCAATATGGCGAACGAACTGCACGGCTGTCAGGTCGGTATCGTGAACTTCGCCGAGCGTTGCCCGTGGGGCTTCCAGATTGGCATCGTGAACATCATCATGGATAACAAGCTGAAAGTTCTTCCGATTGTCAACGCCTACTTCTAATCAGCGGTGGCGAAACCAAATCCATTTCTGAAGAAAGCGACGGGGACCTCCAAGGCCCCCGTGCGCGTTGAGAAGAAGCACGGACTCGGGCGCGGGCTTGACGGTCTTCTGGCGTCGGGGACGGCGGCGCGGACGGCGGTTGCCCCACTGCCCGTGCCGACTACCGCCGTCGGTGCGCCGCTCGAGCTGAAGATTGCCGACATCGAACGTAGCCCCTACCAACCGCGCCGTGACTTCAAGGAGGAGGAGCTCCGCGAACTCGGCGAATCGCTCAGGAACAACGGGCTCGTCCAGCCGCCGACCGTGCGCAAGAACGCGGCGGGTCGCTACGAGTTGATTGCGGGCGAACGTCGCCTCCGTGCGGCGCAGTCAATCGGTTGGACGAAGATTCGCGTGACGCTCATTGAGGCGGACGACCTCACGGCCGCCGCGATGACGACGACCGAAAACCTGCAGCGCGAAGACCTGAACCCCATCGAGGAAGCGGTGAGCTATCGGACGCTTCAGGAACGCTTCAACCTGACCCAGCAGGAAGTCGCCGACCGCGTCGGCAAGGGCCGTGCGACGGTCGCGAACGCGACCCGCCTGTTGGAACTGCCCGACGAGGTGAAGGCTCTCATCCAGACGAAACTCCTTTCGGTCGGCCATGCGAAGGTTCTTCTCGCGGTTGACGACGAGAAGGATCGCGTTCTGCTGGCGCGTGACTGCGTGAACGACCAGCTGACGGTGCGGGCGCTCGAGAAGAAGGTCGCCCGCCTCCACAAGCCCGTGGAGGTCGTGCGGTCGGGAACGCCCGATCTGCCCGACGGATACGTCCGCAGCCTGACGGATAAGCTCAAGAAGCATTTCGGCTGTGCGGTGCGGCTGACGAGTGGCGTGACCCATGCCAACGGCAAGCACACGAAGGGCGTTCTTGAGATTGATTTCTTTGACAATGACGATCTCGACCGCGTGATTGCGATGATCGGACTGAAAGTCGATTGATATGATTGCAACCGTTCTGGCCGCGGCACTGGCCTTTACCCCTCAGGATGCCACCAATGCGTTCGCCCACGCCTCCGCTTTCGTCGCGGAGTGTACGCCGCGTGACGCGGGAACGATTCGCGGACGGCTCGCGGCGAATTGGATTCTCGACCGCGTGAGCATTCTCGGCGCGGACGTCCGCCGCGACGTCTTTACGGCGAAGACGCCGAAGGGCGACCGCAGTTTCACGAACCTGACGTGCGGTTTCGCCGCGAAGCCGGGCGAGCCGTGGACGGTTCTCGTCTCTCATTTCGATACGAAGCCCGGCGCGAACTGCCCCGGTGCGAACGACGGTGCCTCGACGACGGGCCTTCTGATTGCACTGGCGGACGCTTTCGCCAACCGCGAAGCGCCGAACGGCAATGTGATGCTGGCGTGGGTGGACGGTGAGGAGTGCATGAACTCCTACGGCGAGAACGACGGTTTCTGGGGGTCGAAGCGTATGGCATCACAGTTCAAGGAGCAGGGGATGGACATTCGCGCCGTCGTCTGCCTCGATATGCTCGGCGACAAGGACTTGAAGATTACGATCCCCTCGAATTGCAGCGAGACGCTTGCGAAGATTGTGCAGCACGCGGCGCGACGGGCGGGACTTGCGGAAGGCACGGTCGTTCGTATCCCCGAAATCGTACACGATGACCACGTTGCGTTTATGAAGACGGGGTATAGCGCGGTCAATCTCATCGACTTTGAGTATGGCAGTGCGCCGGGGCTGAACGACTACTGGCATACGCCGAAGGATACGGTCGATAAGATTTCGGTCGAGTCGCTTCAGACGGCGGGACGGCTTGTCGCGAGCCTTCTGAATCTTCTCTGCCGCTGAACGCCGTTCCCTTCTCTTCAGAAGGAGAAGAAGGCTCCCACGCCCCAGAACCAGCCGCTCATATCCACCGAACTTTCCCCGGCTTTCGTCCTGAACTCGGTTTCGTCGCCGAGCCGCCAGTCGAAGTTCCCGTAAAGTCCGGCGCGATCCGTGAGCATGTAGGTCGCCTGTGCGCCGAGAATCCCCTGCGCGGCAAATTGTGTGTCGGAACTCGATTCCCCTGCAAAAGCGGGGTCGCTTGCGGCGGTTGCCTTCACGTTCACCCAGTTGAAGGCCGCACCGAGCCGAAGCCCGAGAGCGAGGTCATCCGAGAGATGCCTCTGGGGAACGGTCATCAGGCTGAGTTCGCCGTAGCCGAGGTCGGCGTTCTTCGCGGCGAAAGCCCCGCCCTGACGCGGGCTGTAGGCACCGCCGACGCCGAGCCAGAGGTCGTAGGGCCCGTGGCGAAGGAGGCTGCGCTGAAGGTCAAGCCCCGCCCCGTAGAGGTCGGCGCGGCGGTTTCGTCCCAAAGCACCCGCCTCCGTGCGGATGTTGCCGCGTCCGAAGCCGCCGATGCCGATGCGCCAGCGGCTCTTGTCCGCGTCGTCTTTTGCCAGGACTGTCGGCGCAAGCACGTTGAACGAGCCGTCGTCGTCGAGACCGTAGAGCCGCAGGGCGCGGACGTAGGCCTGGGTTTTCGCCGTGAGGGAAAGGAACATCCACTTCCGATTGGCGACGGCTCCGCCGTCCGAGACCATCATCAGGTTGTAGGAGCCGTCCGCATTGCGCGGTCCGAGTCCCAGCCCCTCGTAGCACGAAACCCAGAGATCCGAGAGATTCTCCTTGAACATCTTGCCGTCTCGAGCCGTGTAGAGTGGCTCGCCCTTCGAGACGGCGACGTAGGCGGCGTTCGTGAGGGACGGCATTTCGCGAACGTCCGTCGCGCCGGCGAAGTTGGGGCGGTAGATGCGCGTGAGCCCCAGCGTGTCGTAGGAACATTCGCGCTCCAGCACGAGCAGAGAGCCGTCAGGCAGGGCGCAGAGGTCTGAAACGCCGCTGTTCACGGGCATCATCGCGCCGACGGGTTCGCACTGGTACGCCCACATTCCCGAGAGCGTCCACGGGTCGAATGCGTCCCGCCGCGAGAAGCGGATGATGCGGACGGTCGTACCGTTCGTCGGGTTCGCGGCATCTCCGTCCGTCTTGAGTGCCTCTTCGTTCGCCGTCCACATCGTCCGCCCGTCGGGGGAGATTGTGAGGGATTCGAGGGAGAGGTTGCCGCGCGTGTTCCTGACGACGAAGGCGGGAATCTCGACGTCATTGCCCGTTTGCCGTCCGGTTTCGGGGTCGTATTCGCGGATGGAGGTGTCGTATTCGTCCGAAACCCAGATTGTCCCCGTGAGCGGGTCGCGGGCGATTCCCTCGGCATCGTGCGCCCCCTGGAGAAGGATGCCCTTGCTCATGGAGGGTGTGGCGTTCATCCGTCCCCTGGACGAAAGCGCGGGGGACATGACGTGGACGAAGCACCCGTTCGAGACTGTCGCGCCGCCGTCTCGGACGACGTAGAAGGTCGCGTTGCTGCCGCACCACGAAATGCCGCTCATGTCGGCGAAATCGGGCAGGGCGACGGACTGCAGGTCGCCCGCGTTCTCGATTGAGACGGCGGAAAACGCCGCGAGGCCGGAGAAGACCCCGGCCACCAGGACACCAAATCGCCATCCAGCAATCCGCATGGGCGGATATTATACCACATACGGTAAAAATAATTTCGTGGGCTATTGACGAACGGGGCAGAAAATTGGTACAATTTCCGTGTTTCCCCAAAAAAGGCGGGTGTCTTTATGGGGGACATCAAAACAAGAAGGAAAGAATCAGATGGAAATCTATGTTGGTAACCTCGCGTACGCGACGACTGACGATGGACTCAAGGCGGCGTTCGCGGCGTATGGCGAAGTTACCGCCGTTCGTGTCGTGACCGATCGTATGACCGGTCGCAGCAAGGGATTCGGCTTCGTGACGATGCCCGATGCCACTCAGGCTCAGGCGGCGATCGATGCCCTCAACGGACACGAACTCGACGGGCGCACGGTGCGCGTGAACGAGTCGCAGCCCAAACCGGAAGGTCGCGGTGAGCGCGGCGGCTTCGGTGGCGGTCGTGGCGGTCGCGGCGGCTTCGGTGGCGGTCGCGGTGGTCGCGGCGGCTTCGGCGGCGGTCGCGGTGGTTTCGGTGGCGATCGCGATCGTGGTCCCCGGCGCGAGACCCGCTGGTAATCGATGCCTGTCGATTGTTGAAACGGAGCACGGCCTTGGATGCCGTGCTCTTGTTTCATATGGTATAATACTCCCCCCATGGATGAAATAGACTTCAATTCGGATTCCTTCTCGGACATCGTGGCGAAGGACGGCCGCTATCAGCCGCGCGCCTATGCGCTGCTGATGGATGTCGTACAATTTCTCGGCACGAACGGCAAGCCCATGACGTCCGAGGACATCATGGACGAGTTCCGGGATCGCACCCTCGATTTGTTCGGACCACTTTCCCTTGCGGTGCTTCGGGAATGGGGCGTGACAAAATGCGAGGACATAGGCGAGATGATGGCACATCTCGCCGAGACGCATCGGGTGAGTCGGGACAAGGGCGATTCGCCCGACGATTTCGTCGGCGGCTACGATTTCGAGGAGGCGTTTCTCGAGCCGTATGCGGTATGACCACACGCGTTGAGTTCGGTATCGGCCGGGTGACGCGGTTTTACGTGCCGCTTCTCCTACAGGCCTTTTCGCAGTCCCTCACCTATCCGCTCGTGGCGGGCATCGTCACGCACGGTGCGTTCGGTGTGAACGCACTGACGGCGTTTTCGCAGGGGCAGATGATCATGTTCATGATCGGTGCGCTCGGCGGCGGTCTCGTGATGACGGGCATGGTGTTCGCGACGAATCGCGGCGGCTACCTGAACTTCCGCCGGCTCAACGCGGCGATGATGGTTGCGCTTCTCCTCCTGCAGTGCGTCCCCGCCCTGCCGCCGCTGAATCGGCTTGTATTCGAGGGGTTCTTCGCCCTGTCGCCCGACCTCGCGGAGACCGCCCGCTGGACGCTTCTGCTCGGCGTGGTGATGAACGGTGCGTTCTTCCTGCGGAACGTGCCGATGGTCGTGCTCTTCAACAATCTGCAGAGCGGAAAGGCGAACGTGGCGACGTTCGTCCGCATTCTGCTGACGCTTGCGTGCGCGGCGGTTTTCCCGAAGTTCGGGTGGGTCGGGGCGTACTGGGGACTTCTTGCGCTGACGCTCGGCTGCATCGTCGAACTCATCATCACCTGGGCTTATGCGCGGCCCTACGTGCGGGAACTGATGGCGGCGGCTGGCGAAACGAAGGCCGGCGACAGCGTGCTCGACCAGTTCCATTTCACCCTGCCGCTGTCGTTGGGGGGCTTCCTCCTTATGGTTTCGCCGCTGATTGTCGCGGCGTTCGTCGGGCGCACGGCGAATGCGGCGGATATGCTGGCGATTCACTATGTCACGCTCGGCGTCGCCAATCCCGTCGCCTACGCCGCGCTTCGCATGCAGGCGGTGGCGATCGAGTTTGCGCCTGAATACGAGGGCGACCACCGTCTTCTCTGGTATGCGCTCGCGGCGGGGGCGGTGCTTGGGATCATTCCCTTTCTCTTCTCGACCCCGCATCTCGGGGAGTGGTATTTCGGAACTTACCAGAACGTTCCGCCGCGCATTCTTGGCACGGCGCGGCTCGCCGTCGGCATCTACTCGCTCATCTGCCTCATTCAGGCCGTGCGCGGGCGCATCGAGGGCATCGCCGCCGTGCGGAAGCGTCCCGACGCGGTGATGGCGGGGCAGATCGGCTATACGCTCGCCTTGCTGGCCACGCTTTCGATCCTGCGTCCGTTCGGGCTTCCGGGGTGGGTGATGGCGGTTGCCGCGATTTTCGTCTCGCCCGTGTTCGCCGCGACGTCCGTCTACACGGCGCTGGTACTGCGCCCGCTGAAGATTTTCAGCGGGCGCGAGAGGAGGCTTCGCCCATGACGCGCATCGAGAGGTTCGGATGGAAGGGGACTGTTGAGCCGGGAATCGGGCGCATCGTGAGTGCGCACGGCGACTACTACCATCTCGTCTGCAACGAGGCGGAGGGGGAAATCCTCGCCCGCAAGAAGAAGAGCGCGTTCATGTCGCCCGACGCACCGCGTCCGATTACGGGCGACTTCGTGCGCTTCCGGCACAATGCGCAGGGCGAGAGCCTGATTCTTGAAGTCCTGCCGCGTTTTTCCACGTTCGCCCGCAAAGACCCGACGGCACGGCGGAAGGCGCAGACCCTGGCGGTGAACTTCGATGCGCTCTTCATCATGATGAGCCACAACGAGAACTTCTCCCTGCCGCGTCTCGAACGCTTTCTCGACCTTTCGGAGGAATGCGGCGAGGCGGAAGTCGTGATCGTGCTGACGAAGAAGGATCTCGCCGCGCCCGGCGAATCGGGGGCCGAGTGCGTCCGCGCCGAACTGGGCAAGAGCGGTCGAACCGTGACGGCCCTCGATCTCTCCTGCAAAACGGGCGAGGGAATGGACGCGGTGCGGCGGTATGCGCGTGCGGGACGGACGCTGGCCTTCATCGGCAGTTCGGGCGTCGGGAAGTCCACCCTGCTCAATGAACTCGCGGGTGAGGACTGGATGGCGACGCAGGAGATCCAGGAATGGAGCGGGAAGGGACGCCACACGACGACGAGTCGCGAACTCGTGATGCTCCCGAACGGCGCGATGGTCATCGACACGCCCGGCATCCGCGAAATCGGCAGAGTCGGCGAATGCGACGAACGGCTTGTCAAGGGCAAGACCACCCACCGCTATCGCAAGTGACGATACCATGAGCCATGCCCCCCTTGTACTCCATAGCGAACAGAAATCCTCCGTCATGCCCCGGTCGCGTTTATGGTATAATGTGCGGAATAAAAAGGGAGGCGGTCATGGCGAAAGACATCAAGGGTGCGCGTCGGACGAAAATGAGATCC
>CAVDWI010000023.1:0-17659 GCA_963612485.1 Barnesiella intestinihominis
GACACCGTCGAGGCGAACGTCGCCCTCGGCTTCGCCCCCGACTTGCGCGACTACGGCGAAGGGGCGCAGATCCTCGTGGATCTCGGCATCCGCAAGGTGCGGCTGATGACGAACAACCCGTGCAAGATCAAGGGGCTTGACGGCTACGGTATCGAGATCACCGAGCGCGTGCCGATCGTGATTCCGGCGAATGCGCACGACCGTCGGTATCTGCAGACAAAGAAGGAGAAGATGGGTCATCTCATCTGATGGGGCTATGAAGATTGCGGTCATAGGCGATGGCGGATGGGGAACGGCGAACGCCCTGCTCTTGGCGGGATACGGCCATGCCGTCACCCTCTGGGGGGCGTTCCCCGACTACATCGAGGAGATGCGGCGGACGCGGAAGAACGCGAAGTTCCTTCCGGGCGTCGATTTGCCCGCGAACCTCGCCTTGACGAACGACCGCGCCGAGGCCGTGAAGGGGGCGGATGTCGTCGTGCTCGCGCCGCCGTCGAAGTTCTTCGCGTCCGTCATCGAGGGCTTCAAGGGACTGATTACCGACGAGATGACCGTCGTTTCGCTGACGAAAGGGCTTTGCGAGCGGACGAACCGCCGCATGACGGAGTTGGCGGAGGAAATCCTCGGACTGAAGAATGTCGTCGCGCTCGCCGGGCCGACCCATGCGGAGGAGGTGAGCCGCGGCATTCCGACGGCGATTGTCGCCGCCTGTTGCGACCTCGAGCGGGCGAAGACGGTGCAGAAGATCTGGTCGGGTCCGCGCTTTCGCGTCTACACGTCGGATGATCCCGTCGGAGTCGAGATCGGCGGCGCGGTGAAGAACGTGATTGCCATTGCCGTCGGGTGTTCGGACGGCATGGGCTTCGGCGACAACACGCGCGCCGCGCTGATTACGCGCGGGCTTGCGGAGCTGAAGCGGTTTGTGCTCGCCTACGGCGGCAAGCCGGAGACGCTTTCGGGGCTGGCGGGCATCGGCGACCTGATCGTCACCTGCACATCGCGGCATTCGCGGAACCATTCGGTGGGCGAGCGACTCGGTCGCGGCGAAAAGATTGCCGACATCCTCGCATCGATGCAGATGGTGGCGGAAGGCGTGTGGAACTCAAAGGTCGTACACGACCTCGCGGCGGAAATGAAGGTTGAGATGCCGATTTCGGAACTTGTCTACGCCGTCTGCTACGAGAACTTCGACGCGAAGAACGCGGCGGAAGCGATTATGAGCCGAACGCTCAAGAGCGAATGACGCGCGGGGAACGGCATGGAATCGGGCGTGTATGAGATTTTGGCTTTCTTCAGCTTCTGGCTCGGTGCCTGCATCGCGTCCTTCCTGAACGTTGTCATCTGGCGTGTGCCACGCGGCGAATCGATTGTCCGTCCGCCCTCGCATTGCCCGAAATGCGGCGCGGCAATCCGGTGGTATCAGAACCTGCCGATTCTCTCGTGGCTGGCGTTGCGCGGCAAGTGCGCGAACTGCCGCGCACCGATTTCGCCGCGCTACGTGATTGTCGAGGCGCTGGGTGGCGGACTCTTCCTCGCGGCGTTTCTCGCGTTCGGTCCGCTCGCCCCCGTCCTGTGGGTGTGGCTTTCGCTGATGATCGTCGGCACGTTCATCGACTTCGACCATCAGCTCTTGCCCGATTTCGTGACGGTTGGCGGGATGGTCTACGGTCTTCTGCTCGCGGCGGCGGCGACCTTTCTTCCATTCCCGATTGTGAAGGACGCCTTTCCTCTCTATCCGGGGCTTCAGCCGTTCGCAACGCCTGTTTTCAATTCGCTTTTCGGACTTGGCTTCGGCTTCGCTCTTCTCTGGCTTGTGCGGTTCTTCGGGTCGAAGGCATTCGGGCGCGAGGCGATGGGGCTCGGGGACGTATTCCTGATGGGGGCGGTCGGGGCGCTGTTCGGTCCGCTCGCCGTCCTCGTGACGCTGGTTCTCTCGTCCGTCTTCGGTTCGGTTGTTGGGCTTGGGCTTGTCTTTGCCGCGAAGGCGCGGCTGGGGAAGTTCGTGGCGATTCCCTACGGGCCCTACATCTGTCTCGGGTGTCTCGCGTGGATGTTCTACGCGCCCGAACTTGTTGGCTGGTACTTGGACTTGATGAAATAAGGAGAATGCGATGAAGAAGACCTATCTTTCGGCAAACGACTATCTGCAGGACGAGTGGCGGCTTGCGGCGGCGGTGAAAAAGTCCGGCTGGAAGCCCGACATTCTGATCGCCCTCTGGCGCGGCGGGGCTCCGGTCGGCGTGTCGCTTCACGAGTTCTTCAAGTGCGCGGGCTGGTCGGTGCAGCATATGCCGCTCAAGTGCGCGAGTTACACGGGCATCGGCGAGAACAGGGGCGGGGTCGCCTTCACTCACGGCGACGTGATCTTCAGCATGCTCCGCAAGGGCGACCGCGTCCTCGTCGTGGACGACGTGTTCGACACGGGCAAGACGGCCGAGGCGGTCTACGAGCGCATCAGCCAGACGGGGGCGGAGATGCGGATGGCCTGCGTCTACTGGAAGCCCGCGAAGAACCTGACGGCGCTGAAGCCCGACTACTACGTCAAGGACGTCGGCAACGACTGGATTGTCTTTCCCCATGAGATTGAGGGACTGACCGATGACGAGGTGGCGGAGAAGGATCCGATGCTGGCGAAGACGCTGGCGGAAGTGAAGGGCTTGTAAATGAAGTGTGAGATTTGCCACAACAACGAGGCGGAGACGGCCATTCACGTCGTGAAGGACGGTTCGGACGAGGAACTCTACGTCTGCCGCGCCTGTGCCAAGAGCGAACGCGTGCGCCGTCAGAAGAAGAGCCAGCGGACGCATCGCGAGAAGGCCGCACCGCCGAGCGTCTCGGTTTCGATTTCCGGCGTCACCTCGAACGGTGAGCCGCCGCCGATTCTGGAGGCGTTCATGAACGCGATGCATGGCGTCGTGAACGACCTTGAGCGGCTTGAACAGTCGGCGAACGCGGCGGAGGAAGAGCCCGGCGAAACGCTTTCGCTGAAGAACGTTCGCCCGGAGTTTCGCGTGGGCGACCGGCTTCACCTTGAGGGCCTTCACCTGATCGGCGAACTCGAGGCCGTACACCGTGCGGTGCAGGCCCTGAAGATGAGGCTCGTCGGCGTGGATGCAGACGGCGTCAGCAGTTCGGGACACGTCTTCAGCCTGCAGTATCAGAAGAAGAACGGCAGTCAGGCCAAGCGCGTGCTGGGCGACATCATCGCGCAGGAGCGCAACGCCCGCATCCGGCTGGTCGAGGAAATGCCGCGTGTATTCGGCGACGCGATTTGCCGTGCGCTTGCGGTGCTGAAGAACTGTCGGCTTCTCGCGCCGGGCGAACTCTTCGACCTGCTTTCGCCGCTTCGGCTGGCATCGCTTGAGGATATGCTCGACGGCGTGACGCTCGCCTCGGTTGAAAAGTGGCTTTCGGAAATCGACCTCACGTCGGAAGAAGATCGTCTGAACCAGGATGATCGCGACCGCGTGGACGGCGAGCGGGCGGACGAGATGAACCGCCGCTTCGAGGACGTCGTTCTGAACGAACGCGCGGAAGGGATGTTCCTGTGAATCTGAAACTGACGAAGCATGCGTGTGATGCGTTGAATGCGGCGGGTGACTGTGCGCGGCAATTCGGTCACGACCACATCGGGTCCGAGCACATCTTTCTCTGCCTGCTCGCGATTCCGTCCTGCCAGGCCTGTCAGCGGCTGGAGCGGCTTGACTTGGCGCTCGACGATCTTTCCGAATCGATGCGCAACATGATTTCCGGCACGTCCAATGCGACGCTTCAGCGCGGTCCGCTTCCCCTGTCGGCGCGGACGAAGAAGGTGCTTGAGATTGCGAAGATCGAGGCGGGGAACGACAATGTGGTCGATACCGTCCATCTTCTGACGGCCATGCTGCGCGAAGGGGAGAACGTGGCGGCGCAACTTCTTTTCAATGCGGGCGTGACGGTCGAGAAGTTTCTTGCGGCGG
Organism: Barnesiella intestinihominis; assembly: GCA_963612485.1. Classification (GTDB taxonomy): domain Bacteria; phylum Verrucomicrobiota; class Kiritimatiellia; order RFP12; family UBA1067; genus UBA1067. The sequence goes on from CAVDWI010000023.1 coordinate 3,960, forward strand.
GGACGCAGGGCGGCTCGTCCAAGGACGCAGAGGCGAAGGACGGCGAGGACGATGGAGACGGGGATTCGGCGGACTCTGACGAGAAGAAGGACGCGGCGGGGGCGAATGGCAAGCAGCAGAAGACCCCGACAATCAACGTCTACGGACGCGACCTCACCGATCTTGCGCGGCAGGGGATGCTCGACCCCGTCATCGGGCGCGAGCGGGAACTCCGCCGCGTCATCCAGATCCTGAGTCGCCGCACGAAGAACAACGCCGTGCTGATTGGCGAGGCGGGCGTCGGAAAGACGGCGGTTGCGGAAGGTCTCGCCCAGGCGATTCACCGCGGGTCCGTGCCGGAGAAGATGCAGGCGAAGCGCGTGATTGCGCTTGACATGGCGCGGATGGTCGCGGGGACGCAGTATCGCGGGCAATTCGAGGAGCGCCTGAAGAAGGTCATCGACGAGACAAAGCGGGCGGGGAACATCATCCTCTTCCTTGACGAGATCCACACCTTGGTCGGTGCGGGCGGAGCCGAGGGGGCGATGGACGCGGCGAACATCCTGAAGCCCGCCCTTGCGCGCGGCGAACTTCAGGTTATCGGCGCGACGACGCTGAAGGAGTACCACAAGTCCATCGAGAAGGATGCCGCGCTCGAACGGCGTTTCCAGATGGTTCAGGTTGATGAGCCGTCCGTAGCCGATGCCGTAAGCATTCTCGAGGGACTTGCGCCGAAATACGAGGAGCACCATTCGGTGAAGTTCACTCCCGAATCCCTTCGTGCCGCCGTTGAACTGACGACCCGCTATCTGCCGTCGCGGCAGTTGCCCGACAAGGCGATCGATGCGATGGACGAGACGGGGGCGCGGCTTCGGATGGGTGCGAGTGCGCGGCCGAAGGACTTGGTTGACCGCCAGACGAACATCGACGTGCTGAAAGGACGAAAGGACGAGGCCGTCAAGCGTGGCGACTTTGATTCCGCCGCGACGCTTCGCGACGAAATCAAGCGGGCGACGAGCGAGTTCGCCGAAGCCCTGAAGAAGTGGAAGGAGACCCACGCCGAGGAAGTCCTGCCCGTTTCCGAGACGGATGTCGCCGAGACGGTGAGCCTGATGAGCGGTGTGCCGGTCGAGCGGATGAACGCGACGACGGCGGAGAAACTGCTCGGCATGGAGAAGTCGCTTGCGGCGGTTGTCGTTGGACAGGAAGAGGCCATCGGGGCGATTTCCCGCGCCCTGCGGCGGAGTCGTGCGTTTCTCGCCGACCCGAAGCGTCCGATCGGCAGTTTCCTCTTCCTCGGGCCGACGGGCGTCGGCAAGACGCATCTCGCGAAGATGCTGGCCGAGAAGGTGTATGGCGACGAAAAGGCCCTTATCACGCTCGACATGTCGGAGTTTCAGGAGAAGTATTCCTCCAGCCGTCTTGTCGGTGCGCCGCCCGGCTACGTCGGCTACGATGAGGGCGGGCAATTGACGGAGAAAGTCCGCCGCCGCCCCTATTCGGTCATCCTCTTCGACGAGTTCGAGAAGGCGAACTCCGACGTGATGAACATGCTCCTGCAGATTCTCGACGACGGACGGCTGACGGACGGGCAGGGGCGGCAGATCGACTTCCGCAACACGATTATTATTTGCACGGCGAATCTCGGTTTCGACTTCGCCCGCGAGGGGCATACGCTCGGCTTCGCGTCCGACACGGCCGAGACGAGCCACGAGGTGCTGAAGGAGAAGCTGCTCGCCGAGGCGAAGCGAACCTTCCGTCCCGAACTGCTGAACCGCTTTGACGAGACGGTCGTCTTCCACAAGTTGGACAAGGAGGCGATGAAGCGCATCCTGCAACTGGAACTCGACCGCCTCGTGCCGCGTCTCAGCAAGGCCGGCATTTCGCTTTCGCTCGACCCGAAGGCGGCGGACTTCCTCGTGGAGAAGGGAACGGATTCGGCCCTTGGGGCGCGGCCGCTCCGCCGCGTCGTCCAGACCTACGTCGAGGACCCGCTCGCCGACATGCTCCTTGCCGGAAAGTCAAAGCCGAAGATTCGCGTCCATCTGGCGAAGGACGGGAAGTCCCTGAAGTTCTAAGAGAGGGCAAACGCCATGCGACTTGAGAACATCCGCAACTTCTGCATCATTGCCCATGTTGACCATGGCAAGACGACGCTTTCAGACCGCATTCTCGAACTGACACATGCCATCTCGGCGCGTGAGCTCAAGGAGCAGACGCTGGACGCGATGGATCTCGAGCGCGAGCGCGGCATTACGATCAAGTCGCATCCCGTCTCGATGGAGTATCATGCGAAGGACGGGAAAAAGTATCTCTTCAATCTGCTCGACACGCCCGGACACGTGGACTTCGCCTACGAGGTGTCGCGTTCGATGGGTGCGTGCGAGGGCGCGTTGCTCGTCGTGGACGCCGCGCAGGGGGTCGAGGCGCAGACGGTCGCGAACACCTACTTCGCCCAGGATGCGAAACTCGAGATCGTCCCCGTACTGAACAAGGTCGATCTGCCGGGCGCGGACGTGAAGGAGGTGAGCCGCGAGATTGAGGACATTCTCGCGATTCCGATGGACGACCCGCTTCTCGTCTCGGCGAAGACGGGTATGGGATGCGCGGACGTGCTGGAGGCGATCGTGAAGCGCATTCCGCCGCCCGAGACACGCGGCATCGATGCGCCGCTTCGCGCACTTGTCTTCGACTCCGTCTTCGACGAGTTTCGCGGGGTCATCACCTACGTGCGCGTCGTGGACGGCTCGATCAAGGCGGGGCAGGGCGTCACCTTCATGGCGAGCGGCGTTTCGACGACGATTCACGAAGTCGGCATCTTCTCGCCCGGCAAGAAGCCCGTCGATCATCTTGAGGCGGGTCAGGTCGGCTATCTCGTCGGCACGGTGAAAGATCCGAGCGAGATCAAGATCGGCGACACGGTGACGACGACCAAACTCGGCGCAACCGAACCGCTCCCCGGCTTTCACGACATTCACCCGACCGTCTTCTGCGGCATCTACCCGATGTCCACGGACGAGTTCCCGAAGGTGGCGCAGGGGCTTGAGAAACTTCACCTGAACGACTCCGCCTTTACGTTCCATCACGAAAGTTCGCTCGCGCTCGGCTTTGGCTTCCGCTGCGGCTTTCTCGGTCTTCTGCACATGGAAATCGTGCAGGAACGCCTGCGTCGCGAATTCGGGTTGGACATCATCTCAACCGCCCCCGGCGTCGTCTACAAGATCAAGATGAAGAACGGCGAGGTGAAGGATCTCGACAACCCCCTCCAGATGCCAGACCCTTCCGCCTACGAATCCATCTCCGAGCCGATCCTGAAGGCGCGCATCATCACGCCGACGGAGTCCATCGGTGACGTGATGCGCATCGTAATGGATCGTCGTGGCGCGGTGGAGGGCACGGAGACGATGGACTCGAAGCGCGTGATGCTGCACTGCATGCTGCCGCTGAACGAGATCCTGATTGACTTCCACGATACGCTCAAGAGCATTTCGCACGGCTACGCCTCAATGGACTACGAGCCGGCGGGCTACCGTGAGGCGGACATCGTGCGGATGGACATCCTGCTCAACTCCGAGACGGTGGACGCCTTCGCGACGATGGTTCACCGCGACAAGGCGCGCTCGCGTGGGCTTCAGATGTGCAAGGCTCTCGCCGAGACGATTCCGCCGCACCAGTTCAAGATTCCCGTGCAGGCGGCGATTGGCAAGGAGATCATCGCCCGCGAGGACATTCGTCCGTTCCGCAAGGACGTGCTGGCGAAACTCTACGGCGGCGACGTCACGCGCAAGATGAAGGTTCTTGAGAAGCAGAAGCGCGGCAAGGCGCGCATGAAGGAGTTCGGTCACGTGAACGTGCCGCAGTCCGCGTTCGTTGCCGTGCTGAAGGGGACGCTATGATTGCGAAGCTGCTTGTCATTGCCGGGAGCGGGGCCTATCCGCATCTCATCGTCGAGGGTGCGAAGATGGCGGGCGTCGGGCAGGTGGACGTCGTGGCGATTGCCGGTTCGACCAGCCGCGCCACGCGCAAGGCCGCCGACCACGTGATTCCGATTACGATCGGGACGATTGCCGAGAACATCCGCCGCGTCGGGAAGATGGGCTACGACGGCGCGATTCTCGCGGGGCAGGTGAATCCGCTTTCGCTCTTCAGCGGACGCTTCGACCGCGAGGTTCAGGCGTGGCTCGACGAACTGCCCGTCAAGACCGCGCACTCCGTCTTCTCGAAACTCGTGGAGAAGTTCGCCGAAAACGGCCTCACGATTCTCCCCGCGAGCCTCTTTATGGATGACAACCTGCCGGGCGTCGGGGCTCTGACGGCGCGAGGTTTCACGCCCGAGGAGCAGAGCGACGTCGCCCACGCGGTGGAAGTCGCCCGCGACATGGGCGTTCACGACGTCGGTCAGACCGTGATGGTGAAGAAGGGGATGGTGCTCGCCGTCGAGGCGTTCGAGGGCACGAACCGGGCCATCCGCCGCGGCGGTCGGCTCGGCGGCAAGGGTTCCGTTCTCTTCAAGGCGGCTCGCGAGGGTCATGACATGCGCTTCGACATCCCCGTCATCGGGCTGAAGACGCTGAAGGTGATGCACCGTGCGGGCGTGACGGCGCTCGGCTTTCAGGCGGGGCGGCTGATTGTGCTCGACCGCGAAGCCGTGGTCGATTTCGCGAACCGGCATTCGATTGCCATCGTCGGCGTTGATTCGGGACTTCCGCCCGCGCCGCTTCGTCCGTGACCGAATGAGGGCGCAGTCATGAAGATACTGCTGTTGGCGGGCGAGGAATCGGGCCTCATCTATGCGCGGGGCATCCGCAGCCGTCTAATCGGTCACGAGGTGCGCGGCTACCAGGACTACGGGTTCGCAACCGCCGACCTCGCGGTGATGGGCTTCGGTGCGGTGATTCGCCGCTTGCCGTTCTTCATCGGGGTGAAGCGGACGATGGAGCGGGCAATTGACGAGTGGAAGCCCGATGTCGTCTGCACGATTGACTATCCGGGGCTGAACCTCAAACTCGCGGCATATGCGAAGGCGCGGGGCATTCGCGCCATTCACGTCGTCTGTCCGCAGGTCTGGGCGTGGAAGCAGGGGCGCATCCCGAAGATTGAGGCTGCGCTCGACCGCCTCTGCTGTTTCTTCCCCTTTGAGCCGGCGCTTTTTTCTCCCGGCTTCGCGACATTCGTCGGGCATCCGCTCGTGAACGACTTTGCGGCGGACGCGGCGAGCCATCCGGTCGAGCCTCGTTCGTCCGAAGAGAAGCTTGTCGCGCTTCTGCCCGGCAGTCGGCGCGGCGAAATCGAACGCATCCTCCCGACGCTGCTTGCGTCCGTTCCGCTGATGAAGGGGGCGCGGTTCGTCATTCCCGCCGCCAACGAAAAGGCGTTTGACTTGATTAAGTCCATCGTCGGGAATACGGGGTGTGCGTCGGCGGTCGAGATCCGCCTCGGTGGAGCGCGACAACTTCTGCGCACGGCGGATTGCGCGGCGGTCGCGAGCGGCACGGCGACGCTGGAGGCGGCTCTCGCCGGTTGCCCGACCGTGCTCGTCTATCGCGTGAGCGCGGCGCTTGCCGCCTTCGCGCGGCGCGTCATTCGCGGCACGAGATACATCGGACTTGCCAACGTCATCTGGGATCGGTGCGTCCGCCGCGACGACGGTGCGGCGGATGCGGATGAGCCGCCCATGCCCGAACTCCTTCAGGAGGCGTTTACGCCCGAAGCCGTGGCGGAACACCTGAACCGCTGGCTGACCGATGCGGACGAGCGGAACGCGGTGGTTCGGCGGCTGGGGGCGACCGTCGCCGCGCTGAAGGCGCAGGGCGACCCGCTTTCCGCCATCGTCCGTATGATTGATGGCCGCCGCGACCAGCACCCCTTGCAATCCAACTCGGATTCTACTATAATTTGACCCGTTGTGAGCGACTTCGTACATCTGCACCTCCATACGACTTATTCACTGCTTGACGGGCAGTGTCAGATCAAGCCGTTGGTCGCAAGGGCGAAGGAACTGGGGATGTCCGCGCTGGCGGTGACGGATCACGGTAACCTGTTCGCGCTGAAGGCGTTCTACGACGAGTGCCGCAAGCAGGGGGTGAAGCCGATTCTCGGCGTGGAGGCCTACGTGACCTCGACGGGCGACTACACGACACGCGACAAGTCGGAACGCCGTTATCACCTCTGCCTTCACGCGAAGAACCTGACGGGCTACCACAATCTCGTGCGCCTCATCTCGCTTGCGCACGTCAACGGCTTCTATCACAACGCCCGAATCGACCATTCCCTCCTCGAGAAGTATCACGAGGGGCTGCACTGTTCGTCGGCGTGCATCGCCGGTGAAGTCGCTCACGCGATTGACATCGGGCGGATGGACGAGGCGGAGCGCGTGGCGCGGTGGTATCAGAACCTGTTCGGCGACGACTATTCGCTTGAGGTGATGCTGCATCCGCCGGGGAAGGGCGAGCGCGGCGACGAGAAGTCCCCGATTCCCGGCAAGGCGATTCAGGAGTTCCACGAACTCTATGCGCGGCAGTCGCGGGTCGTGACCGGGATGATTGAACTCGGCAGGAAACTCGGCATCCGCATCGTCGCGACGAACGACGTCCACTTCCTGAACGCGGCGGACGACGATTCGCACGACGTGCTGCTGGCGCTCTCGACGGGCGTGAAGATGGCTGACGAGAAGCGCATGATCTACACGGGGCAGGAATACTTCAAGACCGAGGAGGAGATGCGCGGACTCTTCCCCGACCATCCCGAGTTCATCGCCGCGTCGAAGGAAATCGCGGACGGAATCGAGGAATACGAACTCGATTCGCCGCCGATCATGCCGAAGTTCCCGATTCCCGAGTCGTTCGGCACGGAAGAGGCGTATGCGGAGAAGTTCGACGAGGAGGCGCTGCGCGGGGAGTTCAAGAACTTCGACAAGCTGGGCGGACTCGAGAAGGTGCGCCGCATCAAGTTCGAGGCGGACTATCTCGAACACCTGACGCGGGAGGGCGCGAAGCGGCGGTGGGGCGAACCCCTGACGAAGGAGACGGAGGAGCGCATCGCGTTCGAGTTGAACACCATCAAGCAGATGGGCTTTCCCGGCTACTTCCTCATCGTGCACGACTACATCAACAGTGCGCGGAAGATGGGCGTGTGGGTCGGGCCGGGGCGCGGTTCGGCGGCGGGCGCGGCGGTTGCGTATGCGCTGGGGATTACGAACGTCGATCCCCTGAAGTTCGACCTCCTGTTCGAGCGATTCCTGAACCCCGACCGAATCTCCATGCCGGATATCGACGTGGACTTCGATGACGCGGGGCGCGGCCGCGTGCTCGAATACGTGACGCGGAAATACGGTCAGGATCACGTGGCGCACATCGTCACCTTCGGTCAGATGGCGGCGAAGAGCGTCATCAAGGATGTCGGGCGCGTGATGGACTATCCCCTCGCCGACACGAACAAACTCGCCTCGTTCGTCCCCGATACGCCGAAAATCACCTTCAAGAAGGCGATGGAGGCCTCCCCCGACCTCAAGGCCGCATTCGAGTCGAAGGACCCGACGGTGCACCTTCTGATGGAGCGTGCCGGACGGCTCGAGGGCGGCATGCGCCAGCCGGGCGTTCACGCCTGCGGCGTCATCATCTCACGCGACCCGCTGATCGAGACCCTGCCCGTGATGCCGACGGAGGGCGAATCGCTCCTCACGACCCAATACGACGGACACTTCGTCGAGCCGGTCGGACTGCTGAAGATGGACTTCCTCGGCCTGAAGACGCTGACGGTCGAGAAGGAGTGCGTCAATCTTCTCGGCCCGAACAACCCGCGTGTGCCCGAAGCCCTGCGCGGCGAGGACGGATGTCTCGACCCCGACAGGATTCCGGACGACGACCGCGAGACCTACGAACTCTTCGGACGCGGCGAAACGACGGGGCTTTTCCAGTTCGAGTCGGACGGCATGAAGAAGTGGCTGATTGCCCTTCAGCCGGAGAAACTCACCGACCTCGTCGCCATGAACGCGCTCTATCGGCCGGGCCCGATGGAGTATATCCCCCAGTTCGTTCGCCGCAAGCAGGGCGAGGAGGTCGTCACCTACGACCATCCCCTGATGGAGAAATACCTGAAGGATACGTACGGAATCTGCGTCTACCAGGAACAGGTGATGCTTCTGTCGCGTCTGCTCGGCGGGTTCACAAGGGGAATGTCCGACAAACTCCGCAAGGCGATGGGCAAGAAGCAGCTCGCCGTGATGGAGGAACTGAAGGTCAAGTTCGAGGAAGGCTGCCTTGCGAATCCCGCGTTCCGCATCGACAAGTGGAAGGACGAAGCCGAGGCGAAGAAGCTGATCGACAAGATCTGGGAGGACTGGCGGGCGTTCGCGTCGTATGCGTTCAACAAGTCCCACGCGGTGTGCTACGCCTGGGTCGCCTATCAGACGGGCTACCTGAAGGCGCATTATCCGGCGGAGTTCATGTGCGCCCAGATCTCGTCCGAAATCGGCAACTTCGACAAGTTGCCGGGATTTGTCGCCGAGGCGCAGGAAATCGGTCTCGACCTTCGTCTGCCGGACGTGAACGAGTCGGGTTCGCGCTTCGTACCCACTTCGGACGCGAAGGGCATCCGCTACGGTCTCTCGGGCATCAAGGGCGTGGGCGCGGCGGGCGACCTGATCGTGGAGGAGCGCAAGAAGAACGGGCCGTATGCGGGCTTCCTCGACTTCTGCGTCCGCCTGGCGGGAACGGCCGCGTGCAACAAGCGCGTGTTGGAGAACCTGACGCGCACGGGTGCGTTCTCGACGCTCGAGCCGAATCGCGCCAGGCTCTTCAACAACATCGAGTTCGCCCTCAAGAAGGCGCAGCAGAAGGTGAAGGAGAAGGCGAGTTCCCAGGGCAACTTCTTCGACCTGATGGCGGGCGGCGAGGAACGGACGACTGACGCGGAACTGGTGGATTCGCCCCCGTTCGCCCCGGCGGAAGACCTCAAGAACGAACGCGACCTCCTTGGCGTCTACATTTCCGGCAATCCGCTCCAGCCGTGCCGCCGCGTCATCGCCGAAGTGGGAACCGTGAAGACGAGCCAGCTCCTGAACGCGGAAGAGATGGACGAACGGCTCAAGTCCCAGCCCGTTGACAACTGGAAGAAGAAGGGGAATCCCAACCTGAAGGACGAGCGCGGGCTGAAGCATCTCGACGTGCGTCTCGTCGGCATCCTCTCGGCGTGCACGGTGAAGGCCCCGAAGCCCCGCCCCGACGGCACGGTCGGACAGAAGTGGGCGATTCTGCAGCTGGATGACGGAAACGGTTCGATTGATGCGTTCTGCTTCGCCAAGGCGTGGGAGAAATGCTCCGCGCTCGAGACGAAGGTCGATCAGCTCGTCATGCTGTGCGGCGAGGTCTCGCGGCGCATCAACTATGAGAAGGATGACAAGTTCGCGAAGAAGAATCCCGAACTCGGCGACTACAACTTCACCGTGCGCGAGGCCTACCCGCTTGAGGATGCGCTGCCGCAGCTCTCGAAGGGACTGGGCATTCGCCTCCGACACGACGACCCCGAACTGAAGGAACGGGCGAAGAATATCCGTGCGGTCATCGCGAAGAATCCGGGGAATTATCCGGTGCATCTCGACCTCGTGTGGTCGGATAACGCGACCGTCACCGTCAATCTCGGCGCGAACTGCCGCGTCGCGCCGACGCTCGCCTTCTTTTCGGAACTCGCCAAGGTCGTTTCCCAGTCGGATACGGCCTTCGGGTGCAGTGACAAGGTTTATCTCGCTCCACCGGAGCGGAAGTGGGAGGGCTGAGCGATGGCGCGTGAGACACTCAATCTGAAACAGGCGGCGGAACATGTTCACGTGGATGCGAACGAGTTGCGCCACGTCGCGCAACGCGGTGAAATCGAGGCGACCGAACACGGCGGCGACTGGTGGTTCGAGCATCGGGTGCTGGACGAGTGGGCGCAGCGCAATCTGCTGGCGGCGGGGGAGAAGGAGCAACTTCGTCAGCACCGCGCGATTCTGGAGGAAAACCGCCGCGCCCATCACGAGAACTGGAAGATTTCCGACCTCTTCCGCGTCGAGGGAATGGCGCTCGACCTGCCGGGCAAGGCGAAGGCGGGCATCGTGCGCGACATGAGCGACCTCGCGGCGCAGACGGGGCTTGTCTACGATGCGGAAGGCCTTTTCGGCGAACTGATGGAACGCGAGGAAATCGCCTCGACGGCGGTCGGCAACGGTGCGGCGTTCCTGCACCCGCGCTTCCACGACCCCTACCTCTTCGAGGAGACGTTCATCGCCTACGGACGCAGTGCGCGGCCGATTTTCTTCGGGGCCCCGGACGGTGCGGCGACGCGGCACTTCTTCCTCATCTGCTCGACCGACCACCAGCTTCACCTGAGCATTCTCGCACGCCTCGCCGTGATGACCCACGCGACGGAATTCCTTGAACTGCTCGGCGAAGCGGAAAGCATCGAACAGGCGCGGACGATCATCCGTGCGGCGGAGGAGGGATTGCTCAAATGACGCGCTTCTGGTTCTTCGATCTGGACGGCACGCTGGCGGATACGGACTTCGACATCCGCCTGGCGTGGAAGGAGTCGCTGAAGGATCTCGGAATCGAATGCGCCGATTTCGACGAGAAGTTCGTCGCGGGTCCGCCAATCGAGGAGATGGTGAAGACGCTCTTCCCCGAACGCTATTCCGCCGCGTTTGCGCAGGACTTGCGGATGCGCTTCGGCGAACACTACGACAACGACGGCTTCCCGAACACGCGGGAATATCCGGGCGTGCTCGACCGCGTGCGGCGGATTCGCGCCGAGGGCGGGCGCGTCTTCATCGTCACCAACAAGCGCTGGGAAGGGGCGACCGCGATGGCGCGGCACTTCGGCTGGATGGACGTCTTCGAGGGACTCTACACGGGTGACATGCACAAGGACGACCCCGCCGTCGGCAAACTCCGAAAGCCCGAACTCCTCGCCCGCGTCATGAAAGAAGTCGGGGCAACCCCCGAAACGGGCGTGATGGTCGGCGACACGGGCAACGACTTCGAGGCGGCGCGGAAGAACGGCGTCGCGTCCGTCGGTGTCACCTGGGGCTACGGAACTGACGCGGAACTCGCCGCCGCCGACCGCATCGCCCGCACGCCGGACGAGATTTGAATATGGTATAATGCACTTCCCCATGAAAACGAAACCTTTGTTCATTGTGATGTCCGCACCGAGCGGGTGCGGCAAGACGACGCTGATCGACATGATCTTGCAGGAATACGGCGACATCGTCTATTCCATCAGTTGCACGACCCGTCCGCCGCGCGAAGGCGAGGAGGACGGTCTCGACTACCACTTCCTGACACGCGACCGCTTTGAGGAACTTCTCAAGGAAAACGCCTTCCTCGAATACGCCAAGGTGCACGACAACTACTACGGCACGCTGAAGGCCCCGATTGTCGAGGTGCTCAACGAGGGCAACTCGATGATCCTCGACATTGACGTCCAGGGCGCGGCGAAGGTGCGCGACTACGTGCGCAATCTGCCGAACACCGACCCGCTCAAGGTCGGCTACGTGGACATTTTCATCTCGCCGCCGTCGATGGAGGCCCTGCGCGAACGGCTCGAGGGACGCGGCACGGATGCGCAGGACGTGATCGAGAAGCGTCTGCACAATGCCGAGGGCGAGATCGCTCGTGCGGGCGAATACATGTTCCAGGTCACGAACGACGACCTGTCGCACTGCTACAAGCGGCTCTGCGACCTGATTGACGCGCTGAGCGGACGGATGTGAGGGGGTCGTATGGTGAAGCGCTTGAAATATGCGATGGTCGGCGGTGCGCGTGGCTCTTTCATCGGGCCGATTCACCGCATGGCCCTGAGGATGGACAATCTCGCCGACCTGGTGGCGGGGTGCTTCTCGCGGCGGAGCGAGGCGAACGCGAAGATGGCGCAGTCGCTCGGCATCGCGGCGGAGCGCACCTATCCCGACTGGGAGAAACTCATTGCGGCGGAACGCGGCAAAATCGACTTCCTCTCAATTTGTACGCCGAACGATTCGCACTACGCGATTGCGAAGGCGGCGCTTTCGGCGGGAATGGACGTAATGTGCGAAAAGCCGCTCTCGCTCACCCTGAAGGAAGCGACGGAACTCGGGCGGCTCGCCCGACGCAAGGGGCGCATTCTCGGCATCCCTTTCACCTACACGGGCTACCCGATGGTCAAGGCGGCGCGAGACCTCGTCCGCAAGGGCGAACTCGGCGAGGTTTGCAAGATTGTCCTTGAATACAGTCAGGGCAGTTTCCGGAAGATTGACTTCACGAAGCCGCTTGCCGGACGCAACATCTGGAAGATGGACCCGAAGATCGCGGGCAAGAGTTGCGTTGTCGCGGATATCGGCGTTCATGCGTTCAGCCTGATAGAGTATGTCACGGGACTTGAGACGAGCGCGGTTCTTGCCGACCTTTCCAGCTTCGCGCCCGGCAACCGACTGGACGACGATGCGTCCGTTCTGATGCACTTCAGGGGCGGGGCGAAGGCCTCGGTCGTCATCTCGAAGGTTGCGACGGGCGAGGAGAACGGGGTTCGTCTTCGGGTCTACGGCGACAAGGCGGGGCTCTTCTGGAATCAGGAAACGCCAAACTACCTGAGCGTGAAGTATCCGCTCAAGCCGGAGCGCATCTACAAGCGCAACGCGCCCTACATGGGTGAGGAATCCGCCGCGAGCGTCCGTGCTTCGCGCATTCCCGCCGGACACCACGAGGGGTTCATCGAGGCGTTTGCGAATATCTACGACGAGTTCTGCAAGGCGGTTCAGACGCGGGCGGAGCGCGATTACCCGGGCATTCGCGAAGGCGTAAGGACGATGAAGTTCGTCGAATACGTTCTCGCCTCGAACGCGCACGGCAATCGCTGGGTGGCGTTCCGCTGAACGTGAAAGGGTGCGGACGATGCCCCTGAACCTTCTCCCGGCTCTTCTACTTTCCATCCTTCTGGTCGGCTATACGCCGGGCCCGGCAAACATCTTCGCGTTCGCAATGGTCTTGCGATACGGTCGGCGCGAGGCGTTGCGGATGTGGCTGGGGCTGTTGGCGGGCTTCAGTTGCGCGGCGACACTTTGCGTGCTGGCGATGCACTTCTTCGGACTGGCGTTCGGTGCGTTCGTCGTCTACCTGAAGTATGTCGGTGCGACGTATCTCTTTTGGCTTGCCGCGCGGATTTACCTTTCGCGTGGTGCGGAGAATCAGGAACGCCGCGCTTGCACGTTCTGGAACGGGTTTGTCGTGCAGTTCACGAATGCGAAAATTATCCTCTACGAACTCACCGTTTTCGCAACTTTTGTTCTTCCGCATTCGGATCGGCTGTCGGATCTTCTCGTGGTCGCAGCACTTCTGTCGCTGGCGGGCCCGGGCGCGAATCTCGCCTGGCTCCTGGCGGGCTCGTTCCTGCGCGGGTTCTTCTTACGCTATCAGCGCACGGCGGACGGCGTGATGGCGGTTTTGCTGGCAGGATGCGCCCTTTGGGTTCTTCTGACCTGAGCGCCTGCATATCCCGTGTGGCGTGCAAGAAGATAACCGGCGAAAAGGATGGTTGTTCGCCGTGTATCGCGTGTATGGCGGTCTATCGGTTCTTCAGGCGTAGGCGGCGCGGGCTGGTTTTCATGTTTCATAAGGGCGCGAAGGTTTTTTGGTATAATAGTCGCCATGAGATCCGACGACAAGTTTGACGTGGTTGTTCCCCTGATCCGGCGGCTCGGGCTCGGCCTCTAC
>CAVDWI010000024.1:0-17586 GCA_963612485.1 Barnesiella intestinihominis
GGCAAGACTTAAAGACGAATACGCGAGCCGGATGGTCGCCGAACTTGAAAAGAAGCTCGGCACGACCAACAAGATGCTCGTTCCCCGCCTTCAGAAGATCGTCATCAACATGGGCTTCGGCATCGTCACCAAGGACGAGCAGAAGCAGCTTGTCGATGACCTGATGGCGATTACCGGTCAGAAGCCGATGCTTTGCCGGGCGAAGAAGTCGATCTCGAACTTCAAGCTCCGCGAGGGCATGGTGATTGGCGCGAAGGTCACGCTGCGCGGCGAGCGCATGTGGGAATTCGCCGACCGCCTCATTTCGAGCGCGCTTCCCCGCATCCGCGATTTCCGCGGCGTTCCGAATCGTGGCTTCGACGGCGCCGGCAACTACACGCTCGGCATCAAGGAGCACTCGATTTTCCCTGAGTTGGTGGAGACGGGCGCGGCTCACTCCGGCATGGACATCACGTTCGTGACCAGCTCGACTGACAGTAAGGCCGCCAAGGAGCTTCTCAACTCCATGGGCATGCCGTTCGCAGGGAGGAACTAATCATGGCTAAGCAGTGTCTCATCGAAAAGCAGAAGAAGACCCCGAAGTTCAAGGTTCGCGGCTACAACCGCTGCCAGCGTTGCGGCCGCCGCCATGCGTATATGCGCAAGTTCGGCGTGTGCCGTCTCTGCTTCCGCGAACTCGCCGTCTCCGGTCTCATCCCCGGAATCACGAAGGCTTCGTGGTAATCAAGAAAGGAAAGGAATCTCAAAATGTCACTCGATCCCATTTCCGATATGCTCACGTCGATTCGCAACGGCATGAAGGCGCGCCTTCACTCCGTCGCGACCCCGGCGAGCAATCTCAAGGGCGAAATCGCCCGCGTCATGAAAGAGGCCGGCTATATCGCCGATGCCGTCACGACGACCGACTTCCCGAAGAAGCTCGTGATTACGCTGAAATACTCCGATCGTGCGGTTCCCGCCATTCGTGAGATCAAGCGCATCTCGAAGCCGGGTCTTCGCAAGTTCGTTTCCGTTCCCGAGATTCCCGCCGTTCTCGACGGCATGGGTCTCGCGATTCTCTCGACCTCGAAGGGCGTGATGTCCGGTTCCGAGGCGAAGAAGGCGCGTCTCGGCGGCGAAATCATCTGCACGGTCGCTTAATTCAGGAGCTAAAAGACAATGTCTCGAATCGGTAAAGAACCCGTCCAACTCGTCGATGGCGTGACTGCGACCATCGCGGGTCAGACTGTGACGGTCAAGGGGAAGCTCGGTGAGCTTTCCTACACGATGCATGATGGCATCACGGCAAAAGTGGAAGGCAACAACATCCTCGTCGCCTGTGCGGACGACAAGGCGCTTGGGAACTTCCACGGTCTCGCCCGCGCGCTGATCAACAACATGGTGATTGGCGTGTCCTCCGGCTACACGAAGAAGCTTACCATTGAGGGTACGGGCTTCAAGGCCGCGCTGCAGGGCACGAATCTCTCGCTCTCGCTCGGCTTCGCCTCGCCGAAGATCTACGCAATCCCCGCCAACATCAAGGTGACGGTGGAGAACGACGGTCTTCAGGTCACGGTATTCGGCTGCGACAAGGACAAGGTCGGCGAAGCCGCCGCCCGCATCCGTTCGTTCTACCCGGCCGAACCCTACAAGGGCAAGGGCATCAAGTACCTCGGCGAGCACATCCGCCGCAAACAAGGAAAGAAGGTCGCCTAATGAGCTTCAATCGCAAAGTTCAGCGTCAGAAGCGCCATCTGCGTCTTCGTCAGCGCGTTATCGGCACGGCTGCGCGTCCGCGTATGTCGATTTGCATCACCAACAAGCACATGTACGTGCAGTTCATCGACGACGACGCGGGCAATACCCTCGCCTCCGCGAGCACCATCAAGGAGACGAAGGCCAATCTCGAAGTCGCGAAGGCGCTTGGCGCTTCCGCCGCCGCCGCTGCGAAGGCCGCCGGCATCGTGAATGTCGTGGTGGACCGCGGCGGCAACAAGTACACGGGTCGCGTTGCGGCAATCGTGGAATCCGCCGTTGCGGCCGGTCTTGTGATCAGCACCAAGAAGGAGGCTAAGTAATCATGGCTATGAATCGCGACAAGCGCAACGACATGGGTGCGCAGGACGATCTCGACGAGCATACCGTGTTCATCAACCGCTGTGCGAAGACCGTCAAGGGCGGTCGCCGCATGAGTTTCTCCGCCGTCATCGTCGTCGGTGACAAGGATGGCAAGGTTGGCTTGGGCTTCGGCAAGGCGAACGAGGTTTCGGACGCGATCCGCAAGGGTGGCGAAGCCGCCCGCAAGGACATGCACAAGGTCACGCTTCGCGGCAAGACCATCCCGCACGACGTTGAAGGCGTCTGCGATGGCGGTCGTGTGCTGCTGAAGCCGGCGAAGGAAGGTACGGGTCTTATCGTCGGCGGCGGCATGCGCCCCGTCCTCGAAGCGGCCGGCATCCGCGATGCCGTCGGCAAGTCCCTCGGTTCCAAGAACCGTCTCAACGTGGTCAAGGCCACGCTGGACGCGCTCTCCAAGCTTCGTAGCGCCGAGGAAATCGCGGCAATCCGTGCGTAAGAAAGGAGAATAGAAAATGGAACTTCATTCACTTACGAATACTCCCGGTGCCCGTCATCGTCGTAAACGCGTCGGTCGCGGGTGCGGGTCGGGCATGGGCAAGACCTCGTGCCGCGGTCAGAAGGGTCAGGCCTCCCGCAAGGGTCACAAGCACAAACTGATGTTCGAAGGCGGTCAGATGCCGCTCGTGCGTCGTCTGCCGAAGCGCGGCTTCAACAACGCCGCGTTCAACGCGAAGGCTTTCGCCGTCAACGTCTCGGAACTCGAGAAGAGGTTTGAGGCGGGTGCGGAGATTACCCTCGAGGCTCTGGCGAAGATCGGTCTCACCGACAACAAGCGTCCGCTGGTGAAGATTCTCGGCAATGGTGAACTGACGAAGAAGTTCATCGTGAAAGTTCCCTGCTCGGCCTCTGCGAAGGCGAAGATCGAGAAGGTCGGCGGCTCCGTCGCCTGATTGGGAATCTGAACGCGAAAGGAAGGGGACGGCCGTGAGGTCGTCCCCGTTCTTTTTGCCGTAGAATATGGTATAATGCCCCGCCATGAAGAAGATTGTAATGGAATACCGTGTGCCGTATGCCGATACGGACCAGATGGGCGTCGTCTACTACGCCAATTACCTGACCCTGTTCGAACGCGCCCGGAACGAACTCATGCGGGCGTGTGGCTACACGTATCGCGAATGCGAGGCGGAAGGCTGGATGCTACCAGTGATTCATGCTGAAGTGGATTACAAGAGTCCCGCGAAATACGACGACCTCCTTGAGGTGACGGCGTATGTGTCGGGGCATCGCGGCGTTCGCCTGGAAATCGCCTGTGAAGTCCGCCGCAAGGGTGCCGAGCGAATCCTCGTCTCGGGCTTCACGCGGCATTGCTTCGTCTCGACGGAGACTTTCCGTCCGATTCCCCCGCCCGAAGCCCTCCTGACGGCGATGGGGCTTGAGGCGGAGTGATTGTGGCCATTTTGCCATTGCATATTTTGGCGCAATGCGGTATAATTCAGCCGTTTTTCGTCACAACAGGAACAACCCAACTGGACAGCAGGAAAAGTGGAAAAAGCAACTCGTTCCGTCATTGAGGAATACGGGCAGGACGTCTTCTCCGAGAAGGCGATTCGGCGGCATTTGCCGAAGGCCGTTGCGGAGAAACTCCTGGCGACGATGCGCGAGGGCAAGCCCCTCGACCCCTCGATCGCCGATTCGGTGGCGGAGGGCATGAAGGACTGGGCGGTCGCGAACGGTGCGACGCACTTCACGCACTGGTTTCAGCCGATGACGGGTGGGACGGCGGAGAAGCACGACGCCTTCCTCGAACCGACCGGTTCGGCGCAAGCGGTGCGGCGGTTCTCCGGGAAGAACCTGATTGGCGGCGAGACGGACGCGAGTTCGTTCCCGTCCGGCGGGCTTCGCTCGACGTTCGAGGCGCGCGGCTATACGGCGTGGGATCCGACCTCGCCCGCGTTCATCAAGCGCCACGAGAACGGCGCGACGCTGTGCATTCCGACGGCGTTCTGCTCCTACACGGGCGCGGCGCTTGACGCGAAGACGCCGCTTCTGCGCTCCATCCAGTGCCTGACCCGTGCGACGGAGCGGCTCATGAAGAAATTTCGCCAGCCGAAGGCCCATGTGGAAATCACCCTCGGCGCGGAACAGGAATACTTCCTCATTGACCGGGCGTTCTACCTGAGGCGTCCCGACCTGCTGCAGACGGGGCGCACGGTGTTCGGCGCGGCCCCCGCGAAGCACCAGCAGCTGGACGACCACTACTTCGGGTCGATCCGTCCGCGCATCCTGAAGTTCATGACGGAAGTCGAGAACCGCCTGTGGCGGCTCGGCATTCCGGCGAAGACGCGGCACAACGAAGTCGCGCCCGCCCAGTTCGAACTCGCCCCGATGTTCGAGGACTTGAATCTCGCCGTCGATCACAACATGATAATCATGGAGGTTCTGCGGCAGACGGCGGAAAAGATGGATTTCGTCTGTCTTCTGCACGAGAAGCCGTTTGACGGCGTGAACGGTTCGGGCAAGCACTGCAACTGGTCTGTCGCCTATGGCGGGAAGAACCTGCTCTCGCCCGGCGATAATCCGAGGGACAACGCGATCTTCCTCACCTTCCTCGCCGCCATCATTCGTGCGGTCGATCTTCACGCCGACTTGCTCCGGATGTCCACGGCGAGTGCGGGCAACGACCACCGTCTCGGTGCGAACGAGGCCCCGCCCGCGATTCTCTCGATTTTCCTCGGCGACGAACTGTCGGCGGTGATGCGTGAAATCGAGACGGGCAAGAGCGCCCCCCATTCGGGACGCACGACGATGCAGATTGGCGTGGATACGCTGCCGCCGCTCACCCGCGACACAACCGACCGCAACCGCACCTCCCCCTTCGCCTTCACGAGCAACAAGTTCGAGTTCCGCGCCCCCGGCTCCTCCCAGAACTGCGCGGCGAGCATGATGGTCTTGAACGTCATCGTGTCGGAATCGCTCGACTACATCTGCGACCAACTGGACGCACTGAAGGGCGGCGTGAACGCGAATCTCCAGAAACTCCTCCAGCGGCTGATTCGTAAGCACAGGAGAATCCTCTTTTCGGGCGACGGCTATTCCGACGCATGGCCGAAGGAGGCCGCGAAGCGCGGCCTCCCCAACCTGCGCGACACGCCGTCCGCAATCGCCCCGCTCGAAAGCGCAGCGAATCGCGCCCTCTTTGCGAAATACGGCGTCCTTTCCGAGGAGGAGATGGAGAGTCGTCGGGAGATTGCGCTCGAGGACTACGACCGCCGCGTCCGCATCGAGGGGAAGGTCGCGCTTGAAATCGCCCGGAGCATGATCCGCCCCGTGGTGGCGGACGAGTTCAGCCGCCTGGCGACGGCAATCGGGCAGGCGCGGAAGGACGGTTTGAAGGTCGGCGTGACGGGTCTGAAGGCGCTCTCGCTCAAGTTGGGCGCGGGACTCGACGACCTGCACGTGAAGTGCGAACGGCTTGAAAAGGCCCTCGCGGGCGACTCCCATGCGGACGTGCTGGAGACGATGGCTGACCTGCGCCGCACGGTCGATCGTCTCGAGAATCTCGTCGATGACCGAAAGTGGCCGCTTCCGAAATACCGCGAGATGCTTTTCGTCTACTGACCCCCTCTCTCTACATATAAGGAAGAAAGGAAAATCATTGGGAACCATGGCTGGTGACTTTCTCGTATTCGACCACGTGACGAAACGCTTCGGCGCACTGACCGCCGTGAACGACGTCTCGCTGTCCGTGAAGAAGGGGGAGTTCTTCTCCCTGCTGGGTCCGTCCGGTTGCGGCAAGACGACGCTCCTGCGGATGCTCGGCGGGTTCGAGCGTCCCGATTCGGGGCGCATCTACCTCGAGGGCAAGGACATCACCGACCTGCCGCCGAACCAGCGGCGCATTCACACGGTCTTCCAGAACTATGCGCTCTTCCCGACGATGACGATCTGGGATAACATCGCGTTCTCATTGAAACTGGCGAAGACCCCGAAGGAGGAACTCGAGGAGCGCGTGGACGCAATCCTCGAGATGATTCAGCTGACGGATCAGGCGTGGAAGTATCCGTCGCAGCTTTCGGGCGGGCAGAAGCAGCGCGTGGCCATCGCCCGCGCCCTCGTCGACCGACCGCAGGTTCTGCTACTCGACGAGCCGCTTGCCGCGCTCGACCTGAAGCTGCGCCAGCACATGCTGCTCGAACTCGACACGATTCACGACCAGGTGGGCATCACCTTCCTCTACGTCACCCACGACCAGGGCGAGGCGATGAGCCTTTCCGACCGCATCGCCGTAATCAATCGCGGCAAGGTGGAGCAACTGGATGGCCCCGCGAAGATCTACGAAGCCCCGACGACACGGTTCGTGGCGAGTTTCATCGGCGACACGAACTTCTTTTCCGGCGAAATCGTGCAGGTCGATGGAGATTACTGCTACATCTCGGTAAAGGGCTTCCCGCAGATCAAGGCGTTCAACGACCGCGCCCTGAAAGTCGGGCAGAAGGTCGATCTCTCCGTCCGTCCCGAGAAAATCCGCGTCACGCTGAACCCGCCGCTTCCGGAGAAAGGCGCGGCGATCAACGTGTTCCCCTCGACGGTGCAGGACATCGTCTACCAGGGCGTCTACACGAAATACTGGCTGCAGTCCTCCGACCTGCGCATTTCCGCACTGAAGCCGCACTCGCGCTTCCTGCTCGACCAGGAGCCGATCACGTGGAACGACAAGGTGTTCGTCTGGTGGCATCCCGACGACGGCTACATGGTGGAGGTCGTGGACGAATGAAGAACCCCCTGCGCTCGAAGCGGGCCGAGTGGCTCGTCACGCTGCCCTCGTTCCTGTGGCTCGCGCTCTTCTTCGCGGTGCCCGCGCTGATTGTGTTCGCGTTCACCTTCCACGGACACGACGCGAACGGCGGCGTGGGCGAGTGGAGTTTCTCGACGTGGCGCGAACTCGTGAACCCCGACTACCCGGCGATCGTCTGGAACACGCTGCGGATTTCCTTCGAGGTGACGGTGTGGTGCATCATCCTCGCCCTGCCGTGCGCCTACGCGATTGCGCGGATGAACTCGCGCTGGCGGGCGATTGTCGCGGGCGCAATCATGCTGCCGTTCTGGACGAGTTTCGTCGTGCGCGTCTTCGCGTGGAAGACGATGCTCCACCCGGACGGCTGGCTGCAGACGTGCTACCTCGCGTGGCTTCGCGTGAGGGAATGGATGTTCGACTGGCTGCCGGGATTCCTGCAGAAGTTCTTCGTGTGGACGGGGCTCGCCTCGTCCGCGCCGGTCGATCCCGCGTCCTCGACGATTCTCGACTCCGAGGCGGCGGTCGTGCTCGTCTCGGTGTATTCGCTTCTGCCGTTCGCCATCATGCCGATCTACACGGCGGCGGAGAAGTTCGACTTCTCGCTGCTTGAGGCGGCGCGTGACTTGGGGGCGCGGAGTTTCTACGCCTTCCGCAAGATCTTCATCCCCGGCATCCGCCAGGGCGTCGTCTCGGCAATCCTGATGGTGTTCATCCCCGCCATCGGCTCCTACGTGATTCCGCAGATGCTCGGCGGCACGGACTGCGTGCTGATCGGCAACAAGATCTTCATGCGGGCGATTCAGAACCGCAACATCCCCCATGCGTCCGCGCTCGCGACGCTGATGGCGGTGTCGGTGCTCGTGCCGATTGCGCTCGCCACGTGGTGGAAGCGGCGGCAGGATGCCCGCGACCGCAAGCGGCTCGAAAGCCAGACGGCCCGCCTCGTGCTGGCCGGCGGCGGAGGAGGTCTGCGATGAAGCGGTCGTTCTTCTCCGTCGCGGTGCTCGGCCTCGTGCTGGCGTTCCTCTACGTGCCAATCGTGCTGGTCGTCGCCTACGGGTTCATCCCGAACGGCATCTCGATGAGCTTCTTCGACGCGCGCGGCGACTTCATCGGCTTCACGGGCAAGTGGTATGCCCAGCTCTTCTCGGGCGATTACTCGGTTCGCGCCCTGATGCAGAGTTTCTGGCTCTCGCTGACGATTGCGGGGCTCGCAACGGTCATCTCGTGCGTCGTCGGCACGACCGCCGCGCTCGCGCTCCACCGCTGGAAAGACCGCCTGCAGACGATTCACCACGCCCTCGTCTACACGCCGCTCATCATGCCCGACATCCTCATCGGCATCTCCCTCCTGATGCTCTTCGTCGCCTGCCGCATCGACTGCGGCTTCTGGACGATTCTCATCGCCCACGTCACGTTCTGCGTCTCCTATGTCGTGATGACCGTCCTTGCGCGGTTGCAGGACTTCGACGACCGCCTCGTGGAGGCGGCATACGACCTCGGCGCAGGGCCGTGGACGACCTTCTTCAGGGTCGAGTTGCCGATTCTGATGCCGGGCATCGTGGCGGGCGGGCTTCTCGCCTTCACGCTTTCGATTGACGACGTGGTGATTACCTCGTTCGTGAACGGCGCGGGCACGAATACTTTCCCGACCTACGTGAGTTCGATGACGAAGCACTCGAAGAACCTGCCCGCCGTCTTCGCGCTCTCGACGCTGATGTTGCTCTTCACCTGTGCGCTCGTCGCCGTCTCGAAGTTCCTCTCGGGTCGCCAGCAGCCCCCGCACAGGAAGTGAACCCCATGCGCATCCTGCACATCGTGCCCGCCGCACCCGCGTGGGAGGAAGGGGGTCAGCGACGGCGCGAGAAGTCGATGCGCGGGTCGATGACCATATAGAGGATGTCGGAAATGAGATTGCCGACAAGCTGGAAGAGAGAAGTCAGCGCCAGAAGGGCGAGGAAGACCGCGTAGTCGCGCCCGATGAGCGCGTCCCAACTGAGCCGCCCCATGCCCGGTATCTCGAAGATCGTCTCGATGATGATTGACCCCGCGAAGAGCAACCCGACCATCGGACCGATTCCCGTGGCAATCGGAATCAGCGCGTTGCGAAAGGCGTGAAGCCAGATGGCGCGTCGGCGTGAGGCGCCCTTCGCAATCACCGTGCGGACGTAGTCCGCCGAAATCTGGTCGAGAAGCGAGTTCTTCATCAGGAGCGTCAGCATGGCGAAACTCCCCGCGACATAGCAGGTGACGGGCAGAACCATGTGCCACGCCCGATCGACGAACGCCGTCCACGCGCTTGGTTCGACGTCGAAGTCGGACGTGACGCCGCCCAGGGGAAAAACGTCGGGCAACCCCTCCACTGTGCCGCAGAAGCAGGTCTTGAGGACAATTGCCAGTGCGAACGAGGGGATCGCATAGGCGACGAAAACGAGAATGCTCGACACCGCGTCAAACGACTGTCGATGACGCAGCGCCTTCGCGATGCCCAGCGGAATGCAAATCAGGTAGGTGAGGACGAACGCGGCGAGTCCGAACCAGACGGAGACGGGGATGCGCGAGCGAATCAACTCCCACGCCGTCTTGTTCGGATAGTCGTAGCTCGGCAGGTTCATCCCCATTCGGTTGACGACAAGCCAGTCCCAATACTGCCGGACAATCGGCTTGTTGAAGCCGAACTGCGCCTCCAGTTCGCGGCGGTATTCGTCCGAAACCTGCGACGCGGTGGCATTCGCGGCGGCTTCGCCCGTCGCCGCGCCCATCCCCTTGAGACGCATCATCCGCATTTCGACGGGTCCGCCCGGCAGGAAGCGCGTCAGGGCGAAGCAGACAATCGTGATGCCGAGAAAAGTCGGGACCAGCAGACACAGGCGGCGCAGGAGATAGACAATCCTATCCATTCGCCTCTTTCGCGTGGTTCTTCGCCCAGACGGCTTGCCGCGCCACGCCCAGCATCAGCGCGGCGTCGTCCTTCGTCACGACCCCCCGCGAGAAGACGCGGTGGAAGCCCTGCATGAAGTGGTCCGCCTGTTCGCTCTTCATGAAGCCGATTTCCTGAAGCATCGCCGACCAGTTCTTCATCAGCTGCATCTTCTGCGCCTGCGGTGCGGGTGGAGCCTTCTCGTGCGGAGGAACGTAGCGCCCCGAAGCCGTGAAGAACTCGTAGCACGTGATGAGCACGGCCTGGGAGAGATTGATGGAGGTGTAGCCCTCGTCAACGGGAATGCGGATGAGGTGGGTGCACTGGGCGATTTCCTCGTTGAGGAGGCCCTTGTCCTCGCGGCCGAAGACGAGCGCGACGGGTCCAGTCGCGGCGAGCGAGAGGATGTCCGCCGCGCAGTCACGCGGCGCTTTCACGTGCTGGCGGTAAAGTCCTTCGCGGGCGGTCGTGCCTACGACCGCCACGCAGTCGGCGACGGCCTCCTCGAAGGTGGCGAACTCCTCGCGGTTCGCCAGAATGTCCGTCGCGTGCACGGCGAGCCGTTCGCCCTCCTCCCACGAATTCTGCAGGTTCGGCGCGGCGAGCCGCAGACGGTGGATGCCCATGTTCGCCATGGCGCGGCAACTCGATCCGACATTCCCCGTATAGAGCGTCCCGACGAGGACGACGCGGATGTTGTCGAGCGGATTCATTTCTCGCCCGTCTTTTTCGGCGATTCGCAGAGCACGCCCTGGAACACGAGCAGGTAGTCGCTCTTGTCCTCCGTCTGCCGATAGACGGAACAGGTGAAGCCGTTCGCGTGGAAGAGCCATTCCTTGTCATCCGTTCCATACATCGTGCCGCTTGTGAGCACGTTCATGCACTGGTAGGCCGTGAAACTCTTGTCCGGCAGATGGACGC
This sequence comes from Barnesiella intestinihominis, assembly GCA_963612485.1. Lineage (GTDB taxonomy): Bacteria > Verrucomicrobiota > Kiritimatiellia > RFP12 > UBA1067 > UBA1067. The sequence continues at coordinate 10,695 of CAVDWI010000024.1, forward strand.
GGACGCGCAACTTCGACTTGAATTCCATCTCCTTCCCATTCCCCGGTGAGATGAAGGTCGTCGTATGGTCGGACTTGCCGCTCCCGTACTCGACGGTGGCGAACTTCCCGTCCTCGTCCACGAAGACGCACCGCTGGGTGAGGATGAACGAGGCGCAGCCCGCGAGGAACATGAGGACGAGGGAGAGGCAGAGTGCGGCGAGTTTCTTCGCCACGAGGCCGCCCACGATCTTCGGGTCGGCCTTGCCCTTCGAGAGTTTCATCACCTGGCCGACGAAGAAGCCCGCCGCCGCCTTCTTGCCGTTCTTGTAGTCCGCCACGGGCCCCGGATTCGCCGCGATGGCCTGATCGACGAACGCCTCGAGCGCCCCCGCGTCGCTCACCGCGCCGAGTCCGCGCTCCTTTACGATTGCCTCCGGGTCGCCGCCTTTCTCGAAGATTTCGGGCAGGAGTTCCTTCAGCGTCGGCCCGTTGATTGTGCCGGCCGCCGCGAGTTTCACGAGCGCGGCGAGTTCGGCGGGTTTCATCGCGCATTCGCCGATTTCCTTGCCGCTCGCGTTGAGGAGCGCCATCACGTCGCCCATGTAGAGGTTGCAGAGGAGTTTCGCCGTCTTCTTGTCGAGTCCCTTCGCGGCGGCCTCGAAGTAATCGGCGTTCGCCTTGTGCTGCGAGAGAACCTCCGCGTCGTATTCGGCGATGCCGTAGTCGGCCATCATGCGGACGCGCCGCGCTTCCGGCTGTTCGGGCAGAAGCCGCCGCCATTCCTCAATCTGCTCCTCCGAGAGTTCCACCGGCACGAGGTCGGGTTCGGGGAAGTAGCGGTAGTCGTGGGCGTTCTCCTTCGAGCGCATCGAGGCCGTCTCCAGCGCCTCGCCGTCCCACCGCCGCGTCTCCTGCACGATGGGGATGGAGTGCGCCATGCACGAACGCTGCCGCCGCGCCTCGTATTCGAGTGCGGCGTGAATGCCCTTGAAGGTGTTCATGTTCTTGATTTCCACCTTCGTGCCGAGTTTCGTCTCCCCGACGGGACGGATCGAGATGTTCACGTCGGAGCGCATGTTCCCCTCTTCGAGGTTGCAGTCCGATACGCCCGCGTAGACGAGCATCTCCTTCAGCGCGGTCAGGTAGGCGATCGCCTCGTCGGCGGACGAGAGGTCGGGCTCTGAGACGATTTCCATCAGCGGCGTTCCGCCGCGGTTGAAGTCCACGCCCGAACTCGCGGCGTAGTGGTTGATCTTCGCCGCGTCCTCCTCAAGGTGGATGTGGTTGATTCGGATGAACTTCGGGCCATTCGGGGTCTGGATCGTCACGCCGCCCCCGAGGCAGAGAGGATTCCCGTTCTCGGAAATCTGGTAGTCCTTCGCCATGTCGGGGTAGAAGTAGTTCTTGCGGTCGAAGGTCGCGTGGCGGTTGATTTCGCAACCGAGCATCATCCCGCTCATCACCGTCAGCTTGACGGCCTCCCGGTTCATCACGGGCAGCGCACCCGGATACCCAAGGCATACGGGACACACGTTCGTATTCGGCTCACATCCCGTCTTCAGCAGGCACGAGCAGAACATTTTCGTCTTGGTCTTCAGCTGGACGTGGGTTTCCAGCCCGATGGTATTCTCGAATTCCATAGGCAGAAATTATACCACACTTGCCGCCGCTTGTGGGGTATGTCTTTTTGCGCCCCGAATCATTCGCCAACGGCAAGAAGCTGTTGCGTGGGCATCGGTTCACAGGGCGTGAAGCAAACCCCCTGAGAAGTCGATCCCCTGAACAAGACGGCTTTTGTCGTCTTGTCCAGCGGTTCAAGCCCGACAACGCGAATGTCGTCCTTGTGGGTCTTCTCATGTTGTACGAAGACGGACACGGAATCCGGGATTGGGGTTGCCTTCGTATGAGGCATTTTGTCGAATTGCGCCATCGCCCGCCCGATGAACTCACCCAAGGCACACGGCACGGCATTCCCGATGATCTGCTCAATGTCGCTCTTGTTCCCGCAGAGATCCCAATGCGGTGGAAATGTTTGAATCCGACTGCGTTCTCGCGTGGTCAGCTGTCGAAGCCCCGGAGTTGTGATGGGGGCGGCATCGCCCGCATGCCCCGGATAGCCCTGCGGTATCGGTCTGTTCACGCCTCTGATCGTCGGACTCGGTTCATCGACACTGAACACGCCTCTCCTCGCATAACTGCGTGGATGGCGATAATAGTAGTCAATTTTGAGTTCAGCGCCGAAATAATCGCGAACCGTCATCGGCGCATGTGCCTGATTGGCACGGTAGAGCTCGATTATCGGAGAGACGGAGATGCCGAGTCCGCCCACGACGACGATTCGCTTTCTCGCCTGCGGTGCTCCGCAAAGCGAGGCGTCAAGGACGGCGATTGCCAAATCGTAGCCGACTTCCTTGAAGATGCGCAAAGCGTTTCGGTAGGTGCGCGTTTTGATGGCGCGGTCAACGTTTTCCATGACGAACATGCGGGGGCGCACCGTGGAAACGATTCGCGCATAGGATGTCGTCAGACTCGCCCTTCCGCCATTTTCGTCGCGCTTGCCGGCCGAAGAGAAGTCTTGGCAGGGCGGACCTCCGATAATCGCATCTGGACTCCAACGCCGGACTTCGGCAACAGCTTGATCGACATTCGACAGGTCAAGTTTGTAGGCATGATGCCCCCGCATATTCCTGTTGTAGAAATCCAAGGCGGGCTGCCACCAGTCATACGCCGCCGCGACGACATGCCCGGCCTGTTCCATGCCGTATGAAAGTCCGCCCCCGCCGCAAAACAAGTCAACGATTTTCATCTTTCAGTCCTCGAACAGGGATGGCGAGAAATAAAGTATCGCATCGAACCGACGCTCCGGGCTCAGATACCGCTGCCCGCCGCCAAGGATAATCTTCTTGATTTCCCTCTTGGTAATGACCGGTTTGGTCAATCGGTCGCAGTGCATGAAGCGATGGGTCTGCGCTCCCCGGTACGCGAACTCCTTGTCCCCCTGATTACCGAAGAGCATTCCGTCATAGATTGGATGCTGAAAGACCTTCCCCGAGAGACTGAATTCATAGAGGAACCTGACCAGTCGGAGTGCCGCTCGCTGTGGGCGCGTGATTTCGTTTCCCATCTCAAGGCATGAGGTGTGCATCAGTCTGGCAATGGCGAAATCGCTCCAGACAAAGACGTCAAGGCAATTGTCGGCCAGTTCGGGGCTTTTCCCCTTTGTCTTCCAGATCGGCTGTACGACAAGCGGCTTCTGAAGGGCTTCGTATTTGAGCAAAAACTCATCCAAGACCTTGAAAATCTCTTCCCGCCGTCCGCGCATTTCAAACTGATTGCCCCAATCCTGCACGTCAACGCAGACGGGTTTGAGCATTTCGCGAACGGCAGTGCGCTGACTTGCCGTCAAGCGGCTCGCGATTCCAAGCGCAACATAACGCATTGTCGCGGAGCGAACGACGATTTCCGAGCCGTATTCCTCTTCCGGCAACGAAGCCGTCCCGTTGTCGGGCAATGTCGTCAGCTTGATTTCAAGGGGTGTGACATACCGTCCCGTTGATTCCTCCGTGACGACGACGTCAATCTTCTCCATGGCGTCTTCGACAAACGAGCGATACGGGTCGAAGGGCGACTCGAAAAGGAACTTCAGCTTGTCGTTTGGCAAATGTGAGCCAAAGACCTTGTCAAAGGACAGTTCGGAGACGCCGGGGATACCGTGCTTCACCGAGACATACATTGCGTTATGCCCCTGATCGCGCATATAACAGCAGAGTGCCACGGGAAAAGACGAGTTGAACTGATTCTTGCCCCAGGAATCCTTGTCCTTGAAATTCCTGTTGGAATGCATTATCCCATAAAGCGAGGGATCTGGTTTTGACATCTCCGACATTTTCTACATCTTTCTTTAATCGACCGCTATGACATCCATCAGCAAGATGTCAGTATTATACCAAAACTAGCCGTAGCCGTGCGTCCGCTGAACATCAAGAAGTCTCTTTTCGCACTTCAAATCTGGCTGGAGTTTACCCATTTTTTCGGGTCAAAAGTGGACTTCATCCCAATGGAATAAGCGCAAAGTCGATTTTCTCAAGTGAAATAGGCGCTGTTCTTGCGGAATGGGAGGTTTAACTCCGATCCGCAGGGCTTTCACTACCGTTCCGCAGAGCAGGGCATGCTTCGAGTTTCCCGCTCGACACTCGCGGGTTACGAGTTGTGTATCCTGTAGTATACGGGAAAACAGGGTGGGAATGCTACGCTTCTTTTCATTGCGACGGGGAGTCGGTCGGGTTATGCGAAGCCTTGTGAGACCTGCGGAGCGGGACAGCCGAGCGAAGCGAGACAGCCGAAGGCCGCGAGAGCCGCACGGCTCGGAGTTAATTTCGACTACTCGGATGGGGTGGTCAGCGAGCTGTGCCAAAAAATGGGTAAACTCCAGGCAAACACCCCCTTGACCCCAGAGGGGCGGCTCTGATATAATCCACGCACAAACCCACAAAAGTCGTAGTAGATCTTCACGCGATCGAACGACCCCACAACATCCCTCTGTTCGGCAATGTCTTCTCGCTCATTCGCAAAATCAAAGGTGACGGGAAGACCCGTCACCTCAGGCGGAGCACTTTCCCCGCATCCAGATGATCCCCACAAGAGAGATCGCCGCATATTGCACCAAATTCCCCGCCAAGAAAGCAAGAAGGGGCGCAAAACTCTGATATTAGGAGATAATCGGCCATATTTGATATAATATGCACATATGAAGGCACTTATAATCGAAAACGATGAAATCGAGCAAAATCACCTCCGCGATTCTCCCGACGATCCTTTTCGCCCTCACCCTGCGGTTCCATCTTTTGCACTAACCGCGCTCCCTTGTGCCTTGTGCTTTGTGCCTTGTGCGCTGGTAGGGTCGCGAGTCCCTTCGCAACCGTAAACAGATTCCTCCCCCACTCTCTCTTTGACGCAGCCTCGACCGATTCGAGTTGCGCCGTTCGCGTGTATTCACGCGGGGCGGAATGCGCCGAAGAAGCTTTGCTTCGGAGGGTCACCCCGAGGCGAAGCCGAGCCGCGAAGCGGTCGCAAGAGGGTGCGGCGCACCGAATCAGACGAAACTTCGCATGTGGCGAAGCTGCCTACGTTCAAAAACAGTCAACCTAAAAAGAAAGAGAGAAATCAAATGATACCGAGAATCAATCAAGTGATAAAATGCTATCGAGAAGTCGCACAGGCAGAGCGCATGAAGTGTGGACGCCCTGGCGAATTGACGGCAAAGAACGCCGTGCGCGGCGCGGCAATTGTCTGCGAGGCAGCGGGGATACCGCTTGGCGCAAGCGTTGAACGCCTGACGCGCAAGGCCATCGACAGCGCACTCGTCAAATTCCTCGAACAGGGAATCGCCCGCGTTTCGGCATGGAGTTACATGTGTCAACTCCGCGCCGTCTTCGCAAAATGGACTCGCCCTTACTACGAGGATCGCGGGTGGGAGATTCCCAAAATCGAACTCCCAAATTTTCGCGCCCAGCCGCCGCGCTATGTTCGTCCCTCTGCCGACCTCCTCCGCAATGTCAAGGCGTGGTACAAGAAACTTGAAAAAGAGTCGTTTGGTGATGTGCCTTGTGCCGTGTGCAGTGTGCAATGTGCGAGTAGCGTATCGAACGTGGGCGACATCGGCTGTCCCCAACCGACCGCACCAAGCACCGCGCACCAGGCACCAAGCACCGCGCACCAGGCACCAAGCACCAAGCCCCAGGCACCAAGCACCGCGCACCAGGCACCAAGCACCGCGCACCAGGCACCAAGCACCAAGCCCCAGGCACCAAGCACCGCGCACCAGGCACCAAGCACCGCGCACCAGGCACCAAGCACCAAGCCCCAGGCACCAAGCACCGCGCACCAGGCACCAAGCACCGCGCACCAGGCACCAAGCACCAAGCCCCAGGCACCAAGCACCGCGCACCAGGCACCAAGCACCGCGCACCAGGCACCAAGCACCAAGCCCCAGGCACCAAGCACCGCGCACCAGGCACCAAGCACCGCGCACCGCGCACCAAGCACCGCGCACCAGGCACCAAGCACCGCGCACCAAGCACCAAGCACCGCGCACCAGGCACCAAGCACCAAGCCCCAGGCACCAAGCACCAAGCCCCAGGCACCAAGCACCCAGCACCAGGCACCAAGCACCAAGCCCCAGGCACCAAGCACCGCGCACCAAGCACCAAGCACCCCGCACCAGGCACCAAGCACCGCGCACCGCGCACCAAGCACCCAGCACCAGGCACCAGGCACAACGCAAAGCACCCGCGCCTTTCTCAAAAGCCATGAGAAGGAGCGCGAGTGGCTGGCGGCAACGCTCATGCTCGAATTCGCCATGCGCAACGGCGACATCCTCCGCCTCACTCCCTCCAACTTCATTGAGCAAACCACCCCGCGCCCCGCACCAAGCACCAAGCACCAGGCACCCCGCACCATGCACTTTCTCTCCTACACACCGCACAAAACCGAACTCTCCTCGGGACGCCGCGTGTGCTGGCCGATCCATCCGGACATCTGGGCGCGACTCGGCCCACTGGTTACGGACGGCGACAAGCCGGGTTCTGCGCTGCTTCGCACACTCGATTCGGGCGTGTTCGAGCGACTCAATCGGCAAATGCGGCTGCTTGGCTTCACCGGCGGCAAGGGCGCATACGAACTCCGCAAGATCTGCATCGACCACATCTACCAGAAATTCGGAGCCGAAAAGGCCACCGCGATCAGCGGGGACGACATCAAAACGATCACCCATTACTATGCCGACCCCGCTGCCGTCACCGTCGTCGGCATCCGCATCCTCGACCTCCTGTAGTCCCCTTCCGCACCCCGTTCGCCGATCTCTGCTCCGCAGTAATGGCCGACGGCATCGTCAGCAGCTCGATCGTGGGCTA
>CAVDWI010000025.1:0-17335 GCA_963612485.1 Barnesiella intestinihominis
CGGTCGCCCAGGCGAAGCGCTACCGCGAGTCCCTGCCGCGCCGCCCCGGCTGGCGGAGTGAGATCGTTACCTGCGTTGTCGAGGTCTGCTCCCGCCGCGGCTACAACTGGTTCGAGATCGCGTAGGTCTTTGATGCGCATCAAAGGTGCTTTTGATGCTTGTGCTTCGCCATGTGCGTTTGACCGACGAAAGCGGAAGATGATATAATACGGCCATTGCGCTCGGAGAATGAGGAGTGAACTGGGCCTGTAGCTCATTTGGACAGAGCAACTGCCTTCTAAGCAGTGGGTAGCGGGTTCGAATCCCGCCAGGCCCGCCAGTGCGAACGTCGGATTTGATATAATGTACGGCAAAGGAACTCGGAAAGGAGGAACACTCATGAAACAAGGCATCATCGTTTGTGCGATTCTTTCGGTCGGATTGCTCTTTGCCGCGCCCATCAGGCAGACCTATCGTGATGCGCAGGGGCGGAACATGGGCTCGGTATCGACGGATCCCTCCGGTCGAACGACCTGGCGCGATTCGATGGGGCGCACCCAAGGTTCTGCAACCGTGTCCGGCAACCGAACCACCTACCGTGACGCAATGGGACGGCATCAGGGGACGGCTACAGCCGGCTCGTCCGGCATCACCACCTACCGTGATGCGCAAGGTCGGTTGATGGGAACTGCGCGGACGAATTCGATTGGAAAGGTCACGTACCACGATGCGCAGGGACGGCTTCAGGGGACGGCTACGACCGATTCTTCGGGGCGCACGACTTATCGTGACGCGCAAGGTCGTTTGCGTGGAACGAAAAAGTGACGCCGGTGTAGTTGCAGCCCGTTATCGCAACGCCGTTCGTCGCTTCCTGAATTAACGCATCACCACCACGTGCGCATTGCATCGCGTCCAGAAGTAAACGCATTTTCTGAAAGTAAACGGTCGGGTGGTGTCGTGCGTTTTTACGGAAGAAACAGGAATCTGCGAACACAGCGAGGCGGAAGCAAATATGGTATACTATCCGCCTGAAAACTTGAGGAAAGGAAACTGACGGATGAAGATGACGATGCTTTTGGCGACGGCGGCCTCCCTTGCGGGGTTCGCACTGAACGCCGCGACCCCGGCACTGGACGCGGCGAGCGAATGGATCTCGGTGAAGAACGCGCCCGTCTTCGAAGGGAAGGACGTCACCGGTGCGCGGGCGGCGGCGGGGACGAGCTGGTTCTTCCGCGCCGTGACGAACAAGTCCGCGCTGACTTCCGCCAAGTGGACGGTTTCGGGGCTTGGTGTTTTCGAGGTCTTCGTGAACGGTCGCCGCGTCGGGGACGACGTGCTGAAGCCCGGCTTCACGCACAACGCGAAGACGAAATACGCCTTCACCTACGACGTGCTGAACCTGATGAAGCGCGAGGCGGGTGCGGCGAACGCATTCGCGGCGGAAGTCTCGGCGGGCTGGTGGCGCGACAAGATCGTCTCGTTCGTCGGGAAGAAGAGCGCGTTTCGCGGCGAACTTGTCCTTACCTATGCGGACGGCTCACGCGAAGTCGTCGGCACACGCGCCTCGGAGTGGGCGAGTGGCGTGGCGGGGCCCGTGACGACGGCGGCCATTTTCGACGGCGAGGAATACGATGCACGGATTGCCGCGCCGACGGACGGCGCAGGGCTTTCCGCCGCGAATACGGAGGTGAACAACGAATTCAAGGGCGAGATACTGCCGACGGACGGTGCGGAGGTCTGCTTGCGGGAAGACCTCACGCTGCGTCCGACGGAGGCTTATCGATGGAAGGGCGTGGCGAACGTGACGAGCAACGACTTCGGAACGGTCATTCGCACGAAGACCTTTGACCGTCCTGCGGAATCCGTCCTGATTGTCGAGCCGGGCGAGACGCTTGTCGTGGACTTCGGTCAGAACTGCGCGGCAGTTCCGCGCTTCCGCTTCCGTGCGGCGGAAGGCACGGTTCTGACGGCGCTTCCGGCTGAAATGCTGAATGACGGCAATGGCGCGAAGTCGCGTGGGAACGACGGCCCGGAGGGGTCGGTCTATCGCTTGAACCTGCGTTGCCCGGCGGACGGCATGCGCACCGTCTACACCTTCGGGAAGGGCGGGGACGTCGTCGAGTATCTGCCGCGCTTTACCTTCTTCGGCTACCGCTACATCTCCGTGACGGCGACGGGGCGCGTGACGATCGAGCGGCTGGAGAGCGTCCCCGTCACGTCCATCAAAAGGGAGATGGAGCGCGGGCGGATTGAAGTCGGCGAGAAGGATGTCAATCGGCTCATCTCGAACGTCTACTGGGGGCAGCTTTCAAACTACCTGAGCGTGCCGACGGACTGTCCTCAGCGCAACGAGCGGCTCGGCTGGGCGGCCGACACGCAGGTGTTCTGCGAGGCGGCGAGTTTCAACGCGGACGTCTACGACTTCCTGCGCAAGTGGATGCGCGACGAGCGCGACACGCAGGATCGGCGCGGCGGTTTCCCCGGCGTTGCGCCGTTCGCCCAATACGGCAGCAACGAGCCGATGCGCCTCGGCTGGGCGGACGCGGGCGTGATCGTGCCCTACCAGATGTTCAAGCAGTACGGCGACCGCCGCATCGTGGACGAGAACTGGGCCGCGATGGAGAAGTTCGTCGGTCACGTCAACGAGACGAAATATGCGACGGCGAACATCAAGGACGAGTGCTGGAACTTCCAGTGGAACGACTGGCTCTCGCTTACACGCCTCGAGAGCTGTCCCTACAAGCCGGAATACGCTGCGCTCAACAGGCACAAGGACGGCACGTGGGACCCGAAGCCGGAAGCCGTGCGCTACTGGGACTACCTCGGCGGCTGCTACTGGGCGTGGGATGCGCAGTTGATGGCCGAGATGGCGGCACTGACCGGTCGCGCCGACGCGGTGGCGAAGTATCGCGCGATGTCCGAAACGGCGAAGAACTACCTGAAGGCGACGTTCTTCACGACGGATGGGACGCTGGAGTCGACGTTCGAGGGGATGCAGACGCCGATGCTCTTCGCGCTGAAACTCGGTCTTGTCGAGGGCGCGGCGAAGGAAAAGACCATCGCGGCATTCAAGGCGAGCGTCGCGGCGAACGGCGGGACGCTCCACACGGGCTTCCTCGGCACATCCATCGTGATGGACACGCTGACCGAGAATGGCATGGTCGATATTGCCTACGCCCTCCTCCTCAACCACAAGTTCCCCGGCTGGCTCTATTCGGTCGATCAGGGTGCGACGACAATCTGGGAGCGGTGGAACAGCTACACGAAGAAGGACGGCTTCGGGCCGGTCAGCATGAACAGTTTCAACCACTACGCCTATGGCGCGGTGCTCGCGTGGATTTACAAGACGGCGGCGGGCATTGCCGCCGACCCGACCGCACCCGGCTTCAGGAATGTCATCCTCGCGCCGAAGCCCGACCGTCGCCTCGGCTTCGTGAAGGCGGAATACAAGTCGGCGGCGGGGCTGATCAAGAGTGCGTGGCGGTATGAGGGCGACCAGTGGATTTGGGAGTTCACGGTCCCGGCGGGCGCGAAGGCACTCGTGACCGTTCCGGGCGAGGACGCGGCGCACGAGTATGCGGCGGGAGACCACCGCATCACGCGCAAACTCTAATCAAAATGGTAATACGCTTATGAGAATCGTTGTAAAAGTCGGTACGCACGCGATTGCGGCGAAGACGGGTAGACCGGACTACAAGGCCCTGCGTCGGCTCGTGGCGCAGCTGTGCGAACTTCGCAAAACGGGTTGCGAACTCGTCTTCGTCTCCTCGGGCGCCGTTGCGGCGGGCATCGAGGCCCTCGGGCTGAAGGCCCGCCCGGCGGACGTGAACGACGTCCAGATGTGCGCGGCGGTCGGTCAGGCGCGGTTCATCTACGAATACGAGAAACTCTTTGGGGAGCATGGTGTCAAGATCGGACAGATCCTGCTGACGCACTACGACTTCGAGGAGCGGCGGCGCAGTCAGAACGTGAAGAAGACCCTCGAACGCCTGATGAAGGATCGAATCGTACCCGTGGTGAACGAGAACGACGTCGTCGCGGACGAGGAACTGAAGGGGCAGACGTTCGGGGACAACGACTGGATGTCGTTCCTCATCGCCAAGCTCGTGAAGGCGGACGTGCTCGTCCTGCTGACGACGGTGGACGGGCTTCTCGACGCGAAGGGGCGGCGCATTCCCCGCGTCGATCACGTGCGCGGCGTGACGCGGCTCGTGCGGGCGGGTGAGAAGGGCAAACTCTCGAAAGGCGGAATGGATTCCAAACTCAAGGCGGTGAAGGCCGCCGTCGCGGCGGGAATCGACACCTACATCGCCAACGGACGGAAAGCCGCGCTCGTGCCGCTGATCGAGGGCAAGTGCGTGGGGACGTTCTTCCCCGGCAGCGCACTCTGACGCCTCGCGGCAAAAGGTCGCGCAACGCGCCACTGAACCCACGCGGGTTCGGTGGCGTTTCATTTTGCAGAGAGAAAGGAAATCCGAGGCAATGTCCAAGAACAGGAAAAACAAGGCGACGGAAGAACCGAAGGCGAGCGCATGGGCGGACTTGCCCTCGTTTTCCGAGTTCGTCAAGGGAATTCGCTCGCCGCATTCGTCGGGCGAATACAAGCGGGCGATGCTTGCCGTGGATCGCCTGAAAGCCCCCGTCATCGCGATTCTCCTTCCCGTCCTGTCCGTCGTCACGCTGATTGTCATCACGGCAACGACGCAAGGCCAGAAGGCCGTCCTTGACATCCAGATCGCCACGGTCGAGCAGGACGAGCCTCTCGTCGACGAGCCGGAAGATGAACCGGTCGATGCGCCCGACGTCGTTGCTGTGGAACCGGATACCGCCATGATGGACGTAAGCGTTGACTTGCCTGCGGCGCCGACGGCGGTCGAGGTCGTCGCCGCCCCCGTGGAAACGCGGGGCGCACAGGCAATAGAGGCCCCCGTGAAGATGACGAACATCAAGATCAGCCCGAAGATGAAGTCCCTCAGCGGCGGCGGCGACTTCGGCGTGAAAGTCGGCGCGGGCGGTCATACGGGCGGCATTCCGCCGGGCTACATGATTGGTGAGATGTTCGACTTCAAGCGGGATGCGGAGGGCAACGAGATCGCGGGCTGGCATCCCGGCATGTATTGGGAACAGGCGCGAAAGCTGATTAACAACGGCAAGTTCGGCGCGGAGGCGGAAAAGCACGTCTACAAAGTCCCCGCCAAGGTCGCCCTGAACAAGATCTGGGTCCCGAATCAATCCGCAGACAACGGACCGGCGGCTTTCGGCGTTGGGGACAAGATGAAGCCGCGTGGCTGGATGGCGCACTACACGGCGACGCTCGTGCCGAAGGAGACGGGACGCTTCCGCTTCATTGGCGACTTCGACGACTTCATGGCCTGCTTCGTCGATGGCAAGCTTGTCCTCGAGACGAACTGGTCGAACTACGGGGATCATTCAACCCGCGTGATGGGTTGGAAGTCTCCCGAAGGGAAGAGCCCGTTTGGAATTGACGTTATCGGCGACTGGTTCAACCTGAAGAAGGGGCAGGCGGTGCGGCTGGACATCTGCGTCGGCGAAGTCCCCGGCGGAGCAATCTGCGGACGGCTGATGATTGCGCGGGAGGGTGCGGAGTATGAGATGGACGGCAACCGCCCGATTTGGCCGCTGTTCAGTTCGCGGCGGCTTTCGTTCAGGGAGATCGAGACAATTCGGAAGAACAATGCGTCAGCACGCGGCTTCAAGTTCGCGACCGAAATATCGTCCCTTTTCCAGATGGTGGATGACAAGCCCCTCGATAAGAAGCCGAAGAAGGCGAAACCCGCCGAGGAAGCTGTCCGCATAGAGGTCGACATCTGACGTGCGCGGGTCACAGTCTTATACCCGAACCGCTAAACTTGTCATCGCACTATCCCGAACTGCCCCATTTTTGATATAATAGCGACACAAACCGAAAGGAGATACTGAAAAATGTTGGCAAACAGACGTGATTTCTTCAAGGGTGCGGCGGCGCTGGCGGCCGTCGGGGCGTTTTCGGGCAAGGCTCTTGCCCGTGGCGAGAAGCCGATGAACAACCCCATCTGGCTGATGACGAGTGCATTTCCGGGCGAGACGTTCGAGGACGTGCTGAAGCGCGCGAAGTCCGTCGGGGCGCAGGGGCTCGAACTCTGCGTGTTCCGTCGCGGCTCTGACCGCAAGGATCACACGGCGACTCACCTCGACTACGAGACGTTCGACCTCGAGGCCGCGAAGCGCGTCGTTGCGCGGTGCAACGAGGAGGGGCTGCGCGTGTCGGTCGGGGCCTACGACAACCTCATCGGCGGCAAGCCCGAGAACCAGGTTCTGAACCAGGATCACGTGCTGAAACTCATCCGCATCGCCGCGCTTCTCGGCGGTGACGCGAACGACGTCGTGTGCGGCACGTTCGTCGGATATGATGTGGCTCTCGGCAACGAGGACCGCGGCTTCGAGAAGAACCTCCTCAAGTTCAAGAAGGTCTTCACGCCCATCCTGAAGTATGCGAAGGATCTCGGCGTCACCGTCTGCGTGGAGAACTGCCCGATGGAAGGCTGGCAGCCCGTCACCTCGACCGACTGCTACTGCAACCTGCCCGGCTGCCTCGCGGCGCGTAAACTGATGTATGCCATCCTCGACGACTCGAGCGCACTGAAGGAGACCTACGACCCTTCGCACGACGTCTGGCAGCACATCGACCCCGTGGACGTCATCAATGCGATGGACTTCTCGAAACTGCGCCGCATCCACATCAAGGGCACGCGCAACCTGGCGACGGAATCCGCCGCGATTCACTGGGGACGGCTCTATCCCGAGCAGGCGGTCGATCCCGAACTCGCGAAGAAGGCGGGTGTGCCGATTCCGGCGAACGAGTGGGCGCGTCTCAACTACGAACCGCGTCTGCCGGGCTTCGGCGGCAGCGATTCGATGGACTGGTCGCACTTCCTCGAGAACCTGATGGCGAAGGGCTACAAGTTCCCGTTCGTGATTGAGAACGAGGGCTGCAACAGTTCGCATACGGGCAACATGGGCGCGACGCTGCAGGGCTTCAAGGCGACGATTCTCAACACCGCGCCGGTGATCTGGCCGCTCGGCAAGGACGGCTATGCGTTCGATTCGTCCGCGCTCAAGCCGATGACGATGACGCACACGTCTGACCTTCCGGTCGTTTCGATGAAGGACTTGACCTGAACTTGGCGTCCTTTCTGACGATCGTGCTTGCGGCGATCGCCGTTGCGCCGGCCGACAGGCTCGCGATGGCCGATCGCCTCTTCAGTCGCGGGCAATGGGCGGAAGCGCGCGGCGAATACGCGGCGCTTGCCGACGAGAGTTCGCTGGCGGGCGACGGGCTTCTCTACCGGCTCGCCGAGTGCGACCGCGCACTCGGCGAGAAGGTGGCGGCACGGCGGAAATACGCCGAACTCCTGACGAAATATCCCGCGTCGGAACTCGCCGACCGCGCACGGCTGAACCGCGCCCTGGCGGGGACGGCCGAGGAGCAGAACGCGGAACTCGCGAACCTTGATTCCGACCGCGTGGAGAAGGGTATTCGCGCCTCCGCGCTCTATCACCTCGGTCTCAACACGGGCGACACGAACGCCCTGATGCGCTACGTCACCCTCGACCCGAAGGGGCGGAACGTCGCCTACGCGAAGTTGCGCCTTGCGCAGATCCTACAGGCCTCGGACGATGCGGCGAGCGTCCGCAAGGCGGTTGAACTCTATCTCGACGTTGCCTTCGGCGGCGGCGACTACGCCGAGGAGGCGCTTTATCTTGCGGCGGGTGCGAGTTATCGCGGCAAGCGGTACGGCGAGGCGGACTCGCTGATGCGCCGCTACCTGAACCGCTATCCGAGGGGAAAGTATGCGACCGAGGCGGTCTACCTGAGCGCATGGTGCTGCTATCTGACGGGGCGGCATGCGGACGCGCTCGGCATGTGCGCGGCGGTTGCGTCCGATGCGCCGCAGAAGATTCGGGACTCCATCGCCTACCTGAAGGCGAGCGCGACATATGCGAGTCAGGGTGCGAAGGCGGCGAAGCCCGTGTTCGAGACCTATCTGCTGGACTATCCCCAGGGCGAATACAGGGCGCAGGTCGAAACGGGACTTGCGCGGATTGGCTTTCAGGAAGCGCGTGAGGCGGATGACGCGGCGAAGATGGTCGAGTGCATGCGGCGAGTCGTCGCGTCCTCCAAGGAACCTTCCGACCGCCTGACGCTCGCGTGGGCCCTTGAGAAGGCGAGTCGCAAGGACGAGGCGATGCGCGAATACCTTGAGATTGCGAAACTCCACCCCAATACGGCGACGGCGGCGGATGCGATGTATCGCAAGGCGATGATGGACTTGCGCGAGGAACGCTGGGCGGCGGCGGATGTCGCCCTGCAGTCGGCTTTGCAGGGAAAGATTGACGAGCGGTTGCGTCCCGAGGCGACCTACTGGCGCGGTGTCGCGGCGATTCGACTCGGACATGAGGCGGAGGGCGCGGCGTTTCTCGCGAAGGCGCTTGAGGCGGGGCTTCCGCTGGAGGAATCGCGTGAGGCGCGGCTCCTGATTGCCGACCACGACTTCAACGAAGGACGCACCGACGCGGCGAAGAAAGCCTACGCCCAACTCATTCGCGAGGGCGCGGCGGAACGGATGAGCGCGGCGAAGATACTCGCCGTCGGCAAGTTGCTCTCGGGCGATGAGGCGAAGACGTGTGCGAAGGCTCTCATCAAGACCGACCGCGCCGAGTGGCGGCAGTGCGGCTACGCCCTGCTCGGCTTTTCGGAGGAGTCGGAGGGTGCGTTCGTGGCGGCGATGGAGGCCTACCGCAAGAGTCTCGCCGAGAAATGCACGACGGAGGATTTGGCGAAGGTCGCTCTGCGTCTCGGGACGCTTGAGACGCGCAATGAGGAATGGGACGCGGCGGAAGCGACGCTCAAGCGCGCGGTCGAACTGAATGCGCGGGATGCCGCCGCCCGTGCCGAGGCGTATCTCCATCTCGCCGAGACGTGCATCGGGAAGGGGGATGTCGTCCACGCGCGGTCGTATGCAACCGTGGTGGCGGAACTCTTCGAGGCGACGCCATCCGCATCGGCGGCGAAAGCCCTGCTGAACGCCCACCCCGCACCGAAGGCGAAGGAGGAGGGCGAATGACGCGGAACGCCGGATTTGGTCGCGACCTTCTGGTCGCCGCGCTGATTGTCTCGGCGGCGGTTCATATCGGGCTGATGTTCTGGGCGAAGCCGAGGGTGATGACCCGCGTGACGGGCGGAATTGCGCGCTTGGCACGCAAGGGTCCGATGACGGTCGTCGAAGTGCCGTCGCGTCCCGACCCGGTAAAGATCGACGTGCTGGACGATGTGCCGGCGGAACGGGAAGCCCCCGAAGTCGCCGAGACGATGGCGGCATTGCCCTCATCTCAAACTGCCGCGCCCGAATCGCATCCGGAAGCGTCCGAACTTCTGCCCGCCGCCGCCGCGATGCCCGAACTGCTGACGCGGATGCGTCCCGTGGCAGAAGCCCCCGAACTGCCGCGTCTGGTGACAGCCGAGGAGCCGAAGACGGGCGTCGAACTGCCGCGCATGCCGGACGAGGTTTCGATACCATCGGTCGATTCCGTGCGCGAAGTGCTGCCCGTGCGTACGGAAATGACGGCCTCGGCATTCGAGGCCCCCGTCTTTTCTGCCGCGCCAGCCCTCTCCGTTCCGGCGGGGGCGGAGTCCGCCGTGCCCGTTTTGCCCGTTGAAGGGGCGGCGGAGAAGCCAACCTTCAAGCCGCCCGCCGAAGTGATGGCCGTGGTGGACGAGCAGACGGTC
Organism: Barnesiella intestinihominis; assembly: GCA_963612485.1. Lineage (GTDB taxonomy): Bacteria > Verrucomicrobiota > Kiritimatiellia > RFP12 > UBA1067 > UBA1067. The sequence continues at coordinate 9,767 of CAVDWI010000025.1, forward strand.
GAGAGGGAAAAGGCGGCGGTTCGCGACCTGATGGCCTCCGCATCGGCAATCGACCTGACGACCTCCGTTCAGGCGGACCTCGTGCGACAGACTGAGAAGGGGTTCACCTATTTTCGCGTCACCGTGCGGCCAAAGCCGAAACTGCCCGCCGTGCCGAAGGATGTCGTCATCCTGATCGATGCGTCGGGTTCGATTGGCAACGACCGGCTCGCAAGTTGCCGTGCGGCGGCGCGGCGAATCCTGCGCAGTTGCACGAATACGGGCGACCGCTTCAACCTCGTCGCCTTCCGCGACAAGTTCACCTACGCCTTCAGGACGTGGCAGACGTGCTCGGCGGCGAGTTTCGCCGCAAGCGACAAATGGCTCACCTCGCTCGTCGCGCACGGCCGGACGGATGTCTTCGATACAATCTCCTCCGTCCTCACCCTGCCGCGAGAGCCGACGCGGCCGCTGATTGCCCTCGTCGTGACGGACGGCGATGCGAACGTCGGCGTTCGCGAGACGGCGCAGATCATCTCGAAATTCTCCACACTCAACGACGGTCTCGTCTCGGTCTACATGTATGGCGTGAAGTCATCGGCAAACCGCGAACTGATTGACGTGCTGACGCGGGGCAATCGCGGCGAAAGTTTCATCTTCGACGGCTGGTTCCGCGCCCGGTCGGGCGATGGACTCGAGGCTCTTTCCACACGCTTTCGCGACCCGATTTTCACGGACTTGCGAGTTGTCTTCGCCTCCACGTGTCCCGCCGAGGCGTATCCAGCCCTGCTGAAGAACCTCTACCGCGACAATACGGTCGAAATCGTCGGGCGGCTGCCGGCGGGCGCGAAGGAAGTCGCGTTCTCCCTGCGCGGACTTGCGGGGGCGACGGCCTACGAAGGCTACTTCAAGTTCCCGCTCGCCTCGGCGGCGACGGACGCGACCCTCGCCGAACGCTGGCATCGCGAACGCGCAATCGACGCGCAACTCCACTGAATACAATGAATACGATTTCCAACGCCTTGTTGGTTCTGCCCGGACATCGAATCGAGTCGGGCGACATCGCCTATCGCGACGGACGAATCGCCGCGATTACGCTTCATCCCGTGGCGAATCCGACGCGGCTCGTTCTGCCGGGGCTCGTCAATTGCCACGGCCACACGCCCATGACCCTCGTGCGCGGCATCGGGTCGGGGCTGCCGCTGCAGGACTGGCTCGAGAAGGCGATTTTCCCCGTGGAAGCCCGCATGAAGCCCGCGCACATCGCGGCGGGGATGACGTGGGGCGCGATGGAAATGCTCGCGGGCGGCACGACCTGCGTGGCGGATATGTATGACTTCCCCGACGCGGGCGACGCGGCACTTCGACAGGTCGGCTTTCGCGCACACCTCTGCCGCGTGGGACTTGCCTTCTCCGAGGCGGAGGAAATTCCGCCGGGACGCCTCGCGGAGTGCGTTGCGTTCACGCGGGGTGACGATGCGGACGACCTGATTCGCCGCGACATCTGCATCCACAGCGAATACCTGACGAACGAGCGGTTCTGCCGCGCCCTCGCGGAGGCGAACAGGGAGTTGAAGCGTCCAGTCCACGTACACGTGTCGGAGACGGAGCGCGAGCACCGCGAGTGCCTGGCGCGGCACGGCAAGACCCCGATTGCCTATCTCGCCGAGACGGGGCTTTTCGACTTCGGCGGCTATGCGGCGCATTGCGTCCACTGCACGGACGATGACTTTCGGATGATGAAGGAGCGGAACGTCTCGCTCGTCCACAATCCCTCCAGTAACATGAAACTCGGCAGCGGCTTCGCCCGCGTGGCGCGGGCGCGCGAACTGGGCGTAAACGTCGCCCTCGGCACGGACGGTTGCGCCTCGAACGACAACCTCAATCTCTTCGAGGAAATGCACCTCGCTTCGCTGATTCACAAGGGGCTTGCCCGCAATCCGACCGTGCTTTCGGCGTGGGACGTAATTGAAATGGCGACCGTCAACGGTGCGCGGGCCCTGGGTCGGACGGACATCGGCGAACTCGCCGTCGGCAAGCGGGCCGACTTCTGCGTCGTCGATTTGTCGCGCCCGCACCTCGCTCCGTGCCTCGATGCGGCGAACCTGCTCGTCCATTCGGTGCAGGCTTCGGACGTCGTGATGACGGTCGTGGGTGGCAATGTTCTTTACGAGGACGGACGCTTCACGACTGTGGATGCCGAGCGGGCGCGGGCGGACTTCCTCGCCGCCGTGAAGGAAATCGGGCTGTGACCGCGTTTGTGATTGCCATGGACTGCGAGGCGGAGTGCGTCATCCGCCATTTGGCGAACGCGGTGGAATCGCGGCATTTCGGGCGGCGCGTCGTGGTCGGCAAGTTGAACGGGACGGAAGACGCGGCGGTTGTCGTTTCGGGTGTCGGAAAGAGCAACGCCGCCGCCGCCACGCAACTCGCGCTCTCGCTCTTCCGTCCGACCCGCATCGTCAACCTCGGCGTGGCGGGCGGTCTGAAGCCGTCGATGGCGGTTGGCGAAATCTACGCCGTCGAATCCGCCGTGGAATACGATTTCGACCTCGCGGCACTCAACGGGACGGCGGTCGGGACGCTGAACGAACGGAAGTCGCCTTACATTCCGCTGCAAGTGGGCGCGGACAACCCTCTGCCGACGGCAATTCTCGGCACGGGCGACCGTTTCCCGGATAACGATGCGGATATGCCGCTTCTGACGCGCCTTGGCATCGCCCTGCGCGACATGGAAGGCGCGGCGATTGCGCACGTCTGCGAGACGGCGGGCGTTCTCTGCCAGGGCTGGAAATGCGTCAGCGATGTCCACGGGGGAAAGCCCATGACGGGACAGTATAAGGAAAATCTTGCCCTCTGTCTTGATCACCTAGCCGAATTCGTCAACAAACATCACTGCACTTTGGGTTAAACATCAGTGATGTTTTCTAGCCCAATAAATAAAGGGGTTGCGGCGAGTGAAGCCGGAAGTCGGTTTTTCGCCGCTCGACCGATTGGACGCGGCGAAAATCACGGGCGACGAACTTTCGAAGATTCTTGCGCGGCGGAAGCCGGTGTAGTTGAGCGTCTGGACGAGAAAGGCAACTGAACGAAGATAACCGCCGCAAGAACGACAGCGCATCCCGTGAACTGTCCAAGCGAAAGCCGGTCGTGCAAAACGATGTAGCCCGACAGCGCACCGAACACCGACTCCATCGACAGCAGAACCGCCGCCATCGCCGGAGGAGTGCGTGCCTGGCCGAAGTTCTGGAGCGTGTAGGCGATGCCGCTTGAAAACACGCCGCAGTAGACGAGCGGCATCCACGCGGCGGCCAGTCCGCCCGCCGCGAGTTTGGCGGACTCCGCCTCGAGCAAAAGGAAAGGCGCACCCAGCACCGAGCAAGTCAGGAGTTGCGTCGCGCTCATCACGAGGAGGTCGGACTTCGGGGCGAAGTAGCCGACGGCAACCATCTGAATTGCGAAAAAGACCGCACACGCGAGCGTCCAGAGCTCGCCCCGGCCGACTCCCGCAAAGCCGTCGCCCGCCGCCGCCCCCGTCATGCAGATGAGATAAGTGCCCGCGAGTGCCATCAGAACGCCGATGCAAATCGAAACGGACGGCATTCGCCGCGTGAAAACGGCAACGATGACCGGGACGAACAGGACGTAGTTCGTCGTCAGGAATGCCGAAATGCCGGGAGATGTGAATTCGATGCCAATCTGTTGCGCCGCCATCGCGGCAAAAAGCGGGATGCCGCAGCAGACGCCCGCCACAACCGAACGCCCGACTGAATATTGCGGCGCGGCGGTTCGGGCGCGGTGGTTTCGGATCAGGATGCAGAGGAGCAGAAATCCGCCGCCAAGGATGTTGCGGAAGACGGTCATGGCGAAAGGCCCGAGTTCCGCCGCGCCGTATTTCTGCGCGAGAAATGCCGTCCCCCAGATGAAGGTGGTCAGAAAGAGGAGAAAAGGACCCATTTTGAATCAGTTGTAGTAGGAGAACCGCTTCTCCAGCCGCTCCATCGTCCACGCGACGAGGGCATTGAAGAGGTAGTAGAAGACACCGGCCGCGACAAGCGGCGTCATGGAGGTGTTCGCGGACGAAAGTTGCTTGGCAATCGTGAACATCTCCGTCACGGCGATTGTAAAGGCGAGGGACGTATCCTTGACGAGCGTAATGACCTCGTTGCCGACGGCGGGAATGACGCGCTTGACGACCTGCGGCAAAATGATGCGGAGGAACGTCGTACCCTTCGTCAGGCCGAGCGCGGCGGCGGCCTCGTGCTGACCTCGGTCGATGGAGAGGATGCCGCCACGGTAGATTTCGGCGAAATACGCCGCGTAGTTGAGTGCGAACGCGAGCACCGTCGCGAGAAGGCGCGGATAATGCGAAAGCGGCAGACGGAAGAATATGTAGGGCGCGAAATAGACGAACATAATCTGCAGCATCAGCGGCGTACCGCGCACGACGGAGATGTAGACCTGCAGTATTGTGGAAAGGACGCGATTCCCCGAAAGGCGTCCGAGGGCGATGACGAAGCCGAGCGGCAGGGAAATCGCAAGCGTGAAAACGAAAATCTCCACGGAGACCACAAGGCCGCCGAGGAGATCGAGGATCATCTGCGCGAAGTCCGCCATCGCCGACCCCTTGCTTACTCCTTGCGCAGGAGGATGAGGGCCTCCGGCTCAATGCCGTAGTCCTTGGCGACCTTCGCCATCGTGCCGTCCTTCGCCAGTTCGACGAGCGTCTTCTCGACCATCTCGCGGAGCGTGTCGTTGCCTTTCTTGAAACCGATGCCGTATGTCTCGGTCATGACGATTTCCTTGAGCAGGACGAACTTGCCGGGCAGGTCGGTCATCTTCTTGCGGGCGACGCCGACATCCATCGCCACCGCGTCCACCGCGCCGGCGTTGAGTTCGTTGACGGCCTGGTTGTAGTTCGGCACGACGACGAGATTCTTAATTGTCTTGCCGAGCGACTCGTACTTCTCGCCGCCCACCGAAAGGGCCTTCTGCACGGGCGTATCCGTCTGGACGCCGACGACCTTTCCGGCGAGGTCGGCGAGCCGCTTGATCGGCGAACCGACCTTGACGAGGACGACCTGCGAGTTGTCGACGTAGGGACGAGTCCAGCAATAGGCGTTTTCGCGCCCCTGCATCGTGAAGCCGTTCCAGATGCAGTCAATCGACCCGGAATTGAGCTCCATATCCTTGGAGTCCCAGTTGATCGGGTTGGCGACGAACTGCCAGCCGCGCCGCGCACAGACTTCGCGGGCGAGGTCGAGGTCGAAGCCCTTGTATTCGCTGCCTTCCTTGTAGCCGTAGGGAGGGAAATCCGCGTCGAAACCGACGATGAACTTGCCATCCGTCAGCGTCGAGCGCTGTGAACATCCGCCCACGACAACCGCCGCGACTGCGGCGAACAGGCCCATCGTCAGTTTCTTCATTTCGAAATCCTCTCCTGTCTGCTGATTAGAAGTTGAACGAGACGCCTATCGCGCCCCACGCGAAGTCCTTGCGCGAACCGTAACTATACCAGTCGTAGGGCATTGCGCGAATCGCATCGCAGTTGTCGCGCAGGTCGGGATCGACGACGCAGCAGTAGGCGAGTTTCGCGAAAAGGCCGAAGTGTTCGCTGAACTGGTAGTTGAGGTCGAAGCCGATCTTCGCCGTGGCAATGCCCGAATTGGCGTGGCGGATGCCGCCGATCTCGGTGTCAAACGCCGTCGGGAAGCACCAGTTGTACTGCGACTCGCGCCACACGCCCTCGATGTAAGGGGTGATGCGCAGTTCGTCCGTCAGCGCAACATCCTTCTTGAGGCCGAAAATGACCAGGTTCGCACCCTTCGAATACTCGCGCACGACCGTGATATACGGAACGACGTAGGGGTTCAGGAGCGCGAAACTGTGGTCGAAGTCCCACGTGGTCGCGGTGTGGTTGCCCTCATGGTCGTGGCTGCTGCCCTTGTAGTTCTTCGGCGGATAGTAGAACCAGACGAAGGAGGAACGCCAGTCGAGTCCCCACGTCTTGTCGTCGTCAAACCAGAAGGTGCGCCCGAAGTGGAGGTTCGGATCATACTCGTTGAAGGCCTGGCCAAGGTTGTTGTTCCGGCGGCGCGGCGTGAGGTCGGTATTGGACCAGAGGCCAACGCCGATGTACCCGAGGTTGCCGATGTTTGCGTTCAGGTCAATGTAGCCCTGAAGCGTCGGATTGTCGTTCACAAGCGACCCGTAGAGCTGGTAGCCCGAATAGAGGCCGTAGTTGCCGAAGCCCCAAAACGAGATGAAGCTTTCGTTGTTATTCTTCTCCGTTTCGGCCATTTCGGCCTCTTCAGAATTAGCGAAAGCGCACATCGCCGCCATCGCACTCATCGCAAACAACAGTTTTTTCATATATTTACTATTGGTTAATGTATGGTTAACAGAACGGTGGTATAGTATACCATTTGTTGGGGGTCCGCACAAGGGCGATAAAATCTGCACCGCTCCCGGCGCTGCCCTTGATGAATCTGGCAGCATGATGATACAATTTGGGGGGCAATGACGGAATCGGATGAAATCGTGAAGCGGATGAAACCCGAAGAAGAGGCGCGGCTGTGAAGGAACTCGACCGCCTCCTGAAGGGGCTGGCGAAGCTGAAGAAGGCCGACCGCCAACTGTCGCTTACGCGGCTTGTCTCGATCTTGCGGCGCGATTTGACGCGGGCGTATTGGGGCGCGTTGGAACGCGCCCCCGCCAAACTGCAGGCCGCCGCCGCCCAAAACGCCCCGCAAAGCCCCTCGGGCACCGCCCTTTGCCCCCCCCAGGCACGGCTTTAGTCTGGCCCGATCGCGCTCCGGCGCGATTGCCCGCCCCTCTGTCGCCCGTTTTCGAGCGCGACTGGCATGATTGGATTGTCATGCGCAAGGGCCAGCTCGCCGCCTTCAACCGCTACATCGTCGAAAACCAAAGCCGCGCCGCCCTTTGCGCCCCAAGCGCCCCGCTAAGCCCTTCGGGCGCGGTTTTAGTCTCGCCCGAGGGCTTTTCGCCGCGTTGGCATCCGCCGCGACAGAAAGAGCCGTTTTGCGCCAGGGGGCGCATGCTCTACCTCTCGCTTTACGAGGCGACCACACGCGAGCCGACCAATGCCGAACTCTACGCCCGCTGCCATGAGATGGTCGATCTCGCGCTCAATCTCCCAAATCTCCCGACTCTCCCGATCTCCACGGCTAAATAAATCGGCGAACCCAATCCCAACCACGACCATGGCGAAGACAACACAACACAATTACGCGGCGAAACTCAAGGCGGCCATCCTCAACGCCGCCATCGCGGGCAAACTCACCGGCAGCACAATCAAGCATTTGCCTCGAGAAAGATTGATAGAAATGGAGATTCCCCTCCCGCCGCTCGCCGAACAGAGGCGGATTGTGGCGAAGGTTGAGGCGCTGCTCACCGCCGTGGAGGCGCTGACCCGCTAATCCAGCCGAACTCGAAGCCCCCGTCCGACTGCGGAGTTTTGCCTAAAATGTGACATTTCTGTGCCGAAAATTACCCTTTGCGGAGACCACTCGCCGAACCCCTTTATTTATTGGGCTAAAAAACATCACTGATGTTTGACCCAAAGTGCAC
>CAVDWI010000026.1:0-16971 GCA_963612485.1 Barnesiella intestinihominis
CCGACAAGGTGCGGCTGATTCCGTTCGCCTACAAGAAGACGCAGGGCTTCGTCCTTGTCCTCGCTGGCTTGAAGATGTATGTCGTCGGGACGAACCCCGGCAACGTCTACAAGGTCTACTCGGTTTTCGGCGGGAGCAACGTCTACTCGTCGGATGAGGTCGGGGAACTCGACTACCAGCAGTCTGGCGACGTCATCTTCATCGCGCACCAGAACCACCCTCCCGCAAAGGTTTCGCATTACCTCGACGAATCGGGCGAGGATGGATTCCAGTACGAAACGCTCTCGCTGAACAGGCCCTCCGACGGGGTGCCGACAATCATCACGGCATCGGTCAGGCGAACGGCAGTGAAATGCACGGGCGGAACGCACGTCGAGCATTACAAGGCTACTGCCGTTTTCGACGGCGTTGAGACGTTTCCGTGCGCAGACTTCTCGCTTGCGAAATACGGCGCGAACGACACTTCGACAGTCGAATGGACGGGGACCGGCTACCATATGCCATGGACGGAATCACAGACGATAACGCTCAAAATCTCCCCATCTGTTCGATACGACGACAGCGGTATCATCGAGTACCCCGAAGAACTGAGAATCTACAAGAAGGGGTATGACTACTACGGCCTCATAGGCGTCATCAAACTCGACCTGGAGAACACGCCGATTGCCGGGTGTTCCATCCCGTTGCCAGCCACGAAGTACAGGAACAGCGACGCGACGGCTGACACCTCGCTGTGCGACACGAGCGATACCTTGGAGAAAAACGGCAACGGAAGGACGGCGTACAGGTTTGCGCAGGGGACATACACCCTGACGCTTGGCGAGAAGTCGAAATCCGTGCTTATGGTATTGCGCCTCGGCTCGGTGTTTTACGATGTCGCAGACGACGGGGAAAGCGTCACGTTCAACTATGTAGGCTGGTCTGCGACTGGCATAACCTGCAAGCTCGGGACGGGGACGGCGAAGAGTGTTTCGTTCTCGAACCCGCCGAAGGACAGGAGCGTGACTATCGAGAAGGACGAGGACGAGGATGCCGACGACTTCGCCGAGAGGTGGAAGGACGAGTACGCCAAGTTCGTCTCCACGTGTCCGTCCGATCCGACCTACATAGTCCCTGCCGCCGCCTCGACCGCCTCAAACGCCGTGACGATAACAGTAGTCGGCGGCAACCTCGTGACGCACAACATACAGCCACAGGCGGTCGCGACAATTGAAACACAGTCTTTCGTTGACAAGTACATCACTCCGTCCACGTCAACGACGCCGCCTGAGGACGACGGGGAAAAGATTTTCTCGAACGTAGGCGACTACCCTGCGGCGGTTGCGCTGAGCCAGCAGAGGCTCGTCTGGGCTTCGTCGAAGAACGACCCCGCCCGCATCTGGCTCTCTCAGGTCGGCGACTTCTACACCTACACGAGCCACGAAATCCAGTTGCCCGACGACCCGATTGACTTCATCATGCCAGTGACGCGGTTTGCGAAGATAAACCACATCGCCGAGATGCGCAAGCTGCTGATGTTCAACTCGGCTTGCGAGTGGCTTGTGGATTCCGCGTCGAGTTCGAGCGGCATCACCTACGAGACGATTCAGGCTTACCCGCAGTCCTATTCGGGGTCGAACGAGAGGCTGAAGCCAATCGTGTGCAACAACTCGCTCCTGTTCTCGGAGCGGACGGGGCAGACGGTGCGGCGGTTCGCCTACGACCTGTCGAACGACGGCTTCGCGGGCAAGGACGTGTCGGTGCTATCCTACTCGATCTTCGAGAACAACCCCATCGTGGACTGGACTTACCAGCAGTTCCCCTTCTCGACGCTGTGGTGCGCGTTGGCTGACGGCACGTTCGCCTCGTTCGAGTTCATGGAGGAACAGGACATCTTGGCTTGGGCGACGCACTCGCTCGGCGGGGGCGGCAAGGTCAAGGCGATGGCGACCTCCTACGGCGTAGCCCCCGCGCTCGACCTCGTTGAGGACACGGACGCATACGAGAAGGCTTCGCACGAGGAAGTGTTCGCGGTGGTTGTCAGGGGCGACGACGTTTGGCTGGAGCGGATGCGCGTCAAGAGCGAGGCGAGCGATTCGGTCTACCATTCGCTGTGCCTCGATTCGGTGCGCGTCCTGAACTCGCTGAACGGCTACACGCCGGGGACGGACGAGAACCTTGTGTTCATCCCGAAGAACACCACGGACGGCAAGGCGATTACGAGGGCGGAAGCCTTGACGCGGCTCTCGCGTGGCGAGGAAGTCTACGAGGGCTACGCCTTTGACGCGGAGTTCGTGTCGTGCTTCCCCGTCATCGCGTCGCTCGACCAAGCCACGGTCGGCGTTGGGCAGATCGACATCAAGAACGTGCAGAACGTGGCGGTGCGACTTGCTCCGTCCTACGGCGGGGTTGTGCGGTCGTGGAACTTCGGCAAGACGGACGGACACGAAGAGCCGATCCGCTACGACGACAACCCATCGAACGACTGCTCGGCGGAGTTCGGCGGCGACGGCACCGTGGTTTTCCACGAGTGCGACTGCCCGAACGTCAAGCCCGACGGGATGAACACGCGGGATGGACGGGTCTACATCAGGCAGGGCGACCCGTGGCCCTTCGGAATCCTGATGTACGAACTCGACATCGAGCCTGAGAACGGAGGGTGGAATGGGCGGTAAGCAGACTGTTGGCGACGTCTACCGCCTGTCGGGCGGCTTCTACATGGTGAACCACGTCATCGACGCGGTGGTTGCGAACCTGTGGCGCGACATCACGGACGAGCAGAGGGCGGAGTTCGTCGCCATCTACGGGAGCGAGGCGGACGCGGAGGCGGGGCTGAAGCACGAAGTGACGACGGCTGACCACGCGGCTTGCTTCTACGACGGCGCGACGTGCGTTGGGATGATGTGGGCAGACTGGGGCTTCGTTGACGCGGAGGGGCTTGGCGTCAAGGGAAAGGTGCGGACGCTCGGTTGCGTGACGACGAAGCGGATGCGGGAGCGGGGCTTCGCCTTCGCCCGCCATTCCGACGAGATGCGCGACGCCTTCGAGATGCTTGAGCCGCCAGAGGCGGACGCGCTCTACGTGGCGATCCAGAAGTCCTACCGCACCTCGACGGAGTGGTGCGTCAGGATGTGCGGCTTCAAGAGGCTCGGAGAGTTTGACGTGGACGGCGAGCCGTTCGAGATGTTCGTCCACAGGCACGGCGAGGGGGTGCGGAAATGTCGCTGAACTGGGCAGGGTTTGCGTTCAAGTGCGCACAGACCGACTTCAAGCTGGGGTCGGACATCATGAACATCACCGCGAACTACCTGACCTCCAAGACGAAGGAGGCGCAGTTGCGCGTTCAGGAGCGGAACTACCGCAACCAGATGACGCAGAGCGAGAAACAGGCGGGGCGGTATCAGGAGGCTGGGCGGCAGAACCGCGAGCAGAGGCTCATCCGTGCGGGTCAGGACGTCGGGCAGATAAACGCCTCGGCGGCGGGGTCGGGCATCGACGTGACCTCGAAGAGCGTGACGAAAACCGTCAAGGACACGATGCGCTCGGCGTACAACGACGCGGCGACGAGCGCGAGGAACGAGGCGACGGCTGTTCAGGACGCCATCAACGCGAGGCAGTCGGCGGAGGAGAACGCCATCTGGACGAACTACGCGGCGCGGATGGAGAAGAACAACCGCAAGTGGGGCGTGGTGTCTGGTGCGCTTTCCGCCGCAGGGAACTGGGCTGGCGGAATGGCTGACGCGGGCAGTACGCTGTTCTCATAGGAGGTTTCGCATGGGAATGTTTCGCACGGGAATCAGGAGAGGCAGTTTCGAGGGCGTGTCGCTGAGTTCGCAGGTCGAGCGGGCGGTGGAACACTCCACCATCCGTCCCGACGAGGGGACGCCGCTGAGGATCGGGGCGCAAGCCCTCGATTCGTGGGCTGACGCATTTGGTAAGATGGCGAACCTCGCCACGAAGATGAAGGCGAAGAAGGACGCGAACGCGGCGACACAGGCGACGTGTGAGGACGCCATGAACCAAGCCGCGTCAAGGCTTCGCGAATACGAGGCGATGGATCCGTCGTTGCAGAACGGTGAAGAGCATGGTAAACTGCAACAGGCTTTTGACCAAGCGAGCGCACGATATAGGGCGTCCCAGACGCTCGGTGTGTTTTCGGGTGACTTCGATATGAATAGGGATTGGGTTGCGTGGGAGCAGAAACAGGCGAGGAAGCAGTGAAGATGGAGGTTTTCGGATGAAAAATAAGAACGAGAAAGATGCGATGAAGCCCGAAAGCACCATCTCAGACGGTGCTAATACAGTTCCGCAAGAGGTGAAAGACGAACTTCTCGAACAATCTCTGTCATCCCTTTCGGGGAATAGGGAATTGCAACCGCAACTTTCTGACGCCATAGGAATGACGGCGGAGTGGGAGGCTCGCAATAAGAAGTCGCTTCAGCGTATTAGGAAACTGTTTGGGAAAGATGAAGCGAGGTTCGACAGGTGGTATGCGTCTGAGATACCGAGAATTGTCAGGGAGCGCGAAAACCTCATCCGATACGAACAGGCCCAGACGCGACAGGCGATAAAGGAGCAGAACAAGGCGAACAGGAAGCGTCTCGAAGAGGGGCCGAAGAGCGTCACCATCACAGCGAACAATGCGTCGATTGCGGAGTTCGCCGAAAAGCGTCATACCGTCCAGTCCGAGTACGAGAGCGAGATAAACACAGAGGACAAGAAGTGGCAGGAGTTAAAGGCTCTTTGCGAACGCGACGAGAAGGATGTCGCCGAAATGCTTTCCGACGACCCCGAACTCGCCGCACGGCACAAGAGGGCGATGGAAGGGATTAGGAACGGGCTTGGCGAGAAGAGCGTCGAATACGTCAAGCGCAGGGAGGCGATTCAGAAAAAGAAGGATGACGCGCTCGCGGCGGCGAAACAAACCTACGACGAGCAGATGACGGCAAACCGCAACACACTGAGGGATTGGTATCGCGCATCCGTCAAGCGCGAGACGCAGTTCCAGATGAAGTGCGGCTACGACCCCGACACCGCCTTCACAATTGCCGTCAGCGAGGTCGGCAAAGATTCGCAGTCGATGCTTTGCGCACTCATTGACGCGGGGCAGGGCGACTTCGTGCAGACGTTTCTCGAAGAGATCGGCAAGGACGACGCGGGGCTGAAGAAGGTGTTTCGCAAGGACGACAAAGGGAACGTGTTGAAAGGCCCGAACGGTGGAGAGTTGTTCGACTGGGAGTGGAATCCTCACGGTCGGCTCTGCATGAGCCTGAAGCAAGTCGAGGAAGTCAAGGCGTATCTCGGTCAGAAAATTGAATCAGACATCAGGACAAGGAAACTCGCCAACCAACAAGCGGAACGCCAGTTTAGCATTGAAGCCTCCCGCTTGCAGATGGCGGCGGATGAACTCTCGATGAAGCCAGAACTCGACCTTGACGCGATGAAGCAACTGATGGACGGCGCGAAGAAACTTCAGGAGGCTGGGTATGACAAGGCTTATCAGGTGTCGTCACACCTCGCGTCAATCGTGAAGTCAGCGGAGCGCAAGTCGTCGCACCTCGAAAAGGAGGCGGCGAAACTCGAAACCGAAGCCGACTTCCAGCGCGAGTTGGATGCCTATGCTCAGTATGAGGACACAGCGGCGGCTCTTGCGGTGTTCGCGCCCGGCTCTGACGGCGCGAAGATTGCCGTCTCGCGGATGGTGGACGGTCAGAACAGGATGATTATCCTGATAAACAACGGCATATCTCGCGGGATTCTTCAGACGCAGAAGTGGAAAAGCGAACTTGCGCGGCTTCAGTCAGGCAGGGCTGGCGAGGACAAACGGGCGACGCTGAACGTTCTCGCCGACATCGGGATTTCCGTCGATCAGGACATGACAAGGGAACTTCAGGAAGAGTTGCGCAAGACTGGCGGGGCGATGCAAGACATCGCACCGGGCGTGACGTTCAGTGGTTTTGACGACGAGAGCGACGAGCGGCAGGTGAAAATCCGCCACGCGAACGCACTCATCTACAGCTGGACTGACCCGACAACGGGACGCAAGTATGCGATGAGCGGAGAGGAATATAACGACCTCACCTCCGTCATCGCGAAGTGGCAGAAGCGTCACGTCAACCCGTCCCCGACAGGTGAAGCCCCGGCGGAACTGAAGGAGTTTGTGCTTTCCGTCCTTCGGAACAGCAGGACGCAGACCACGATCAAGCGTATCTGGCCGTTCTCCGACAAGGAAGGCTTCGGAATGGGCGACATTTCGCGTGTCGGACGGAACGAAATCGAGAGATATTTCCATCCGACCACCGTTGACGCAAGCGGCAGAAAAGTGTATGATACAAGGGCGCGTCTCGACAGGGACATGGAGGCGATAGAATCCGCCTCGCGCCTCAGGGAATTGCCGAGCCTCGGAACCCTGCGCAGAATCGTCGAAACACAGACTGGAGTTGAATGATGGAAGCGGAAGATAAGAATCGAGTTGCCATTGACAGTGCGGACGTCGATGCCATCAGGGGGATTTTCGACCCGTCGTGCGTAACGAAACGGGATAAATACGTTTCGGACAGACAGGAACTCGACCTCGCCGCAGTCCTCCGCGACCCTTCGCGGATTGACGCGCTGACCGACGCGGAGGCTGACGCATACTATGCCGAGGGCAACCGCGTCTTTTGCGGCGGCAACTACGATTACATGATGGTGAACTCTCCATACGACGCGAAGGGCGAGCAGTATCATGGCGTTATCGACCCGACCAAGCGCAAGTGGACGTCGAAGGCTGGGCTGAAGCAGATGTCGGAGGATTTTGCCGTCCTGACTGCGGCGGCGAACGGCGAGGGCGAACTTGACGCGCACCTGAATGTCGGGCTTGGAAAGCCAATCGGCTGGAGCGCGGAGCAGTATTCAAAGGCGACGGTCGCCGAGAAGGCTGAGCGCATCTCGCAATTCGGGGATGTGTCCTTCGGTCGCGAGGTGAAGACGAAGTTCGCCAACTGGATGGGTTCGTGGGACTTGTATTCGCTCGGCAAGAACATCGACAAGAAGGCGGGCGATGCGGGAACGGAAACCCCACAGTACGAAACCCTGCGCTGGGACTGGAGCGAGACTGGCGGAATGGAGGATGCCGTCAAGGCGGATGCGGTCGAGAGGGCTTTGGGAATCGCGTTCGACAACGGCGAAGGCGGGACTGTCGCGCTGAAGGACGAGCAGGAACTCGCCGAGTATGTCTACAACAAGTCGGACAGGCACACGCTCGTGATGAAGAACGGCGACGTGTTCTCGTCGATGCTGATTGGGACGGACAAGGAAACTGGCAAGCGCAGGTATCGCCTCGAACTCGCCCGTGGCGGAAAGTCCGAGGCTGACGCGCTTCTTGTCGCGTTCTACGAGAACAGGCTGGAGAACCAGCGCAACGCGATGAACGGAATCGCGATGCGTCAGATTTTCAACGAGAACGCGGATGTGCTTCGGTATTACCTGAAGTATGACGCCTCCCGCTCGGCAAACGTCGGCGGGATGTTCAGCCGTCGAGGCGACGTTGACGCGATCCTGACGGAGTTCGCGGAAGAGTGTCGCCCCTACATGAAGCCCGACGCGGAACTGACGGCGGAGGAAATCGCCAAGCGCGACCACTACACGCTGACGTTCCAGCAACTGTGCAACGTCCTTGCGCTTGACGACAAGCGGGAGGGCTTCCGCGTCTACGGGAACAACACCCTTTCGTCGATTGCGGCTGGCGTCGGCAATATCGGGCTTGAATGGTGGGGTGAGGCGAGCGGGCTTGTCGCCGACGCATACCACAACGTCAAGGCGGCTTACACCTATGCGGGCGGCGACACTCCAGCCGAGCGGTATTTCAACCAGTTCATGTCGTGGGCTGAGGCGGACATCAGGGGGGTGACGAAAGCCGAGGTGTTCGACCAAGATTCGACATTCGGGCTGTTCGGCGGGGAAGCGGCGAAACTCGCGGCGTTCTCGTCGGTGATGAAGGTCGGGCGCGTCGGAACGCTCGTCGGAGCGGCTGGCAAGGCGGCTTCTGCGGTTGGCAGGGCTGGAAAGGTCAAGGCTCTCGTCGCGCTTGGCAAGAAAATGCAGAAGGGTGCGAAGGTCTTTGGCGGAGCGAAGCCCGTTGGCGGGAACGCGGTCGGCTTCAGGGAGGTTGAGGTCAAGGCGGGGAAGAAGCCGCCGAAGGGCGCGGTTCTGCTTGACGGCAAGTATTACGTGCGTCAGGACATCAAGGGCGGGCGCGGCAACTTCTTCGCGGAACACAACCGCAAGATGGAGGAACTCGACAGGAAACTCGCGAAGGCGAAGGCGGAGCGCGAGGCTCAGATAGCCGACTTCAGGAAGAAGCGCGGGATGGCGACGGACGAGTACACCCAACAGGTCTATGGCGACATCATCGACCAGTATGTTGGCGAACTCGACAAAATCAACGCCGACATCGCCCGCAACCTCGGATCGGGCTATGCAAGGATTTCCGAGTGGGCGTTGGATGTCGCGAACGAACTCCCCGCCGTCGCTACCGTCGCACTCGCGATGGCTGATTCGCACAAGGCGCAGGGCGCGTACAAGATTGGCGAAGGCTTCGAGGTTCAGCGCGACGCCGAGGGCAAGGCGGTTGGCGCGAGGTTTGACGCGGACGCATTTGAGGTCGTGAAGAAGTATGCCGTCTACGATGCGGCGGGCAACTCCGTGTTCGTGTTGCACATTCCGAAGGGGCTGAATATGCTCGCCGAGGGGCGGGCTGGCTCTGCGGCGGCGCAGAACGCGGCTCGGCGGATGCTCGGCAGCATCGACGACCTCGTGAAGGAGGGGCGGTTTGACGATGCGGCGCGTGTCGTCGCCGTGCTGAACAACGCGGTTCGGAAGAACGGTGCGTTGGCGGCGGTCGGTCGCTGGGCTGGCGCGAAGGCAAAGGGCGCGGCGCATCTTGCCGGGACCGGCGTTGCGATGAGCGAGACTGCGGCGGTCGTTGAGAACGCCGAGAACAGGCAACTAGCTGACGGCGGGGAGGGTGCGGTGTTCACGCCGCGTGATTTCGCGTTGAGCGAGGAACAGGCAATCGGCGCGTTGAAGAGCGGCGTCATGATGGCGGCTGGAGGCGTGACGCTCGGCGAGGCTGGCTATGCGGCTAAAGCCGTGCGGGCTGGCAAGATGCCGTATCTGGAGGCTTTCGGGCGGCTGAAGGCGACGAAGCGGGCTGACGCGATGTCCCGCGACGCTTGGATGCTCGCGGCGGGAATGGCGTACCGAGGGTGGAAGATGCCGTTGCGGGCGGAGGATTTGAGCGCAGACCCGCTCACCGCCTCGATGCAGATTCGGCGTGAGGCGAAGAAGGCGGCTGGCGAATACGAGCGTGTGTCTGGCGACACGTTCGGCTACATCTCGCGGGCAATCGATTCGCTTGCGCGGAAGATGACTGGCAAGGGCGGCGAAACGCTTGCGGACATCCGACAGGAAGCCGCGAAAACTTACGGCGAGGAATACGCCCGAATCTTCGATGGCATCGTCGAACACGTCAGGGAGGCGAGGGCGGCGCAGTTCGGAATGTCCTACGCCGTCGAGAAGTCCGTGGACTATCGGCGCATCGGGGAGGATGTCGAGTTCGGTGACTTCAGCCCGAAGGACGTTGCGGAAGGTGTCGGCAAGTTGCTTGGCGTGAAAGGGGAAGCCGTCAAGGCAAATCCAGTGGACGGCTCGTTTTCCATCTCGTTCAAGACCCCGAAGGGTTCGAGCGAAATCACGTTCAGGAAGGCAGACGTCGAGCGTGACCTCGTGACGGTTGACGCGGACGGAAACACTCGCTTCGCCGGCGGCTGGGCGCAGGACGTGATGGACGGACTGGAGCGGAAGGACTTGCAGAACTTCACCGAAGAGGCTTACGGCGACCTTATGCAGAAGGTTGACGCGCTTGGTGAGGATGCGAGGCGGCAGTTGCGCGAGGGCGTTGACGTTGATGGGATTCTGTCTGCCGCAAAAGAGCGCGGGGCATACTCGACTGGCAGATTCTTCGTCGAACTCGGCGGGCGCAAGGTGGTCGAGATGACCGACAGGAACGGCGTTCTGCACGTTTCCGACTTCGCACACGAGACGGCGCACGGCATCATCGAGGCGATGCGGGAGGACGGCTCCCTGACAGGCGAGAACGAAGCCTTGCTGAAGGAACGCTTCGGCGACGGATGGGAAGAGGGCTTCGTCCGCGAACTTGTCGAGCGGGGCATATCAAACGTCGAGGGCGGATTCTTCACCGAGGGCATCAAGGCTCTCCAAGGCGATTCGTCTGTCGCGTCAATGCTGTCGAAGGTGAAGAATGTGGCTTCCCGTCTCTTGCGCCGCAAGGCGAGCAAGGATGCCAAGAGCGGCATCGAGGTGATGATCGACGCGAAGGTGGACGAGGCGAAGCGGATTGCGGAAGCCGAGCGCGTCGAGGCGGAAGAGGACGCCGTACGCGACGAGATGGCTGACCGTCTTGCGCAGACCGAGGCGCAGACCGCGCTCATTCCGTCGAGGCTTCCGATTCCCGATTCCGTGTTCATGGATGGCGTTGCGCCTGAAATGCGCAAGGTTCGCGAGAGGGAATTGAACGATAGCGGATTCTACTACGACAGCCACCTTGGCGTGTGGGTGAACGAACATTCCGCGCCAAGGCTTTATCAGCGGGCGTTATACAGCGTTGTGTCGCGCAAGGTCGGTGCTGGCGTCGCGTTGTCTGGGCGTGTCGGCGCGTTGTTCGGTGATTTCGTGAAGGCGAAAAAGGCTGGCGAAGGCGAGGATGCGTTGCGCAAGAAGATGGCAACCGTTCTGTCGGCACTCGACATGGCGATGCCAAACAGGTTCGAGCAGAAGAAAATCGGCATTGTCCTGAACCGCGAAGGCACCGATGTCGGCGTGGCGGTTGGAAAGGATTGTTTCGTGGCGGAAGGGGAAGGCGTGTATGCGAGCGAGAATCTGCCGCCCGGCTTTTCGATTGCCCCGTATTCAGAGGACGCATACATGAAGTGGTTTGTGCGCGGGTCAAAGAAGGTTACGGCGGCGCACAACACGACCTCCACCGGGCTTCTGAAGATGCTTCGCGACGGCGGAATGAGCGGGCTTTCCGTCGCAATTGCGCCCACCGAGAAGGGACACACTCGGTTTGGTGCGATCTCCGTCTTGATGAGGTCTGAATCCGTTGACCCGAAGAGCAAATATCCGAAGACGCCCGGAGGAAGAAAACAGGCGAACTACCTGTATAAGATGAATGTCGGAACGCCAGACGTCCACGTGTTCGAGAACATGAGGATTGACGGCGATATGCTCGAAAAGGCGGTTCAGGCATCGAACGAATACGAACAGTTCATCGCAAAGGGGATAGATCCGTCTTTCGGCGTCCTCAATGAATACGCCTGGCTTCGCGGTGTGAAATACCTGAGGGCGACGAACCTTGGGATGATTCGCGGGGAATCGGAACGCGCCGAGTTCTCGACGGCGAGACAGCCCCACAAGTTCGATATGTTCGCCCCTGATGAAGTCGTTGAGCGTGAGGGGCTTGGGTCGGCGATGGACTACTGGGAAGCGAAGTTGGCTCGCCTTTTCAAGACCGACGAGATTGCGGCCGTCGTGTTGCCTCGGTTTACGAGCGAGCAGATTTCGCGTTTCGCGACAAGGACATCCATCGACTATGAGTTGATTCGTGAACTCGCGAAGGAGAAGGGTATATCAGAACGCGAGGCGGAGGCGAAGGTTCGGGTGCTTGAAAAAATCAACAGCCCTCTCATAAAGAAGTTCAAGAGGGAGATTCGTGACGTTGCATTCTTCAACGAACTTGACGAGATTTCCGAGATGTGCGCGAGTAAGGGAATCCATGTCGAGTATTACGATGTGCAGAACGAAAACACAATCGCGGACAACATAGCCACACACGGTCTTGCAGAAGGAACGCTATCGCGAAACGAGGCGCGAGCCGAGGCGTTCATAAGGGCGTCGGATGCCGTCAAGGGAATCGCCTTCAACGTCATCGGCGCGAAGGGCGCGGAGCGTTTCTTCGGAAATGACTATGCCTCCATCAGGGAGCGGATGCTGAAAGTTGTCTCGGAGGCAATCTCGAAGGCTGACGAAGGAACGCGACCCGGCTTGATGTCGGGGAAGAACGCCAACGTCAATGCGGCAATCGCGTCAAGCATCGACGGAAGGACGATTGGCCCGTTCGCAATCCATGTCGGCGGCGTTGACGGCGACAAGGGGATTCGGCTCGAATACGAAAGCGGGAAGATTCGCATCCCACAGGACTTCATCGGCAGGGTCAATCACGGCGAGAAGTTCCAGATTGCCGCGTTCCTGAACAAGAAGGACAAGGTTTTCGAGAAGGCGTACCCCGAAATCGCGGATTCGTTCGTTGTTTTCTCAGGGAGCGTTGACGCGAAGTCTGGCGAGAAGGTCAAGGAACCGGCGTGGCGCGACGACAACACCTTCATCCTGAACAACTCCGACGGTCAGATTGTCATCCGCAAGGACAGGTGGAATCCGAGGCTTGCGCCAGAGCAGTTCGCGCAGTCGCTGATTGGACTGGTGCAGTCGGTCGAGGGATGGGAAGAGCGTATTAGGACGAGCGACGCGAAGGTTTCGGAGGCTCTTGTTCCGTCGCGCAAGAAGCGCGTCGCGTCAGACCTCGCCCTGTGGCTTGCCGACGAAAGGCTGATTCAGGCAAACGGCGTCGGGCGTCTTGTCGAGACTGCCATCCGCAAGAGGATTGGTGACAAGAAGGTTGACGACGAACTGCTGAAGCGCGTCGCCGAAGTCGTGTGGAAGGAGATTGACGACAGCGTGAAGCAGTTTGCGGGGGAGGCGGAGGCACGGTTTCTCGCGTCGCGGTTCAACCTCAGCGGGGAGGATTTGCTCGACTACTCGAAAGCCGAGGAATACCTGCGGGACACGCTTGCGACGATTGAATCACCTAACCTCACGAGCGCCCAGCAGACGAAGAAGGTTCTCGAATACTGGAACGACATCATCATGAAGGCGGTTGATGCCGCCGTGTTCAACAAGCATAGAAATGAGCGTTCGATCCGCAAGGAGTTTGGCGAAGCGGTCGCCGAAGAGTTCTTCTCCGCAATCGTGAACAACATCCTTAGGGGAACGCGCACGGTCAGGACGAACGCGGAGGCGGAGGCGAGCGGAACGCCAGTCGGCGAGAAGTCGCTTGCGGCGACGGTCAGCGATACGGCTACTGCGGCTTGGGACAGGGATTCGAGCGGTAGCGGGCTGACGCTCGCGACGAGCGGGATGTCGGTCGTGAACGCCGTTGACGCGGGGCTTGCTCGCGCCGTTGACCTGAAGTGGGCGAAGGAACGTGCGGCGGCGGTTGACGAGATTGTGAAACTCGTCGCCGACGTGAAGGCGAAACTCGCGAAGGAACCGTCTGCGGCGCAAGCCATCCAGTCGGAACTGATGAAGAAGGCTGATGCCGTCGTGGCGAAGCACTCGTCCTCGACCGACCCAATCGTTCGCCGTTCGCTCCTGAACGAGGCGATTTCCGAAGCGTCGGAGAAGTCTCGGTGGCGCGTGGTCGGGCGGCGGAGGACGCCCGAACAGTTGATTACCGAGGCGGCGGCGGCTCGGATTGTCAGAAACCTGTTTCACGGCGAACACAAGGCGGACGAGTGGTCGTCCGCGCTCCGCACTTGGGTTGAGGGGCGCGTCAAGGCGATAGGCGTTCCGCAGTCCAGGCGCGATGAAGTCGTGAACAGGATTGTCGAGCGGGCGACGACGATTGCCTACACGCTGAAGGGTCGCGTCAAGGCGGACGATTCGGACGTCAAGGTGATGCGCGAGGTCGAGGACGCCACGGCGCGGAGGATGCTGACGGACAGGATTCTGCACGGCGCGATGTTCGGTCAGGCTGTCGGTCGCCACGGTGCGGACGCGGAACACAGGGCGGTAAGCGAGGCGAAGCGGCTTCAGGCGAAACAGGTTGAGGACGCTCGCGGGCTTGGCGCGTCGGAGGTATGCTCGCTCCTTGGGACGGACATCGTTGCCGACATCGAGAACCTTGCGAAGGTCTACGGGAATGGCGATGGGCTTGCGAAGTCCCTTATCTCGAAGTTCTCGGAAAAGGCGATTCGCGAGGACGGACGCTTCGAGGGGATGACGCTTGACGAGTTCGAGGCTTCGCCAGTCGCAAGGGCGGAACTCGCCCGCACGGTGTCGGGTTGGCTCCGCGAGGTCGGCAAGAGGCTCGGCTACGGGCAGGTCAGGGAGTGGGCGGTCAAGGAGGCGGCTCGCCTCCAGTCGGAGAACCCGACCTTCGCGGCAGTCCACATGGCGATTGCGAGGTATGCCGATATGCTATCGGAAAGCCTCAACAGGCAAAGCACGAGCCGTCTGCTCGATGAAATCGACAAGCAGATCGACGAGTACGCCGACGGCAACAAGGCTCTTTCCGTGTCGATTCCCGACTATGAGCGCAAGGTCGCCCCGCGCCTTCAGGAATACTGGCGTTACGCCAAGAAGGCGATGCGGATGACGGACGAGCAGGTGCAGTCCGAGGTGTCAAAGTACAACAATGTGCTGAAACTCACCGACGCGGAACTTCTCGAACTGAAGGGCAAGGCGGCTGGCGAGGTCGGCGACGAAGCCACGGTAGCCCGCGACAACGCCATCATGCGGCTCAACGCGTTGACGCGGTTCGGCGGACTGAAGAACAGGACGTTCGCCGAGGCGATGGATATTTACGGCTCGTCTATCGCAAAGGACTTGGCTGGGGCGGTTCAGGAACATCTCGTTCGGCGCAACGCCCGCCTTGCGGACGACGCGAGGGTGCGTCAGGCTTTCATCGGGGAACTCACCTCCATCCGCAGAAGCGTCAAGGGAAACGATTTCAATGCCGAAGAGAACGGCTCAAAGGGCGGTTCGTTCCTCGCCTTCTCCGTGGCAGACCTGTTCCGTCGGATGAGCATCTACCTCCACGAGGGGAGCGCGGCGTGGAACTTCGTCGATTCGTTTCGTCAGGACATGAGCCTCGGACACATCACGCAAGTGAACTTCACGAGCCGTTGGGAAGCCGAGATGCGCAAGGCGTGTCAGG
This sequence comes from Barnesiella intestinihominis, assembly GCA_963612485.1. Taxonomy (GTDB): domain Bacteria; phylum Verrucomicrobiota; class Kiritimatiellia; order RFP12; family UBA1067; genus UBA1067. Next base: position 15,035 of record CAVDWI010000026.1, read on the forward strand.
GAATCTACGGTCAGAACTTCGAGCGTTGCGTCCCCGACTTGATGCTGAAGAATCCCGACTACGACAGGTTCAGCCGCACTGGATGGTATATCCCCGAAGGCGGCGCGAAGGTCAAGTTCAACGGGAAGAACGTCGTCAAGGCGTTGCCGCCTGACGGCACGATGCCGACCAACCTCCCGAACCACCTGAGCAAGGCGAACCTCATCTACATCTACGCCGCGAGCCAACAGGCGGATATGCAGGTCAACAACTTCATCTGGGGGCGCGACGCGAAGTACCTTCAGGAAGTCCGCGACATCATCGGGCCTCAGGGCGTGGCTATGGCGCAGTGGCTCACGGCGGCTTACGCGAGAATCCGAAAGGAACTCTCGCCAGTCAGCGAGCGGATTTGCGGTATGCCAGTCCTCAGTCCCGACGAGCGGTACTGTCCGCTGTCGTTCGAGGGTGACGAGGTTTCGGTTGACGAGAGAAGGTTCTCCAGCAATCCGTTCCCCGGCTTCCTGACGCGGCGCGTGACGCACGATTCGCTCCGCCTGAAGGAAACGACCGACGCCTTCAGGATGTTCGAGGGGAGGATTCAGGACAGCGGACACTATCTCGGATTCGCGGAAATCATCGACAGGATGAACACGACGCTGAAACATCCGAAGGTGCAGACCGCCTACGCGCAACTCTACGGGCAGAAGGCGAAGAACGACATCTACGCACAGTTGGCTGACGCGCTCAACGGCGGGCGGCGGAACGCGGACACGCTGATGACTGGCGTTCGGAACTTCATCACGGCGACATCGCTCTTCGGGAATGTCGGCTCCGCGCTGAAACAGGTCGAGGGCGTGGGCGGATGGGCTGTCGAGATGGGACTTGGCGGGTGGCTGAAGGGTATCGTCCGCAACCCTATGACGAGTGCGGAGGTTCGCGAGGGCTTGCGCGAGATTATCGACGCGGGGCTGTTCAGGACAAGGGAGTACGAGGGAATCAGCGAGGCTATGGTCACGCTGATGAACTCGTGCGAGGGCGTCCCCGAAGGCGTGATGAGCAAGACCTACAACTGGTACAAGCGTCACGGCATGGATATCACCAAGTGGGTTGACAAGTTCGCGTCAATGACGATGGCGGGGCAGTATTACACGGGTCGCCGCAACTGGTACATCGAGCAGGGGCTGAAGGTCGAGGACGCGAAACGCCGCGCACTCGCAGACACGGACTATGCGATTCAGACCACCCAGCAGTCGGGACGCGCCGAGTTCCTCCATTCGGCGCAGAGGGCTGGCACGGCTGGCAAGATGCTGACGCAGTTCTCCGGTCCCGCGTTCGTGCGCTGGGGCATCGAGTGCGAAACCCTGCACCGCGCCGCCGTGATGGGCGACAAGGGCGCGTGGGGCAAACTCGCGTCAAGGCTCATCGCGCTCCACGTCATCTGCCCAGCGTTGCTGACGCTTGCGGGAAACCTGAGTTCTATCATGTTCAGGCGCGAGGACGAGAAGATGAAAGACCTCGTTGCCAAGACGCAGAAGGACATCATCGCGAGTTGCCTGTCGGGGCCGCTCGGCGGGTGGTTCATCTACGGTCAGATACTCAACGCGGCGGCTTACGAGGCGGTGATGCCGAGCGTCAGGGCTTCGCGGGCGACCTCGCACTTCGAGGCTCCCGTGCTGAGCAAGTTGAACTCGCTCCGTCAGATGACGCAAAAGACATTCAAGGACGTGGTTGAAGCCGCGCCGTGGGACTACTTCTCGCGGCGCGAGCAGAGGCTCATCGCCGAGGACGCCTGGCGCCTGATTCAGATGCTGTTCCCAGCAACCCGCGTCAAGGAAGGCGTGAGGAACGCGCTCGAACTGACGAAGTGAAATCCTACCGCCCGATAACGGTAGGGGCTTCTCTCCGCATCCTCTCTTCGAGGTTGCGGGAGAGGCGGTCGAGTTCGGAATAGCGGCGGT
>CAVDWI010000027.1:0-16401 GCA_963612485.1 Barnesiella intestinihominis
ACTTGACCTCCTCCTCCTTGCGGCAGGGGGCGAGCTGGGCGTAAAGGCTTTTCATGGGGGTATTATAGCAAATACGGCGGGCGCAAGTTTGCGCCCCTTCCCAATCCGTGAAGGTCCGTGAGATCCGTGGGGACAACAGCCACCCACCCGAACGGGCAACCCTGCAATCACGAGACTTCAGCGCGAAACGCGAAAATATGGTAAAATATGCGGCTACTGACATTTTAACAGGAGAATAGACGACTATGAAGACCGAAACGAAGAATCTTGACAAATGCCGCGTTCAGCTGACTGTGACGCTTGATGCGGACGAGGCGAAGGCCTGCGTGAAGGAAGTGGAGAAGACGTTCCTCCGTGAGGCACGGTTGCCGGGCTTCCGTCCGGGCAAGGCCCCGATTGAGATTGTCCGCAAGGAATTCGGCTCCCAGCTGAAGACCGAAATCGAGCGCACGGCGTTCAGGAAATACTACACCGAGGCGGTGAAGGCCGAGAAGATTGACGAGGTCGCGATTGCCGAGATTCCGGGGCTGGCGTGCGACAACGCGGGCGGCAGTTTCACCGTGGTCGTGGAAGTCCCGCCGAAGTTCAAGCTGCCGACCTACAAGGGTCTCAAGATCTCCGAGAAGGATACGAAGGTCGAGGATTCCGCCGTCGCCGCCCAGATCAAACGGCTTCGCGAGGCGTATGCGAAGTTCGAGGACGCGAAGGACGGCGAGGCGGTTGCGGACGGCGACTTCGTGCAGATCGACTACGCCGGCACGGTGGACGGCAAGCCCGTCGCCGAGATTGCGCCCGACGCGAAGGTCGTGGCGACCGGCACGGGATTCTGGACGCAGGTTGAGGAAGGTCGCTTCATCCCCGAGGTGCTCGAAGCCCTGAAGGGCATGAAGGCGGGCGAGACGAAGGAAGACGTGAAGGTCAAGTTCGACAAAGAAGCCGCCCCTGAGGCCCTCAGGGGCAAGAAGGCCCTCTACAACGTGACGCTGAAGAGCTTCCGTCGCCGCATTCTGCCGACGGACGAGGAGTTCGCCACCCTGGCGAAGGCCGAATCCTTCGAGAAACTCGAGAAGGACGTGCGCGAGGCGATGGAGAAGCAGGCGATTGCCGAGGAAAAGACCCGCCGCGAGAACGAGGCCGTCGACCTGCTGATGAAGAAGGTCGATTTCGACGTGCCGGAAAGCCAGGTTCGCCATGCGACCGACAACTATCTGAACAATCTCGCCCAGCGTGCGCAGTATGCCGGTCTTTCCGCCGAATACTTCGAAAAGAACCGCGACCAGATCATGAAGGACGCGACGGACATGGCGACGCGCCAGGTGCGCCTTTGGTACGTGCTCGACGGCATTGCCAAGGAAGAGAAGATTGAGGCGAAGGACGATGAGAAGGGTCGCAAGGTCATCGAGTTCGTCATCGCCAACGCGAAGAAGTGAGCGCCATGACAAAGAACTACATGATTCCCTATGTGGTCGAGCAGACCGGGAAGGGCGAGCGGACGTATGACATCTACTCGCGCCTTCTCCTCGACCGCATCGTGTTCATCTCCGGGGAGGTGAACGACGAGATGGCGAACGCCGTCTGCGCCCAGCTCCTCTTCCTGCAGGCGCAGGATCCGAAGAAGGAAATCAGCGTCTACGTCAATTCGCCGGGCGGCAGCGTGACGGCGGGGCTGGCAATCTACGACACGATGCAGTTCGTGAAGTGTCCCGTGGCGACCTACTGCATCGGACAGGCCGCGTCGATGGGCGCGGTGCTCCTGACGGCGGGCGCGAAGGGCAAGCGCCACGCCCTGCCCAACTCGCGCATCATGATCCACCAGCCGTGGGGCGGTGCGGAAGGCAAGGCGAGCGACATCGAGATTACCGCCCGCGAAATCCTGCGTCTGAAGGAAATCCTGAACGGCATCCTCGCGAAGCACTCTGGCAAGAAGATGGAAGACGTCGTGAAGGATACCGACCGCGACCACTTCATGTCCGCCGAAGAGGCGAAGGCGTGGGGGCTGATTGACAAGGTAATCGAATAATGAGCAAGAAGACGGAAGTGCTTTACTGCTCGTTCTGCGGACGCAGTTCGAAGGAAGTCGCGGTCATCGCCGGACCGGACGCCAACATCTGCACAGACTGCGTGAAGCACGTGAACGAGATGGTGGCGCGCGCCGAGAAGAAGGAGTCGAAAGCCCCCGACCTGCCACCGACCCCGTCTCCGCGCACGATTAAGGAATTCCTCGACCAGTTCGTCATCGGACACGACGAGACGAAGAAGATTCTCTCCGTCGCCGTCCACAACCACTACCGTCGGCTTGAGGCCGCCGCAGACGACAAGAAGTCCGATGACGGCGTGGAAATCGAGAAGTCGAACATCCTCCTCATCGGGCCGACGGGCACGGGCAAGACGCTCCTGGCGCGGACGCTCGCGAAGATTCTCGGCGTCCCGTTCGCAATTGGCGACGCGACCGTCCTCACCCAGGCCGGATACGTCGGCGAAGACGTCGAGAACCTCGTGCGCTACCTCCTGCAGAATGCGAATGGGAACGTCGAACTCGCGAAGCGCGGCATCATCTACATCGACGAGATCGACAAGATTGCGTCCAAGACGGACAACGTGTCGATTACCCGCGACGTGAGCGGCGAAGGCGTTCAGCAGGCGCTCCTGAAGATTCTCGAAGGGACGATTTGCCGCATTCCGCCGAAGGGCGGGCGCAAGCATCCCGACCAGGAATACATCGAGGTCGATACCTCCAACATCCTCTTCATCTGCGGCGGCGCATTCGTCGGGCTCGACCGCATCGTCGGCGAGCGCACGGGCAAGCGGCAGATTGGCTTCATCGAGGGCGCGGCGGACGATGGAACGGACGAAGCGAAGGCGACGAAGGGTGTGGAAGCGCTTGACGTGCGCCCCGAAGACCTCGTGAAGTTCGGCATGATTCCCGAGTTCACGGGCCGTCTGCCCGTCATCACGACGATGAGCGAACTTTCAGAAGACGACCTCGTGCGCGTCCTCACCGAGCCGAAGAACTCCCTCGTCAAGCAGTATAAGAAACTGCTGGCGATGGACGGCGTTGACCTCGAATTCGAGCCGGAGGCCCTGCGCGAACTCGCGAAGACCGCCCTCGCCCGCAAGACGGGTGCGCGCGGACTCCGTGCGGAAATGGAACGACTGATGACCGACATCATGTACGAAGCGCCCGGAAACGACGCGATGAAGAAAGTCCTCATCACGGCGGAGATGGTGCGTGCCTGACGACGGCGGGGACTCATGCGCAAGCCGACGCCATTCCTGAGCGAAGAGCGGCTGACGGCGGCCTGCGTGCTGAGTCTCGTCGGCGGCTTCACCGACGTCTACTCCTATCTTTGCCGCGGCCACGTCTTCGCGAACGCGGTGACGGGCAACATGGTTCTTCTCGGCCTCAACGCCTCGCAGGGCGCGTGGGCGGAATGCGGCAAGTATCTCCTCGCCATCTTTGCCTACGGGTGCGGCGTCTTCGCGGCGGATGCAATTCACGCCAAGGTCGAGCATCCCCGTCTCGTGAGTTGGCACCAGGCGGTTCTGGCGCTTGAGATTCTGCTTCTCACGGCGGTTGTCTTCGTGCCCTACGGTGCGGCGGATTTCCTCGTGGACGCGCTCATCGCCTTCGTCTGCGCCCTGCAGGTTCAGACGTTCCGCCGCGTGAGGGGGCTGCCATTCGCTTCGACGATGTGTACGGGCAACCTGCGCAGCGGGTCGGACGCTCTCTTCAACGGACTGCGCGGTTCGGACGAGGCGGGCTTCCGCAAGGCGCGGCACTATTTCGCCATCATCGGGATTTTCATTCTCGGCGCGGTGCTCGGCGCACTGCTGCTGAAGTCGGTCGGCCCGAACTCCTTCATCCTCGCTCCCCTCGCGCTGCTCATCGTCTTCGCCCTTCTCGTCGGCAAACGGCAACTCGTCCACCTGCGGCGCATCGGACGCGGCGTTCTCGGTCGGCGGCGGTAGGCGACGGACTAAACCGATGGCGGCGGCGTGGTGGCGTTCTGCTGTCGCCACTCGGACATGGAAACGCCGAACCGCCGCCTGAAGAGCTCCTTCAGGTAGTTTGGGTTCTTGTATCCGCAGGAACTCGCAATCTTCGTGAGCTGCTCGTTGGTGGACTGGAGAAGTCGCTTGACTTCCTCCAACTGCACCTCGGTGATTGCCTCGCCGATGGTTGTGTTCTGCAACTCCCTGAAGCGCAAGTCCGCCAACCGCCGCGAACAGCCGAGATACGCGACGACGTCCTTCACCCCGATGCCGCTGGTCGCCTTCTTGCGAATGTAGGCGAGAGCCTTCTGCACGAGTTTGCCCGCATGGGAGACGGGAGCGGTCGAGCCGCGCCGCACAATCTGCTTCACGCCCACGAAAAGCGTCTTGGGGATGTCCTTCGAGTCCTTTCCGTTCATCAACTTGTCCAGCGTTTTCGCCGCGATGAAACCTTCCTCCCTGAAGTCCGGCTGGATGGAGGAGAGTTCGGGGTTGCAGTTCTCGCAGATGAGCGTATCGTTGTTGATGCCAAGGACGAGCGCGTCTTCAGGAATCTTCAACCCACGCCGACGGCAATACATGATGACGTCGTAGCCGCAGTCATCATTTGCAGCGAAAATGCCGATGGGCTTCTTCAGGCCGGTCAGTTCCCTCGGGTGCTGCAGTTCGTGGCACCAGAGCCCGTAGTCGCCGAGCGTCTGCCGAAACGCCCGGAAGCGGCTCACGCTCCACTCGAGGACGAGCGGATTGTGGACGAAGGCGTAGGAGCGGCACCGCCCGATGGACATCAGGTGGTTGGCGGCGGCGCGGCCGATTTCCTCCGCCGAATTGCGGATGAAGGCGATGTTGTTCTTCCGTGCGGAGAGCTTGGGGTCGTGAATGTCGATGACAATCGTGGGGACGGTCGATTCGGCGAGCAGGGCGGCGGTCGATTCGGTGTCGGGGATGGAGACGATGAAGCCGTCGTAGCGTTCGGCGAGCGCGGCCCTGACACGCTCGGGCGTGAACTCCGCCGCCGTGCGGACGAGGGTGATGTCCCATTCGGGCGTGGGACCGAGGTAACTGAAGATGCCCTGCATCTTGTCCTGCCCGGCAATTCCCGCCATTTTCAGCGCAATGAAGACTCGTTTCTGCATGGGTTTTATTATATCAAAAACGAAGTCACTCCGACGGTCTCCTGAGCCGCAGTTCAAAGCAGCATCCCGTGGGCTGGTTCTTGCGGACGGAAAGCCCGCCGCCCATCGCCTTCGCGAACTCGTGCGCGGTGCAGAGGCCGATGCCGAAGCCGCCCTTCCCCGTCTGCAGCACCGTTCGGGCTCGGTAGTATCGGTTAAACGCCCGCCGCATCTGCCGCGCCGTCATGCCGGGGCCTTCATCTATCAGCGTGAAGATGACGAATTGGCTTTCCTTCTCAATCCTCACCCGAACCGCGCCATACGGCGCGGCATACTTGAGGTCGTTGCCAAGGAGATTCCAGAGAATCTGAAGCGTCATCGTCTCGTCGGCACGGACGGGGCAAGCCTCCCCTTCGCCGAAGCCGACAGTCTCGACCGCAATATCCTCACCGTCGAAGGCATCCCGATAATCCTCCCTGAAGAGCCGATACGCCTCTTCGTATGCCTTCATGAAGTCGAAGGTCGAATCGTTCGGTTCGCGGCGCTTTCCGCCGCGCCGGAGGAAGTCCTTGATGTTCTCGACAATGCAGAGCATTCGTTCGACAAGAATCCTGACGCTTTCGTCGTCCTTCCCAATCAGGTAGCGAGCCGCCGCGAGTGGCGTCGTGAGGTCGTGCGCCGCCGCCGCGAGAAAGTCGTCGCGCATCTTCGCATAGCGCAGGAAGAACCGTGCGCAGACGAACGTCATGAGGAGCAGGACGGCGAGCGAAGAGGAGATGCCGATGACGAAGATGCGCTCGTAGTCGATTTCCTCAATCTCCGCCACGCGAACGCCGCGAACGACTCCCTCGCGTTCAATCCAGACAAGCCGCCCCTGCGGCGCATCCGCCACGCCCCACTTCATCCCGTCGATGCGCCCCGTCATCCGCCACCCCTTCCCCTCACGCGAACCGACGTAGTCGAGTTCCGCATCGGTCTTGGCAAGGATGTCCTTGGCGACCTGCCGGTATTCCCGCGTGATTGCCGAACGTTCGTTGCGGACAATCCGGGGGACTTCGTTCACCAGAAAGTAGACGCCGAGTCCGCAGAGCAGAAATGCCGGGAGGCAGATCAGGACGCAATGGATGAAAGGGCGAAGGCCTTTCATGACTCCATCAATCTTGCCGCCCGGGCGAACTCGGCGGAGAGGTCAACCTTGTGTGCACCGTTCACATAGCCACCCGCGACCAAGCCCTCGACGAAGCGGCGGAACTTGTGCGGGCCGGGCTTCAGGTTGTCGAGCGCGAAGACTTCCGCCGCGCCGCACGTGCAGGCCTCGGAGAGCATGCCTGTCGATTCCGCCGTCACGTAAAGCCGCTTCGCCAGCTTGACGAACGCGGGAATCGGATTGAAATGATCCTTGGAGTAGAGAAGTTTGTAGTCCCACGGATACGAATCGACGACCGCCTCGACATCCGAGGGCGTCCGCCGCGAAGTCGTCACCCAGAACTCGACCTTCCGCCCCTCGCGGCGATTCGCCGCGAAGATGTCGTCCAACTGCCGCTTCATCCACGCGGCGGTCATTGTCGAGCACTTGTTCGGCCCGCCGACAATCACGGCAACCGCGTCGCCTTCCTCTCCCGTCGCCGGATGCCGCGCACGGAACGCCGCTTCACCCGCCGCGTAGAACGCGGCATCGTTCGCCACGAGATTCGCCGGAATCTCGACCACGTTTGCCGCACGTTGCGGACGGTCGAACGCGGGAGCCATCACGCAGTCAAAGGTCGAAAGGCAATAGCCACGCGGATAAAGCACGACCCCGCACTTGACGCCCAGCCGCCGCGCCACGACTTTCGCCATGTAGAACGTACCAGAGCCCGTGCCGATGACGGCGGCATATTTGCCGCGTTCCGTCGGCAACGTCCCCTTCGACACGCGAAGCAGTCCGCCCGCACGAATCCCCAGGTGGTCGAAGAGATAGGAGAGCGCCTTGGCGAACGCAGACTTGAAATGCACCTCCACGAGGTCGAACTCACACCCGAGCGCACGGGCGAACGCCTTCGACTGGTTCTCGTGTCCCGCCTTTCCGTCGGTCAGAATCAGGACTCTGCCCGTCATTTCGCGACCTCCGCCGATGGTTTCAACTTCAGGTCGGCAATGCGGATTGTCTTGCGGCACTGGCTCTTGAGCAAGTCCTTCACCGCCGCTCGCATCATCCGCTTCGCAGGGCCCATGCCGGCCTTGATCGTGCAGCCCGAAGCCTTGCGATGCCCGCCGCCGCCGAACTTCCCGGCAAGCACGGTCGCGTCCCAATCGCCGCGCGTGCGTATCGAACAGCGCGTCTCGTGGGTGCGGTCGGGAATCTGGTAGAAGAAGAGCGCAATCTCGTTCCGCGTGACGCAGCGCGGAATCTCGATGATGTCCTCCGCATCCGCCTTTGAACCGCGCACGGATCGGAAGTCGTCCCGCGTCAGCGTCACTTCGGCGACCTTGCGATTCTTCCAGATGTGCAGCGACCGCCACGCGATGCGTTTCAACTCAATCGTCTTGCGCGAAAAACTCCCGTAGAGGAGGTCGTTGATGAAGGCCGTACGCACCTTGTGCTTGAGGAGGTCGCCAGCCGCGCGCATCGTGCCCGGCTTCGTCGAATCGTAGGCGAACCGCCCCGAATCGGTAATCATCGCCACCCACAGCGCCTCGGCAATCGCCAAGTCGAGTTTCCATTCCATCCACTTCGCGAACCGCCAGACGAGTTCGCCCGCGCTCGACGCCTCGGGATCGACGATGTGCGCCACGCCGAACGAGCCGTCGTTCGTCATGTGGTGGTCGATGCAGACGACCGGAAGTTTCTCCGCGAACGGACGCACCTCCGGCGGCAGACGGTCGACGCCCCCGCAGTCCACGGCAATGAACAGGTCGAACTTCTGCCGCTTCAGTTTCCGCACGGGAATCAAGTCCTCGACGCCCGCCAGGAAGCCGGGCTTGCCAAGCGCATTCACGTCCGCCGTGGCGAACGCCTGGTAGCCCGCATTCGTCAGGAGCCGCGCAAGCGCAATCATCGAGCCGAGCGAGTCCCCGTCCGGGCTCAGGTGTCCCGAGATGAGGATGCGTGTCGCCCCTTCAATCTGCTTCCGCACGGCGGCGTAGTCGTCTCTGTTTTCCCGCATTCGTCCGCTCTCTTTCCTCTGCTTGTTCCTTCGTGTTTTCCAGCCGCCTTCGGATGATTGTCAGGCGAGTGCCGCAATGACTTCGGGGAGGAGCTGCTTCTTGCGGGAAAGGATGCCCGGCATGAGCAGCGTACCGTAGGGACTGCGCCGATAGGGCAGGGAGCGGCGGATGGATTCGGGCCCCTGGAAGAGAAGTTCCGAATTGCCGCTCACGGGGTCGGTCACCATCAGCGCCATGAAGTCGAGTCCGTTCGCCCCCATTGCCTTCGTCATTGCGGCAGAAAGGTCGTGCACATAACCGTGGAAGAGCGCCATGTTCGACTCCTCGATCTGCGCGAGGGAGAACTTGTAGCCGCTTTCCTTGTAGGTCTTCGCGTCGCTCGCAAGCGCCTGGTCGGCGGTCATACTCGTCAGCGGCGAGGCGACGGACATAAGACCGTCCATGATGTCCTTCGCCGATTCGCCGCAGAGTTTCTCAAGCCACGCGCAGGTGGTGTGGTCGTCATCCGTCGTCGTCGGCGACTGAAAAAGAAGCGTATCCGAGACGATGCCCGCAATCAGGACGCCCGCCGTCTCGCGCGTCGGGCGCAACCCCGCGCCGCGAAACATCCGCGCCACGAGCGTACAGGTCGAGCCGACGACGTCCGCCGTATACTTGATTGGCTCACGCGTCGGCGCGAAGGAAATGCGGTGATGGTCGACGACCTCGATGACTGGGACTTCGTCCAGTCCCGGAATGCCCTGGTCGGTCTCGTTGTGGTCTACGAGAATCATCCGCACGGGCGGCGGCTCGGCGAACGCACCCTTCAGCACCGTGCCCATGAGCCGCCCCGAATCATCCACGACCGGGAAGTGGTTGTGGGTGTTGCGCACGGCGGAGAACTTGATGTCGTGCACGGGGTCCGTCATGGAGAGGATCTGAGAGCAACTGTGCAGGGGGGCCTGCGAGACGGGAATCGAAAGGTCGGCCTTGGCGATGAAGAGTCCGAGCAGTTTCGCAGGGGCGAGCATGCCGACGAACTTGCCATAGGCGTCACGGACGGGTAGGCTCGATTCGCCGCTCGCCTCCAGCTTGCGGAGCGCGTCCTCAAGGCGCATATCCGCCTCAATCATCGGAACGGACGGGTCGATCAGGTTGCGGACGCGCAGGTAGACGTCGCGCTTGACGCGAATCGGCGGCAAGCCGAAGTGATTGAACATCCACACCGCCTTCTCGGGCAGACGCCCCGCGCAAATGGCCTCCACCTCCGTCATGCCCGTGCGGCGGCGCAAGTCCGCCAGCGCATAGGCGCTCGCAACCGAATCGACGTCGGGATTCCTGTGCCCACAAACGTATGTCTTCATCCGCCCCCTCTTCACCTCTTCACTGCCGCGACCGTGCCGCAAGCCCGCGCAGATAATTGCCATAACCCGACTTGCCGTAACTCTCGGCGAGACGGCGCAACTGCTCGTCGGTAATCCAGCCGTTGTCCCACGCAATTTCCTCAATGCAACTCATCTGCAGCCCCTGACGCTCGATAATTGCCCGAACGAAGTTCGTCGCGTCCGCGAGGGACTGGTGAGTCCCCGTATCGAGCCACGCATAGCCGCGCCCCATCGTCTTCACCGAGAGCCGTCCGTCGACGAGATAGGCACGGTTGACGTCGGTAATCTCGTATTCGCCGCGTGCGGACGGCTTCAGGTTCGCGGCGATTTCCACCACGTCGTTCGGATAGTAGTAAAGCCCCACGACCGCATAGTTCGACTTCGGCTTCGCGGGCTTCTCCTCAAGCGAGATGGCGTGACCGTCCGCGTCAAACTCGACGACCCCGTACCGTTCGGGGTCGGCGACTCGGTAGCCGAAGACGGTCGGCGCGACGGATGCGTTCGTCTCCCTGAGCATACGCGGCAGTTCCGCACCGTAGAAGATGTTGTCACCGAGCACGAGGCAGACGTCGTCATCGCCAATGAAGTCCCGCCCGAGCACGAACGCCTGGGCGAGGCCGTTCGGCTTCTCCTGAACCTTGTAGGAGAACTTCATTCCGAGTGAGGAGCCGTCGCCCAGCAACCGCCGGAACATCGGCAAGTCCGTCGGCGTCGAGATGATCAGCACCTCCCGGATGCCCGACAGCATCAGCGTCGAGAGCGGATAGTAGATCATCGGCTTGTCGTAGACGGGCAGAAGCTGCTTGGAAACGACGAACGTCAGCGGATGCAACCGCGTACCAGCCCCTCCGGCAAGAATGATTCCCTTTCTCATGCCTGTTCTCCTTTTACTGGCCGAGGGCCAGGCGTTCCGCGAGGCGCTCGGGCAAACCCGCGCGGCGAATGCGCTCCTGCGCGGCGGCAACGTCGTATTCAAGCCGATGGAAGCGCACCGTCCGTTTCGCCGGATCGTAGGTGACATACGCCGCGCGCGGGTCGCCGTCCCTCGGCTGACCGACCGAGCCGACGTTGATGAAATACTTCCGCCCGATCGGCAGCGTGAAGTCCTGCGGGTCGATTCGGTAGATGCCGCCCATCTGCTTCTCGAAAATCATCGGACAGTGCGTATGCCCGTAGAAACAGAGCGGCGTCTTCTGGCAGATGAAGTTCGACTCCGCCTGAAGGTGGTCGAACACGTAACCGAAACTCTCGGGGTTATCCATCGTCGCGTGGACGATTGAAACGCCCATCGCCGTCTTGACGAACGGCAGGTCCCGAAGCCACAGGATTTCCTCGGGCGAGAGCTGCTTGCGCGTCCACTCGACAACCGTCGCCGCATTCGGACTGAAGTCATTCAGGTTCTGCCGCGACGAGACGTAGTGGTCGTGATTGCCCTTCACCACGGGACAGCCCAGTTCGCGGACGATCGCCATGCACTCATGCGGGCAGGCGTTGTAGCCGACCACGTCGCCCGTGCAGAGGAAGTCCGTCACCCCTTCGCGGCGGCAGTCATCCAGGACGACCCGAAGGGCGTCGAGATTGGCGTGAATGTCACCGAGTATGGCGAAGAGGCGCGGTTGCATATGGTTTCAGTCCTCCCTACTTGAGAAAAGCCGAAGCGAGCTGAAGATCTTCCACCGTGGTAATCTTGAAGTTGGGGCGGCGGGTCTCGTAGACTTTCACGGGCTGACCGAGGAGTTCGACCGCCTGGCAGTCGTCCGAGACTTCCTTCTTCGGCTCAAGGGCCTTGTAGGCGTCGCGCAGGACCTTGACCTGAAACGCCTGCGGCGTCTGTACGCTCCAGAGGCGGCTGCGGTCTTCCGTCGCCGAGACGGTCGTGCCCTTCTCAATGCGCTTGATCGTGTCGATCACGCGGCGGCCGACCGTCACCGCCGGGGTGCGCTTCACGAGCTTGACGACCTCGCCAATCACGTCGGAGGTGATGCACGGCCGCGCCCCGTCGTGCACGACCACGAAGCGCGTATCGACGTCACACGCGGCAAGCCCCGCCTGAACCGAATCCTGCCGACGGTTGCCGCCCGCGACAATCGTCTGCAACTTCGAAATGCCGAACATCCGCACGACGGCCTTTGCCGCAATCTGCTGATCCTTGCGGACGACCAGTACAATCCGGTCAATTTCGGGACACCGCTCGAACGCGAGCAGGCTCCACGCCACAACGGGCTTGTTCACGAGCGAGAGGAACGCCTTGTCCGTTCCCGCGCCCATGCGCTCCGACTTGCCCGCCGCCAGAATGATTGCACTTGTCATATGAGGCTCCTTCCACAGCACTTCTTGTATTTCTTCCCAGACCCGCACGGACAGGGATCGTTTCGCCCGATGGGCTTCCCGTTTTCGTGAGAAGTCGCCGCCGCCGTGCGCGACATCGCGCTTCGCCCGGCGGTGGACATCATGGACGCAAAGACGTCGGCAACCGTCCGAACGGGCGCGGCGGGCGGATTCGCGGCGGCGGGCGGCTCGTCCGTCGGCGCATCCGCGCCGGCGACTTCCGCCGCGTTCGTCACGACCCTCACGGGTCGCCCCATCGCCGCGAGCGCGCGCTGCATGCGCATCGCCGTCGCGCTCCTGAACTCCGCCGACACGACCTTCGACTTCACGGTCGTCATCAGCGTCTCGAACATGTAGAACGCCTCCTTCTTGTATTCGACCAGCGGGTCGCGCTGACCGTAGGCGCGGAGGTTCACGCCCTGCCGGAGGTCGTCCATCGCCCGCAGGTAGTCCTGCCACTCGCGGTCGATGACCTGAAGGAAAACGCCGCGTTCCATGAACGGCAGAACCGCCGGGTCTTCGCTCGCACACTTCGCCTCGTAGGCCTCCTCCACGCGCTTCATCACGAGTTCGCCCGCCTTCTGCGGCTCGCCCACGAGCGGACGCATCTCCTCCTCCGTCACGGTGACCGGGAAGGTGACGCCCAGCCAGTTCATGAAGTCTTCGAGGCTCGCGTCCTTCTCGCTGAAGAGATAGCGCTCCGCCTGTGTCATCACGAGGTCGTTCATCACGTCGAGGATGAGGTTGTGGACTTCCTCCGGCGTTCCCTTGAGGACGCGCCCGCGCAGTTCGTACACGATTGACCGCTGGCGGTTCATCACGTCATCGTATTCGAGCGTCCGCTTGCGCACGGCAAAGTGCTGCTGCTCGACGCGCCGCTGGGCGGTCTCGACGGACTTGTTCAGCCAGCGGTGCTCCATCACCTCGCCTTCCTTCAGCCCGAGCCGCTGCATGATGCCCGACAGTTTCTGCGAGCCGAAGAGCCGCATCAGCGAATCTTCGAGCGAGATGAAGAACTGACTCGAACCGGGGTCGCCCTGACGCGAGCATCGGCCGCGCAACTGGCGGTCGATTCGCCGCGATTCGTGGCGTTCCGAGCCGATGACGTGCAGGCCGCCGAGGTCGGTCACGCCCTCGCCGAGTTTGATGTCCGTGCCGCGCCCCGCCATGTTCGTCGCAATTGTCACCGCACCGCGCATGCCGGCGAGCGAGACAATCTCCGCCTCGCGGGCATGATTCTTCGCGTTCAGCACCTCGTGCGGAATTCGCGCAATCTTCAGCATCCGCGACAGGATTTCGGAGGTATCGACCGTCACCGTGCCGAGCAGCACGGGCTGCCCCTTCTCGTGCCGCTTCGCCACGTCGGCGATGATCGCCTTGAACTTCTCGCGCTGGGTGCGGTAGATCTGGTCGTTGCCGTCGATTCGGCGCACCGGCTTGTTCGTCGGTATCGCCACCACGTCGAGCTTGTAGATGTCCTTGAACTCGCGCGCCTCGGTCTCCGCCGTGCCGGTCATGCCGGAGAGTTTCCTGTAGAGACGGAAGTAGTTCTGAATCGTAATCGTCGCGAGCGTCTGGGACTCCTTCTCGATCTCCACGCCCTCCTTCGCCTCAACCGCCTGGTGCAGGCCGTCCGACCAGCGGCGGCCGGGCAGAACGCGCCCCGTGAACTCGTCCACGATGTAGACGTGGTTGTCCTGAACGACGTAATCGACGTCCTTCTCGTAGAGGCAGTAGGCGCGGAGCAACTGATCGACGACATGGACGCGCTCGCTCTTTTCCATGAACGCCGACTGCGTGTCGCGGCGGCGTTCAAGCCGCTCGGCGTCCGAAAGCGCCGCGTCGCCGTCGATCGCGCTCATCTGCGCGGCAAGGTCGGGCAGGACGAACAGCGTCGGGTCGGACGGGCAGATCTTCTCGCACCCCTTGTCCGTCAGCGCGACTTCACGCGTCCGCTCGTCGATTGTGAAGTAGAGTTCGCCCTTCAGCGTCTGCGCGTGTTCCTTGTACATCTCGGAGAGCATCTGCATCTCCACGTCCTCGTGCAGTTTCCGCGCCGACGGGTCTTCCAGCATGTGCATGAGCTGCTTGTGCTTCGGCATCGAGTGGTAGACCTGGTAGATCCTGTCCTTCGCCTTCTGTGTGTCGCCGCTCTCAAGTGCCTTCTTCGCCTCCTGAATGAGGTCGTTGCACATCGACGTCTGGACATGTACAATCGCCGACACGAGCGGGTTGATTTCCTGGTAGACGTGGCTCGTGGACATCGTCGCAGGTCCCGAGATGATCAGCGGCGTACGCGCCTCGTCGATGAGAATCGAGTCAACCTCGTCCACGATTGCGAAGTTATGCCCGTTCTGCACGACCTGCTCGGGGCTTTGCGCCATGCCGTTGTCGCGCAGGTAGTCGAAGCCGAACTCCGAATTCGTCCCGTAGGTGATATCGCAGGCGTATTGGACGCGGCGCTCCTCGGAATCCATCGAGTTCTGGATGCACCCGACCGTCAGGCCGAGGTAGCGGTAGAGATGCCCCATCCACGAGGAGTCGCGCTTCGCGAGATAGTCGTTCACCGTCACGAGCTGCACGTTCTTGCCCGCGAGGGCGTTCAGATAGAGCGGGAGGGTCGCGACCAACGTCTTGCCCTCGCCCGTCTGCATTTGGGCGATCTTCCCCTGGTGCAGCACGATGCCGCCGATGAGCTGCACGTCGAACGGGACCATGTTCCACGTCAGCACGTGACCGCAGACCTCCTCCGTCGTGCCGACGAGATGTCGGCAGGCGTTCTTCACGAGCGCGTACGCCTCGGGCAGGATCGAGTCGAGGGATTCGCCTTTCTGGACGCGCTGACGGAACGCTTCCGTCATCTTCGGATAGTCCTCGTCGGTAAAGCCCTTCGCCTGATATTCCTCTTCGATTCGGTTGATTTCACGAACGACCGGCCACAACTTCTTCAGTTCGCGGTCGTTCTTCGTTCCTAACAGACATTTCAACAGATTCATACGCACATATTATACCAAAAAAACCGATTGATTTTCGCGATAATGGCGCGGCAATGCGCCGTGGGTGACACCCGACCAAGCCGCCGGAGCGGCTTCTTTTTTGGTATAATGTATGCGTTCTGCCACACCATGAATACGACATCCAGTAAGACCGAATCGCCCCTGCACATCGTCTTCGCCTCCGACCAGAACTTTCTCCGCCGACTCACCGTCGCATCAGGAAGCGCCGTCTACGCCGCACGGGGGGTGGTATCCCTCCATGTCCTCGACTGCGGCATAGATGAGTCGTCCTGGACGAGTTACGCCGCATTCATCGACAGCATCGCCGCGAAGGCAAACGTGAAGGTCTCGCTCGTGCGCCATCGCATCGACATGTCCCTTTTCGCGAAATTCAGAAAATGGAACGGGTCGCGGGCGGCTTGGGCGCGGCTTCTGATTCCCGACCTGTTGCCGAATGTTGACCGCTGCATCTATTCCGACTGCGACATGCTTTTCGTCGCCGACCCGCATGAGATGCTGGAGGCTTTCGCCGATTCGAACGCCCTCTTGGCGGGGCATCGCGACCCACAAATGAAAGGCCTAGACTTCGATGAATCCTGGTGCCAGAGGCACGGTGTCGAGTTCGATTCGGCGACATACTTGTGCTCCGGCCTTCTTGTCATGAACCTTGCCGCCTTTCGCGCGGAGAACATCGTCGAGAAGTGTTTTGCGTTCGCCGCCGAGAACCCCGACGTTCCCCTCCCGGACCAGACGACGCTGAACCGAGTCTGCTTCGGACGCAAGACCTTGCTCCCGAGTGGTTGGGGACTTTTCACATACGAGTGCCATGGGTTCGACGGGTACATAAAGTCGATTCACTACGCCGGCTGCCGCTGCTGGCCGTGGGAGACGTGTCGAAATTACCAAGATGCAATCTGGCGGACGATCGCGAAGGAAGCGTATGACATCTGGCTGGACTTCGAGAAGCGCATCCTTGCTCTGTCGCTTCCCGGCCCCACGAAGCCCGCCCTGCGCCTCCGCCTCATCGCGGCTGGCGTCCTGTTCCTTGAAAGAGTCGCGACCCGTCTTGGAATCCAAGTAGGGCATGGAAGACTCCAGGGATTTCTTGCCTTGCACGACAGGAAGACCCCCGCCTTGGCGAACATCCGCCGCGAAGTCTGTAAGGTCTACACGCACCAACGCGAGGTATCCGCAAAGTTCGCCGCAAGCCCCCCCTGAGTCTTGCCCGCATACACGACAAGCGGCTCGCGTATGTCTGCAGAAAGAGATGCCACCGCGTCAAAATGCTCCCGCATTTGCACGGGAGCGAATCTCAGCACCGTAGGTGACGATTCGCCGCGCCACGACTACTGGATCTTCTCGACCTTGCCCTCGACGAACTGCCGCGTCGCGGAGTCGAAACTGAGCCCGAAGGCGTAGATCGGCAGCCCCCGCGCCTTGAACGGCTCGGCGTAGCCC